>JAFIET010000119.1 GCA_020832405.1 Balneolales bacterium
CTCCAACGCCCCTTACTGAACAAATGCCGTATAATTTTCAGGGGTGATGCATTCCCAGGTGGCGTTGTCGTACGTTTGTAGCCACTCTTTGGGTGCTTTTACCCTGCGGTTGGAGCTCCACTTAAACTCAAAACCACGCAGGCTTCCCCCGCTTTCTTCAATCAGATCAATCTCTTTCTGATCATAAGTTCGCCAGAAATAATAGTTCGCTGTTTTTCCCGAATACGCGTTTCGCTTTATACGCTCAATGATCATGAAATTTTCCCAGAGCTGACCAGCATCATTGCGCAATTCAATCGGGTTAAAGTTCGCAATAACCGCATTGCGGATACCGAGATCCATGAAGTAGTACATTTTCATTTTTGACACTTCTTTTCGCAGGTTTCTTGAAAATCCCTGAAGGGAAACCAGCACAAACGACTTTTCGAGCAAGTCGAGATAACGCTGCACTGTTTTATAGTCCAGCCCGAGCTGCTTACCGAGCTCAACCGTCGAGACCTCACTGCCGATTTGAAAAGCGAGGAGTTTCAGCAAATCAAGAATTACGTGCGACCGTTTGAGCAGCTGAAATTCAAGTATGTCTTTAATCAGATATGCGTTTTTTATTTCCGTGATGCGGTTTTCTTTTTCCCTGAAGGAATCGAGGGAAAAAACTTCGGGATAGGAGCCGTAAATCAGCAGTTCGTGCAGCCTGCGTGCAGCCTCCCAAGGCGTTAGCTCAGCTGCAATTTCCTGCATGGAGAGCGGAAACAGGGTGAGTACATTTTTGCGGCCAGTAAGCGGTTCTTCAGTTGAGTTGGCAAGATCAAAGGAGGAAGATCCTGTAACCACCACATACAAATCCGGAAAATGGTCAGCCACAAGTTTTAGCGCTGTACCGATTCGCTCTATCTTCTGCGCTTCATCAATTAAAAGCAAATCAAGCCCCTGCACCATATTTTTAATAATCTGCAAATCACATTTCCCAAACGCTGTAGCAAAGGGAAGATCATCACCTGTATAAAACGCATACCTTCGGTCAGGTTGTGTCAGCAGTGTTTTTACAAGGGTTGTTTTGCCTACCTGCCGGGCTCCGTAAAGAATAAGAACCTTTCCTTTTTTTAGATGGCTTTCCGGGTTCAGACTTCTTTGTATCATTTATATTTCCTGTTTTCTTACTCGATTTTCTTTCAATTTAGTAAAATTACAGGAATACAGCTCCTTCAATTTATATGAATTGAAGGAGTCTGACTCCTCTAATTGAATTGAATTGGAGGAGTTGGCTTGTTTGATTAAGCTGCTCTGCTTGTTAAAGGATCAGAGAAAAGTTGCCGGCCTGCACTATGAGGAGATATCCGTAATAAAGGCGTCAAAGTTGCTTCGGTTGATGACAGCTGTTTCGTTCTCCGGGTAGGTTTTCCGAAAGATTGCGGGGAATTTCGCTTTGGTGTGCTCTCCCCATTTAAATTCAAAGGCGTAAAGGATACCGTCCCTTTCTTCGATATAATCTATCTCCTGCCGGTCGTGTGTTCGCCAAAAAAATGAATTGGCAAACCATGCCTTCTTTTGAAGGAACTTCATCCGCTCCGAAATCAAAAAGTTTTCCCATAGCGCACCTGTATCCTGCCGCAATGAGAGGGGTGCATAATTGCGGATAACCGCGTTTCGGATGCCGTTGTCGTAGAAATATATCTTCCTTGCTTTGGATAGCTCTTTGCGCAGATTTCGGCTGAATGCGCCCGAACGAAACACCACAAAAGCCCGCTCCAGCAGCATGATATACCGCTCTACGGTTTCTTTATCAATACCCGTCAGTCTTGAAAGCTCGAGATACGAGACTTCGTTACCCAGCTGAAAGGCAAGTGCCTGAATAAGTTTTTCGAGCTTTTCCGGTTTTTGGACGTTCTCCCAGGTGAGAATATCCTTGTATAGGTAACTATCCGCCAGCTGAAGCAAGGTCTCTTTCTCGTTTCCCGAACTTGTTACGACTTCCGGGTAGTACCCGTAAATGAGCCGCTGTTCCAGCAACCTTTTTTCTTCTAAAAACCCGTGATGCTGCACCATTTCATCAAAGGAAAGCGGGTATAAGAAGTACTCCCATTTCCACCCGGTCAGCGGCTCTTTGATTCGGTTGGCCAGCTCAAAAGCCGATGATCCCGTTGCTATAACTTTTACACCGGGGATGTTGTCGTAAATCAGCTTGATAACAAGACCAATATTTTCGATACGCTGCGCTTCATCAATCACCAAAACCCTGTAGCTGCCGATCAGTTTTTTTAGCTGTGTTGAGGTAGGGTCCTGAAGCAGCGCCCTGATATCTGTTTCATCTCCATTCCACCATAATGCACTCACCTCATTGTTTTTAACAAGGTTTCTGAGCAACGTAGTCTTGCCTGCCTGACGCGGGCCAAGAATTATAAGGACTTTCCCGTCCTTCAGCTTTTGCTCAAGTATGGATTGAAGATTTCGTTTAATCATACCCGAAACTAAAGAATTTTCGATTCTAACCGAAATATTTAGCTAAATTTTTCGGGTCAAACCGAAATTTCACTGGTTTTCTCGTCTTTGTTTTTTCTCAGCTCACCTGGTCTAAAAGGGTATTCCAAAGGTTGTACGCTACCGGGTGCGTGTTTGAGGCCGCGATGCAGGGCATCCAAAAACCCCCAAAGCACGGGATTAGCCGCAGGCTTGGGGGCTTTCGGGTTGGCACGACTGACAGTGATGTGCACGGCGTTTTCCCAAAAAACAAAGAGGCTGAACTGCCAAAGCAGCAGGAATCAGGCTGACCTTTTACCGGCGCGTCACCCGGCGGGTATTGGTCTCCGGCTGACGGTCGATGAGGTAGTTCCACGGATCGATGCCGGCCTCCCTCGGTTCTGACGAAACCCGCCTCACAAAGGTGTTTTCCGCCTCGGTGATGTGTACCCGCTCCATAAGCAGCGGCTCGCCAAGTCTCAATCCCTGCTCCGGGCGCGCAAAGATGCCGATGTCGATGTAGTCGTTCAGGGGCACGGGCACGAGCACACCCAACGAGTCGGCCCGGAATTTCTCGGTACGGGTGGTCAGTGTTACGATGTATTCGTCTCCGTCCTGTTCGAACTCAGCGCTCACCGCGGTATTGGTGAAGAAGGTCATGGTTTCGAAAAGGTCTTCGATGAGGTATTGCAGGGAGTCGGGGGTTACATCTCGGAATGCCCGTACGGCCGAGATGGAGGTCGGATAGGGCGGCTCCTGATAGCCGTAGGTATCAATGAGCGAGCGCAACGCGCGATTCACGTTTTCCTCCCCTATCATTTCTTTGAGGTAGTACATCACAATGGAACCCTTGTTGTAATAGATGTAGCCCTGCTGCTCGGCCTGCATCAGCGGACGCTCCGCAATGCGTTCTCGCGCCCGTCCCCGAAGGTAGGAATTGACTTCATGACGCAGGAATTTATCCATCTGCTCCCGTCCGAAGGCCTGCTCCATAACCATTAGCGCCGCATACTGCGAGAAGGTTTCGCTGAGCATTTCGGCACCCTGCATGCGGGCCCCGATTACCTGATGCGCCCAGTATTGATGCGCCATTTCGTGGGCTACCACGTAGAATACGGGGTCGATGTCGCCGGGACCCAAATTGCGCAGGTCGCTGATGAATCCGATCCCCTCGCTGTAAGGCATGGTGCCGGGGAAGGCCTGGGCGAAGGTGCTGTACCGCGGAAACTGTATGATGCGTGCCTGACTGTGGTAGTACGGACCGAAGTGGGTGGTGAAATACTCCAGCGACTGACGGATGGAGGCCAGCATGTTGGGTACGTTCATGGCATGGCGGGGCGCGTAGTACACTTCAATATCGATGTCGTTCCAGCGTTCGCGGGCTACCTCGTAACGAGCCGACATGAAGGCGTAGAAGTTCAGCGTTTTGTAGTCTGGCTCGTATTCGAAATACCGGCGCCCGTCCTTATTCCACTCCCGTTTCAGGCTTCCGGGTGCCACGGCTATCTGATCTTGGGCAGTGCTGATGACCGCCCGCATGGTAATCCAGTCGGAATCCCCGCTCACGTAATGATTGCCCCGACTCACGAGGTCGTACTCGTCAAGAACGGGCATTCGCGCACGCTCGGGAAGCCCCAGGCGGGTACGGCGGGTCGGACTCTGAATCTCATACCCTGCCTGATAGCCAAAAGACGGCATTATGTCGAAGTTGTTGAAGAAGGTTCCGTTTTGGGTGAGCGAGGTAAACGAGACTTCGTTTTCGAACCCCCGGGTTACGATTTCGGAGCGTACTCCAATGGTCAGACTGTCGCCGGGCATAAGCTGCCGGGCAAGGGTGTAAATACGGTACCCGTGCCGGGCGTCGTCCAGAACCAGCGTTGCACCGGGAATGTCGATTTGGATGTCCTCCGGCCGAACCGATCCGGGCAGGGTGAAATGAAGCGAATCCAGCGGTACATCGGTTTTATTTACCACGATGGATGATGCCCGCACAAACAGGTCCCGCTGGTAGGGATAAATATCGATTTCGTAGTCGAAATGCACCCAACGGGGCTGTGGAATACCCTCATAGTGCTTGTAGGTGAGCTCATAGCTCATCTGAATCTGCTCCCTTTCTTTGGACGACATATAGGTGTTCAGCACAGCCGTGTTGTAGTAAATCCATCCCCCCGTGAGCAGAAACGCGGTGAGCAGTCCCAAAGCCGGAACACGGGCTTTACGAAAGCGCAGCGCCGACTCTTTTAGCCGGTCACGGAACCGGTTGTGATGTCCGCGCACGAAAAAGGAATAGGCTGCGATGATGAGCAGTCCCACCAGCAACGCCCAGTACACACTGAACCAGAACATGCCGGGAATAAACGGACCGTACCCGTTCATGTCGGAAAATATGCGTGAGGGTTCACTCCACAAGATGAACATGTTGAATTCCGTACGCAGCGCACCCTGAAGGGATGCCCGTGCAATGATGAACGCAACTACCACGAAATAGCCAACATACCGGTTGTTCACCAGGGTATGAACGAACAGAGCCATCGCAACCATCTTGGCAAATGTGAACATATCCATCACCAGCAGCTCCACGATGTAATGATTCAGGTCGATCTGGGTGTAGCCAAACAGCAGCTGGGTGATGATGCCCGTGACGATGAGCACGACCTGAATGGCGGCCAGCGCCAGCATCATGGCAATGAATTTCGACATAAATACAGTACCTGTTCCAATGGAACTCGCATCAAGCATATCGCTTATCTTGGCATCACGCTCTTTCCAAACGAGAACGCCGGTGTAGAAGATGATAATACCAACCATAAAGGCATAGAATCCGCCGATAATGCGATCTACCACGGAGTAGGTCGTGGGATAGACCGATGTTCCGTAAAAGTCGCTGAAGAAACTCAGGTTAAACCCAAGATTGATGAGGCCAATGAGCAGGATAATCAGAAACACCTGATTGCGAATGATGGAGAGGGCCTGGAACCGGGTTAACCCCAGCAGGACCGTCCACGAGAAGCCGCTGCCGGCGGGTGTTGCAAAGGTGCGGCGGGGAAGCGAAGAAACCGGTTTGAAGAGTACCTCATTCGTATCCGGAAGAGCGGATTTCTTCTTCCGCCAGGACCAGCTGCGCTCCCGGGTGGTGAAAGAAAAGCGCAGATAAAGCCCGCCCATTACCATCAGTGAGATACCAGCCCAAACCAGACGGTTCCACAAAAACCAGCTGCTGAACGGGGCCGTGAGGGTGTTTTGCTCGTCAATACTCATAAACCGGGATACCTGGTCGAGGGCCGTAAGGCCATAGGGATCTGAGAGTGCGGCAATCCATTCTCTGTCCAGATTACTTGCCAGGCCGCTGCTTATGCTTACCATCACCAGAATGATCATGGCACCCACGAAGGAGGTCATCGTGTTGCGAAAGGTAATGGCAAGAGCAAAAACAAGGATACCCATAATGAGCGTATTGGCCACACCAAGTGTAAGAAATGCTTGCAGGTGGGCGCCCCAGAAAACCTCACCGAAGCGGTTGGCGTCGGCCCACGGCATTAACGGGCCGATAAGCATCCCTAAACTTGTACCCATTACCGGTATGCAGGAGATGATAAAAGCACCGATAAATTTCCCGAAGAAGTAATCCCGCTTGCGAATGGGACTGGAGTAAACCAGGGCCGCCATCCCGCTGCTGATGTCGCGGTTGGCCGTCGAATTCATGAAGGCGGTAATCATGAGCAGGGTTACAATACCCATAATCGCATACAACTGCTGTATGGCTGTTGGCGCATTGCGGAAAACAGTATCTGTCGTTCCGCCGCCGATGGATACGAAGTCAGAAGAGACCGCAGCCCCTACCATTACCGTAACCAGGGTGAGGAAAATCCACAGCATGGGCCGACGCAGCCAGAAAGACAGCTCGTACCTGATAAATGTCCACATAGATTTGCCCCCGGTTAGATGATGTTGTTGAGTTTGGCGAAATAGACATCCTCTAAGGATTCGCTGGCGGGAGCGAAGCCGTCGCCGGGATGGGTGTCGGCCAGCACGTGAACGCGGGGCCGGCCTCCGACCATTTTAGAGCTGAGTACGCTGTATTGGGCATGGAAGGCCTCAAGGTCTTGTTTTTCGACCTGTTTTTCGAACACTTTGCCGTTGATGAGCGACAGGGCTTCGTCGGTGCTGCCTTCAAACAGAACCCGTCCCTCGTTCATGATGGCCATTTGGGTGCAGAGTTCGCGTACATCCTGCACGATGTGGGTGGAAAGAATCACGATGGTCTGCTCCCCGATTTCGCTTAAAATAGTGTAGAAACGGTTCCGTTCGCCGGGATCGAGTCCGGCGGTGGGCTCATCCACGATTACCAGTCCCGGACTGCCAATCAGGCACTGGGCTATGCCGAAACGCTGGCGCATACCGCCCGAAAAGCTGCTCACGGCCTTTTTGCGGTGCTCGAACAGATTCACTTTTTGCAGCAGATAATCCACCATTTCGCTGCGCTCGGTCTTGTTGCGAAACCCCTTGAGCAGGGCCAGATGATCCAGCAGCATAAGGGCAGAAACCTTGGGATACACCCCGAACTCCTGCGGGAGGTAGCCAAGGATGCGCCGCACTTCATCTTTATGGTTGAGTACATCCAGGTCGCCCAGTTTTACTTCCCCTGAATCAGC
>JAFIET010000017.1 GCA_020832405.1 Balneolales bacterium
TGCCGAACAGCTTTGGGTGCAATTCCTTTAAAAACAAAAGGCAGAGTTGTCAGACTCTGCCTTTTTTAGGGGGTTTATGTATCGATTAGAGAATCTTACAGCTGTGCGTCGAGCTGCTTTTTGAGAACTGATTTTGGCACTGCGCCAATGATCTGATCTACAACTTCGCCGTTTTTGAAAATCAGAAGGGCAGGGATGCTGCGAATCTGATATTTCATGGAAACCTGCGGGTTGCTGTCAACATCAACTTTGCCGATTACAGCTTTGCCTTCGTATTCTTTGGAAAGCTCATCAACCAGCGGGCCAACCCGGCGGCAGGGGCCGCACCACTCTGCCCAGAAATCCACAAGTACGGGATGCTCGGCTTTGAGTACAAGCTCGTCAAAATTAGTGTCGGTGAGTTCTAATGTCGTTTCTGATGCCATGATTTTATTGGTTTTGTATTTGATTTTGAAAACGCGGTGAAGGGTGAGTTCGTTCCGGTTTCTTTTGTTATTGATAGGTTGAAATTAGCAAGAACTGTGCCGCAATCAGTTAGCTGCACCATATTCTTTCAGGCTAAGGGCCACCATATCCCTGCCCAGAACTTTGCGGATTTCTTTTATAAGTTCATCGGATGGATCAACGACAAACTTTCGGGAATTCATAGAAAGGTTTTGAATGTGATCGTTGGTGATGCGTAGCCCCAGGCTTGTATGACCCTTGTGCTGCTGCAAAAGGCCAATCAGGTGCTGAATATCATCTTCGGTTACAAATCGCGTGTCGAGGGTGAGGTTCAGTTTGATCCGCCCCTGATTCTTTTCCCGTACGTTCTCAATGCGGTCAACCGTGCGTACCACAATCTGCGGTTCGCCCCGGCGCGTATCCACGTTTCCTTCAACCATCACGATGGTATCGGTGCTGAGCAGGTTCAGGTACTTGTCGTAGGCTTCGGAAAAGGCAATGGTTTCGATGCTGCCGTTTTCGTCTTCGAGCTGGCAGAAAGCCATGGGCCGCCCTTTTTTGTCGCGTACAATCCGCGAGCTTGTGATGATGCCCGCAAGCCGTATGGTATCGCGGTCTTTGCAGTTTTTGATGGAGTCGGGGTGAAGGGTGTGCGAGCTGAACAGCCGGATATCCTCCCGGAATTTATCCAGCGGATGACTGCTGAGGAAAAAGCCGATGTGCTCACGTTCGCGCTTGAGGCGCTCCATGTTGGTCCATGCCACGCCTTCGCGCAGCCGCGGCTCGGCCATGTCGCCGCCGCCGGCAGTGCCGTCGCCGAATAGGCTGAACTGATTCCGGTTTTTTTCCTCCTGCTTGCGCACGGCGTAGGTGATGGCATCATCCAGGCTTTCGAGCAGCTGCGCCCGGTTTTTGGTGAAATCGTCCAGCGCCCCGGCCTGAATCAGGCTTTCGATGGTTTTTCGGTTACACGATTTCAGATCGACCCGGTAGGTGAAGTCAAAGAGCGATTTGAACGGGCCTTCTTCTTTGCGGGCTTCCACAATCGCCACGACTGCGTTTCCGCCTACACCCTTGATGGCTTCCATACCGTACTGAATGCGGCCGTCTTTCACCACAAATTTACCCGCACCGGTGTTGATGTTCGGCACATCAACCGTGAGGCCGATTGCGCTCGCTTCCTCAATAAAGTGCGATACTTTTTTGATATCACCCATGTTGTGCGTGAGCACCGCCGCCATGAACTCCGCGGGATAATGCGCCTTGAAGTAGGCCGTCTGATAGGCAAGTACGGAGTAGGCCGCGGAGTGCGATTTGTTGAAGCCGTAGCCCGCAAACAACGACATTTTGTCGAAAACTTCTTTGGCAACTTTCTTGTCGTAGCCCAGCCCGATGGCCTGTGAAATAAACTTTTCCTCCTCAAGTACCATCAGCTCGGGCTTCTTCTTGCCCATAATCCGGCGCAAAATGTCGGCTTCGCCCAGCGAGTAGCCGCCCATTTTCTGGGCCACTTTCATGATCTGCTCCTGATAAATCATGATACCGTAGGTCGGCTCAAGGATGCTCCGCAGGTCATCATGCGGGTAATCGACCTTTTCTTTTCCGTGCTTCCGGTTGATGTACTGCGGAATGAACTGCATCGGGCCCGGCCGGTACAGCGCGTTCATGGCGATGAGGTCGTCCATTACGGTGGGTTTCAGCTCGCGCAGGTATTTGCGCATGCCGTCGCTCTCAAACTGAAAGGTGCCCACGGTTTCGCCCCGCTGATACAGCTCGTAGGTTTTTTCATCATCAAGGGGGATGTCATCGAGGTCGTATTCCTTCCCGAATGACTCCTTCACGTTTGCGATGGCTGTTTTGAGGATGGAGAGCGTCTTCAGCCCGAGGAAGTCCATCTTCAGCAGGCCGCAATCTTCCGCACTCGGGCCGTCGTACTGTGTGATGACGTCCTTATCCTTCGATAAGGCTACCGGCACGTAATTCGACACCTCTCCGGGTGCGATAATTACGCCCGCCGCGTGGATGCCGGTCTGCCGTGCACAGCCTTCGAGCACCTTCGCGTACTTCATCATCTTGCGGATCTGCTCGTCGGGGTGATTGAACAGGTTCCGGATTTCCTCTGCAGAATCCGGGTTTTTCTCCGGGTCGAGTACTTTCGCGAAGGTATCAAGGCCTGGTTTTTCGGGGAAGAGTTTCGAAATCGCCATTACTTCCGGCAGCGGAACCCGAAGCACGCGGCCTACATCCCGGATGGCGGTTTTCGCCTTCATGGTGCCGTAGGTCACAATCTGAGCCACGTTTTGCCGGCCATACTGCTCAACCACGTAATCGATTACCTGCTGCCGGCCGTGATCGTCGAAATCGATATCGATATCCGGCGGACTCACGCGCTCGGGGTTCAGAAAGCGCTCAAAAAGCAGGTCGTATTTGAGGGGGTCTATGTTAATAATGCCGATGCAGTAGGCCACGATGCTGCCGGCGGCAGAACCCCGGCCCGGCCCCACATAAACGCCCCGCCTGCGGGCCTCGGTTGTGAAGCTCTCCACAATAAGGAAGTAGCCCGCAAAGCCCATTTTTTCAATAATTTTGAGCTCGGTTTCAATACGCTCGGTTACCTCCGCTGTGAGTTCTTTGTAGCGGATTTTTGCCCCTTCGTAGCTTTTGTGGCGCAGGAAGTCGTCCATATTTTTGAACGGCTCAGGCACGGGGTAGTGGGGGAGGAGGAGCTCCGACTTCAGCTCGAAGTTCTCCACTTTGTCCGCAATTTCAGCGGTATTGTCGATGCTTTCCGGCACATCCCGGAAGAGCTCAAGCATTTCCTCGGGTGTTTTGAGGTAGAACTCCGGGTTCAGGTTATTGTGGTCGTCTGTAAACCGGAAACGGTTCGGGTCGTTGAGGTCGGCGTTGGTCTGTAGCGCAAGCAGAATGTCGTGGGCTTCGGAGTCTTCGCGGTTCACATAGTGGCTGTCGTTGGTGGCGATCACCTTCACATTGTACTCCTTCGCCCACCTGAGCAGCACGGCGTTACAGGTATCCTGATCGCGCAGGTTGTGCCGCTGAATTTCGATGTAATAATCCTCTCCAAAAAGATTGAGGTACCATTCAAAAACCTTCCGGCCTTCGTCTTCGCCTTTTTCGACTATGGTTTTGTTGACCTCGCTCGCGATGCAGCAGGTCGTTGCTATAAGCCCTTCGGAATATTTTTCCAGGATTTCCTTGTCGATGCGCGGCTTGTAGTACAGGCCATCCACATAGCCGAGAGAGCAGAGTTTAACCAGATTTTTATAGCCGGTCATGTTTTTGGCCAGCAGCACCTGATGGTAACGGGTGCGGTTCTCCCGGTCGCCCATGCCCGCCGGCGTGATGTAAAACTCAGAGCCGATTATCGGTTTAACGCCTGCCCCTTTGGCTTCCCGCACGAAGGAAGGAACTCCGAACATATTGCCGTGATCGGTGATGGCCATAGCCGGCATCTCCTGTTCTTTGGCTTTTTTTACAAGGTCTTTGATACTCGCAGCCCCGTCGAGCAGGCTGAATTGGGTATGGCAGTGCAGGTGGGAAAATCTGTTCATGAATATGCTGAGTTGATGCCGGTCGGCAAAAAGAGTGAGTTGTTAAAATATTGTTATTCAGTGGTTTGGGTGATGGTCGCTTCGATTAACCAACAATCCTTAAACTAAGCATTCTGCGGCTTGGATGCAGGTACGGTCCGGGTCTTTTACAAACAAAAACCGCACAGCTGCCGGACAGGTCTCTGCTGCTGCGGTGCGCATCACCCTGAAAATATGTGCCCTGTAAAGCGGCGGCGCGGTTTGCGTTGCAGGGACTTTCTTTTTATTTATGGGCTGAATTACCAATGCGGATTAAAATTTCGAAAAAAATGCAAGCTGATTCGGCCTTTCGTGTAGTGAACATCCCCCTGAACCGGGATGATATTGTGGATTTTTTACTCCCGGCTCCGGCCGGAAAAACAGGCGCTAAGGCCGGCATCATTAAGCAGCGGGCCTCCGCTGATGCCGAAGCCCTTTGGGCCAAAATGCTGAAAGAGCAGCCCGGGATGGCTGCGCTGCTAATGCGGGATAACCCGCATGGGTTCGTGCAGCAGCTCACGACCGACCGCCTCGTGCCGGTTGAGCACCTCACAGGGGATGACACCTTCCTGACCCGCAACCTCGGGGGCTGGTCGCCGGTCTGGTTTGGGGTGATGGCCGCCAAATGGTCGGAGGCAGCTTCCGATCCGCTGCTTCGGTACGCGATTACCCTCACGGAGTACGGGCAGGCCGTAAACTGGCTGGGCGCTGACCCGGCCCTGGTCGCCGCCCGCCTCGGTCAGGAGACCGGCTTCGAAACTCCGGAGGAAGTCTGCGCTGCGGTGCTGCGTATGCTGGAGTGGCGCGAAACACGGGGCTTCAACAGCACGACCGAAAACATGACAGCCTGCGCCCTCAGCCTCTACGAAGATATCCGTGATGAAGGCCCGCTCACCCGCCCCGACGGCAAAAAACCGGGCGTGCCGCGGGTAGTTCTGCTGGATGAGCTGCTGGGTCAGCTCGCCCGCATCGAGGAGCGCCGCCGTACCGCGCTTTTTGAGAAGGATGCCGAAACGGCCTCAGCCCTGAAAAACTGGCAGGATGAGCTCCTGCGCGAAACCGGCCTTATGCTCATCCTCAAGGCCGAATACATCATGGGCCGCGGCCGCTGCAGCGCGGTAATGATCGCCCCGGAGCTGGGTTGTGTGGTAAAGCAGCCGGGCCCGGAGCCTTTTCACGAAGCGCATCTCGCGGCGGCAACGCACAACGGCAAGCCCGAAAACCGGCCGCGCCTCACGCAGGACGGCGCCCTTGTTACCTCCGCCGGACGCATCCGCCTGATTTTGGAGGAGGGCCTCATCGAGCGGCTCAACCATCTGTTTCATCATAAGGTGGAGCTTTGTTCCCTGCTTGGCTACATCACCGAGCCCTTTGTTACCGGCCCGACCCTGCAGGAGTACGTGCTCGAGCAGCATGACCGCCTGAGTCCGGAAGTGTATGAATTCATTCAGCTGCATCAGCAGGTTTGTGAGGTGATGGGGGTCGAAAACGGCGACTGGCACGCGGCCAACTTCATCGTTGTGCCCGATAAACCAAATCCGCTCGTGCCCGGCATCCCGCTGATGATCCATATCGACTGGGGCGCGGCCCGGGCCCTTACGGCCGGCGAACTCACACACGAAGCCACCGAAGCCCGCTACAATCAGGTCAAAAACATCGCCTTTTCCTATCAGGATGCGCATCTTGCCAAAATAAGCGAACGCCTTCACAACGACCTCGCGCAGTCCGCCGAGCGCCGCGCCCGCCTCAGGGCTTTGGCCGAAAAAATGGTGAATGCTTAGGGTTATGACACGCAGATTTGGGCAGATTGGGCCGGATTTGCGCGGTTTTTTTAATCTGATTTTCCGGTAGCCCCGCATTTCTTTCTGAATATTATTGAAGTGTTACTGCGTCTTAGAAGGGGCTTCAATCATAGCTGCAAGTGTTGCCGCACCGAATCGAGCACGCACAGTTTAGTTTCGAGCACGGCTGACTTCAGCCGGGTGCCGTCGTTCTTTTGTGCTTTGATGGCATCGGTGAGCGTGCGGGCGGCCTGATACCCCATTTCGAAGCCGGAGTGGTGCAGATGGGTGATGTTGGGGTGCAGGTAGTAGGGTGCGATGCCGTCGCTGATGGCGATGAGGGAGAGCTGCTCCGGGATGCGGATGCCCATGGCGCAGAGCTCATGGTGAGTGTGCACCATCAGCTCATCCGACATCAGGAAGAGGGCGGTAAGGTCGGGGAAAGCTGCAAGAAAGCGCCGCAGATTTTGGGAGATTTCAAGAATTTGGGTCACCTCCAGGGTGGGGCATTGCATCTCGCTTAGCCCGGCCTGATCAATCGCGTGCAGGTAGCCGCTCCTTCGGTTTTGGGTGATGCTCAGCGCCGGGTGGCCAAATACGCCCCCAAAGCGCCGGTGCCCTTTTTCGAGCAGATGCGCAACGGCCCGCGCCGTAGTGCCGGCACCATCGATGGTGATGCCCGGGAATTCCTCCGCGCGGCCGGTTTTATCGAGCAGCAGCACGGGGGTGCCGCTCTGCACAAGCTGCTGCACATGATCGAGGTTCTCGCTTTCCTCGCTCAGGCTCAGCAGGATGCCGTCGGCGCTGAGCTCCGTTGCGTACCACAGCAGCGCCTTTTCCCGCTCGAGCTGATTGTCGGACTGAAACATCATCACCGAAAAACCCCGCTCGGCTGCGGCCGAGTTGATGCCGTACATCATCTCCGGTACAAAGAAAGAGTTGATTTCCGGCAGAATGAGCGCGATCGTTTTAGTGGAGTGGGTCCGGAGGGATTTGGCCTGCAGGTTGGGCCGGTAGTGCAGGCGTCGCGCAATGGCTTCAATGCGGGATTTCGTGGCCCCGCTGATGGCGCTGTGATCGGCAAGTGCCCGCGACACCGTGGAGGGCGAAACGCCGGCTTCCCGCGCAATGTCTTTGATCGTTGCCCGGCTCATGAGGTGCCCATAAAACTTCATTTTTGAGTGTTGGTATTTCCCTAAAAAAATACCCCGAAGTCCCGTTTTTCCCTAATGCAAACGTTTGCATGATTTTATTTCCATCACAGCCTTCATGCAGATAAATTAAAAGCGCTTTCACAAGGGTGGAAGCTGTACGCTAACACGACCTAATCTGCTACCTGAAACCGCAAACAAGCCTTGCCGGCGGCGGTTTCTGAATCAACTAATGAGGCAAGCCCATGGAATTTGACGTCAGCATTGCGTGGATCGATTATGTGATCATCGCACTCTATTTTGTGTTCATCATCTGGCTGGGACTGTATTTCAAGGACAAAAACAAGAATCAGGACGACTACTTTCTTGCAGGGCGCTCGCTCACCTGGCCCATCATCGGGTTTTCGCTTTTTGCCAGCAATATGGGCAGCATCAGTCTCGTGGGCCTGGCCGAAAGCGGCTACCGTACAGGCTTTGCCAACTTCAGCTATGAGTGGATGGCAACCTTCGTGCTCATTTTGTTTGCCGTGTTTTTCCTGCCGTACTACCTGCGCAACAAAATCTACACCGTGCCCGAGTTTCTCGAGCGCCGCTACGGCAGCTTTGCCCGCTACTATTTTTCGGGCGTTACCATGACTCTCAATGTTTTCGTGGATATCGCCGCCGGCCTCTACGCCGGTGCCGTTGTGGTAAAAATGGCCTTCCCTGAGCTTTCAATCGTTACCATCGTGTGGGGAATTTCCATTTTCGCGGCCTTTTATACGCTGCTGGGCGGTCTCGCTTCGGTGGTGTATTCCGATACGGTTCAGGCCGTGCTGCTGATTGTTAGCTCCATCTTCGTAACCGTGGCCGCCTGGAACATGATCGGCGGCTGGGAGGAAATTACGGCTGGCGTTGCAGCTGCGGGCGTGAGTGCCGATCACCTCAGTATCGTGCGCGGTATCGACGATCCCGATCTGCCCTGGCCCGGTTTGTTCTCCGGGGTGTTCCTGCTGGGCTTCTACTTCTGGATCACGAATCAGTTTATCGCACAACGGGCGCTGGCCGCCAAAGATACGCGTCAGGGGCAGTGGGGTGCGCTCTTCGCAGGTTTCCTCAAGCTCTCAACCCTCTTCATTATGGTGCTGCCCGGCGTGATGGCCCTCATCCTCTACGGCGACAGCATCGAAGCCGTGAACGCCTACCCCGCCCTGATCTTTGATCTCCTTCCGGTCGGTCTGCTCGGTATCACCCTCGCCGGCTTCATCGCAGCCCTCATGAGCAGCGTGGATAGCGGTCTCAACGCCGCCTCGACCCTCTTCACCTTCGATTTCTACAAGAAATTCCGCCCAAATTCCACGCAGGATGACGCCATGCGCGTGGCCAAAATCACCATCATGGTGCTCATGGTTATTTCCGCGCTCTGGGCCCCGCAGATCATCAAATTTGAGTCCTTCTGGGATTACCTGCAAATGGTGCTCTCGTTCATTTGTCCGCCCATTGTGGCCCTGTTCGCTTTCGGCCTGTTCTCGAAGCGCATCAACACACGGGGCGCAAACGCCTCCATTGTAACGGGGGTCACCCTCAGCGCGCTCAGCATCGGCTATCAGTTCTACATCAATATCACCGGCGCCGAAAATGCGCTGCCGCACTACCTGTATCTGGCGGGCTTCATTTTCATTCTTTGCTCGGTCATTCTGGTGGGCGTCAGCCTGCTCACGGGTCCCGACCCCGACAAAGACTGGGAAGCCCTCATCTGGACGCCCAAATTCTTCCACGCCGAAACCGAATCGCTCAGCGACCTTCCGTTTTACTACAACTACCGGTATCAGGCCGTGGCCCTGCTGGTGCTGATTGTAGCCCTGCTCGTCATTTTTTAGGCCGTTCCCGCATTTTGTGGGGGTAACGGGGGATGTGCTCACGGGCGCATCTCCCGCCCCGGGCCTTTTCAGGCAGCAGAGCCTGTTGCCGGTTCCGGCCGCAACAGGCATCCGGCCGGCAGCACCTCCCGAAGGACGCAACAGCCACCGGATCCGACCCGGAAGCCCATCCATCGATAAAAACAAAACAAAACCTTTTTAGCCATGCCCAAAACAATCGTCGGCCTCGGAGAAGTGCTCACCGATCAGTTTCCGGAGTATGAGAAGCCGGGCGGGGCTCCGGCCAATGTGGTGTACAACCTGGCGCAGCTCGGCAACGAAGCCCTGCTCGTGAGCGCCGTGGGGCAGGATCAAACCGGGCGCATGCTCCGGAGCTTCCTCACCCAAAACGGCCTCGACACCCGCTTTGTGCAGGAGTCCGGAAAACCCTCCGGCACGGTGAAGGTCACCTTCAACGGCTCCGAAGCGAGCTACGCCATCACCGAAGATGTGGCCTGGGACGACATCCGCTGGAATCCCGGCCTTCAGGAGCTGGCCGCCCGTACCGATGCCGTCTGCTTTTCTACGCTTTCGCAGCGCGCGGCAACCTCTGCGGCCACCATTGAGCGCTTCCTGCAAAGCGTGCCCTCGGGCTGTTTGCGCGTGCTCGACGTAAATCTGCGTCCGCCGTTTTTCAGCCGGGCCCTGATCGAAAGCTCGTTTCAGCTGGCCGATGTGGTGAAAGTGAACGAGCACGAATACGCCGAAATTGAAGCCCTGCTCGGCAGTGGCGACCTTCGCGGGTTGCTGCTGCACGAATTCGGGCTGAAGCTGCTGATCATCACCCTGGGCAAAAACGGCAGCCGCTGCGTAACCGCCGATACCGACGCGCACTACCCCACACAGCCGATCGATACAAGCAGCGGCGATTCTGTCGGGGTGGGGGATGCCTTCATCGCCTGCGTGATTCATCACCTGCTCAAAGGCAGCCCGATGGTCGAAACCATGCGCCGGGCCAACCGCTACGCCGGCCTTGTGGCCGCACAGCAGGGCGCGATGGTACCTATTGAAGAAACACATCTAAACGAAATCCGCTGATGGAAGCCTACTTTTCCGCAAAATCCAGAGAACGCCTGCTGCGCAGCTGCCGCGAGCAGGCGCTTTCCAACTTTAAGGGCCGCCCGAAAGCCGAGCGGGAAGCGCTGCTCTCGCGCTTCGATGTCTTCGCACCGCGCCTCATTGATCAGCTGCACGGTCTTTACCACGATCAGTACGATTTCGGCCTGCATCTGAGCGCGCTCACCGATGTGCTGTGCGAGGCCTGGAAAAGCCGCCCCAAAAAACTACGCGAAACCGACGAAGCCCGCCTCGAAAATCCTGAATGGTTCCGCTCGCACAAAATGGCCGGCGCGGTGTGCTACGTGGATTTGTTCGCCTGCGACCTCAAAGGGGTGGAATCCAAAATTCCGTACCTGCTGGAACTGGGCATCACCTACCTGCACCTGATGCCGCTGTTTAAATCGCCCGAACAGGAAAACGACGGCGGATATGCCGTGAGCAGTTACCGCGAGGTAAATCCCGCACTGGGCACGGTGAAACAGCTCGAAAAGCTTGCCACAAAACTGGCTGCCAACGGCATTTCGCTGGTACTCGATTTCATCAACAACCACACCTCAGATGAGCACGAGTGGGCTGAGCGCGCCAAAAAAGGCGAGGCAGAGTTTCAGGACTACTACTACATTTTCGACGACCGCCGGATTCCGGATGCTTTTGAGCCCAACCTGCGCGAGATTTTCCCCGAAGTGCGCCGCGGCAACTACAGCTGGCACGAGCCGCCCGGAAAGTGGATTTGGACGACCTTCCACAACTATCAGTGGGACCTCAACTACCGCAACCCGGCCGTTTTTGTGGCGATGGTTCGGGAGATGCTTTTCCTCGCCAATCTCGGTGTGGATTTCCTGCGGCTCGATGCAGTGCCCTTTACCTGGAAAGTGCAGGGTACGGTCTGCGAAAACCTGCCGCAGGCACACGACATCATCCGGGCACTGAACGCCTGTGCACGCATCGCCGCGCCGGGTCTGCTGTTTAAGTCGGAGGCCATCGTGCACCCCGACGACGTAATTGCCTACGTTGCCCCCGACAAGTGTCAGGTTTCCTACAACCCGACGGTGATGGCGCTGCTGTGGGAAAGCCTGGCTACACGGGAGGTGCGTCTGCTTCGGGAATCGCTCAAATACCGCTTTACCCTGCCCGAGGGCACGGCCTGGATCAACTACGTGCGCAGCCACGACGACATCGGCTGGAGCTTCGCAGATGAAGACGCCGCAACCCTCGGCATTAACGGCTTTGATCACCGCAATTTCCTGAATCAGTTTTACTGCGGCGATTTCCCCGGCACGTTTTCCAAAGGGGTGAAATTTCAGTACAACCCTTCGAACGGCGACATGCGCGTGTGCGGCACAACGGCCTCGCTCGCGGGTCTGGAGCGCGGGCTTGAGATGAAAAACGAGGCCTGGGCAGCCGATGCGGTCGGCCGTATCCTGCTGATGTACGGGCTGTGCATGAGCATTGGCGGCATCCCCCTGCTGTACCTGGGCGATGAAACCGGCACGCTCAACGATTACAGTTACAGCAGCGACCCCGGCAAAAAAGGCGACAACCGCTGGGTACATCGGCCGGCTTTCGACTGGCAGCTCCTCGAGCAGATCCGTGAAGAAAAGGGGCCGCGGGGCCGGCTTTTCAGAGGGCTTAAAAAATTGCTGGGGCTGCGGGCCGAAACCCCGCAGTTTGCGGAAAATGGGGTGCGACTGCTGCAGACGCACCACGCCTCCGTGCTGGCCTTTGAGAAAAGCAACAGCCGCGGCAAGCTGTGCGTCGTTGCCAACTTTTGTGAACATCCGGTAATTGCGCACCTGCCCAACGGTGACAGCCTCATGCCGCACAGAGACCTCATCACCGGCCGCGAATACCCGGAAATCGGACACCTGGATCTCGAACCTTATCAGCTCATGTGGCTGCAGCGGCTTTGAGCTCAGCAGCCGAAGCAGGAAGCTTGAATGAGAATTACTTGAATTTGGTGAAGCTATGCCTTAAGCTGAAAGCTTACCCGATATCACTTAAATGAAAGTTGAAAGCTATGACAGCAGCGAAAACCGCAGATGCAGCAATCAGAACGGAACCCGACTTCGCGAAGCTCCTCCGGAAGCAAAAACAGATGTTTTGGTTTCAGGCGGCTTCCTTTATCTATTTCACCCTTTATGCGGGCTGGCTGCTCACAACGAGCGGCAGCACGGCGATGCTCCTGTTAACCGCAGTACTTCTCGTGAGCCTGACCGTGCTGCTTTATTATTTTTTTATAGCGCAGCACACCGCACTGCTTGCAAGCGGTGATGATGAAAAGCTCACGATTCACTTTACGCCCTTTCATACTGCTGAAATCCGGTATCACGAAATAAGCAGTTACGAATGGAAAGCGAATCAGCTGCAGATACAGGGCGCCGGTGCGGAATACAAGCTTTACATCGGCTGGATGAGCTACAAAGATAACCGCGCGTACCGGACCTGGATTGAGGAAAGGCTCCCTTCGTAATCACAATATTCATAAAATTAAAAACGGTGTTAAGAAACGGAAGCTTGCTGCACAAAGCGTTAAGAAACAAACAGCTGATGAATCCTGCTCTAATTTGCCTCACGAGCCGATTTTACTTGCAGGCGTAGGCTTCAGCTGTTATTTTTGCAAAACTTAAACGTTTCGTTTCCGACTGTTTTCTCATTACATCAACCCATCAGGTTTTATGTCAGGATTGTTTGCTGACCTGAATTCCGGACTCATCTCTCATGAACTACTCATCAGGTAAAAAATCCGCTGTTAATTCTTTTTTGCCGCTGTTTCTGGCAGCGCTTTCAGTGGTTCTGTTTTCCTGCTCCTCAACTGAAGAGCCCGGAGATTTCCGCTTTGAGCGGCTCGATCCGCAGCAAACCAACCTGAATTTCACAAATGAGGTAATTGGCACCCCGGAATTTCACATCCTGAACTACCTCTATTTTTACGACGGCGGCGGCGTTGCGGTGGGCGACCTCAACAACAACGGACTGCCCGATATTTTCCTCACGGCCAACGACGGACCCAACCGCCTTTTCCAAAATCTCGGAGATTACCGCTTTGAGGACATCACCGAGCAGGCCGGCATCATTCATCAGCCGGGCTCGTGGTCAACCGGCGTAACTATGGCCGACATAACCGGCAACGGCTACCTCGATATTTATGTGAGCCATTCGAACTATCTGGTAAAATCCGGCCGCAATCAGCTGTTCATCAACAACGGCGACATGACCTTCACCGAAATGGCGGCCGATTACGGCCTCGATTTTGAAGGCTACTCCACGCAGGCCGTCTTTTTTGATTACAACCGCAACGGCCGGCTCGATATGTTCCTGCTCAACCATTCCTTCCACAGCGACCGCACGCACGGTCAGGCCGAGCGGCTGCGGCAGGTTTTTGACCCCAAAGCGGGCGACCGCCTGTTCCGCAACGACGGCGACCGCTTCACCGATGTGTCGCAGGAAGCCGGCATCATCAGCAGCGCGCTGGGCTACGGGCTTGGGGTTGCGGTAACGGACATCAACCTGAACGGCTGGCCCGATATTTATGTGGGCAACGATTTCCATGAGGATGATTACCTCTACATCAACAATGGCGACGGCACCTTCACCGAAATGCTGTACTCGGTTTTCGCACATACGAGCCGCTCGAGCATGGGCAACGATATCGCCGACCTCACCAACAACGGTTTTCCGGACGTGTTTTCTCTCGACATGATGTCCGAAGAGTACGAGGTGTACATGACCTCCGGCGGTCCCGACCTGTGGCCGATTGCACAGACCAAGCGGGATTTTGGCTTCGGTGCCAAAAACGCACGCAACACCCTGCAAATCAACCGCGGCAATGATGCCGACGGGATGCCGGTTTTCAGCGAGATGGCCTTTTCCCTGGGCCTGGCACGTACCGAGTGGAGCTGGGCTGCGCTGCTGGCCGACTTTGACAACAGCGGTTTTAAGGATGTGTTCGTAACCAACGGTATGCCGCACCGCCCGAACGACCTCGACTTTGTAGCCCGGCTGCGCGTGCTGCGGCAACAGGCGCACCCGGAAGATATCGACCGGCTCGAGTTTGAAGCCATCAGCATGATGCCTCCGGTGGTGGTGCCCAACTACATGTACCGGAATCACGGCGGACTTCAGTTTGAGGATGTGAGCCGCGAATGGGGTTTCGGTCACGCCGTGGTTTCCAACGGGGCTGCGTACGCTGATCTCAATAACAGCGGCCGCCTCGATCTGATTGTTAGCAACATCAACGAACCCGCCCGGATTTACCGCAATACAACTGTGGTGGACAGCAGCGCGAACTTTCTGCGCGTGAGCCTGCGCGGCGAAGCGCCCAACACCGGCGGTATCGGCAGCAAAGTAATTTTATATGGCGGCGGACAGATTTTCTATCAGGAGCAGATGCCGACCCGCGGCTTTCAGAGCTCGGTCGATCATCGCCTGCACTTTGGTTTGGGCAGCCTCACCGAAATTGACTCCGTGCTCGTGGTGTGGCCCGACTGGCGCTATCAGACCCTGCGCGGGGTTCAGGGCAATGCGCACATCACCCTACACCAAAACGAAGCCGCCGGACAGTTCGATTTCAGCCGTCTGCACCGCAGTTTTGACGACGCCCGCCTGCGCCCGGCCCCCGCTTCACGGCAGCCGGGTTTTGTGCATGAAGAAAACCGCTTTAACGATTTCAACCGGGAGCCGCTGATGCCCTACAAGCTCTCAACGCAGGGTCCGGCGCTTGCCGTAGCCGACGTTACCGGCAACGGACTCGACGACCTCTACATCGGCGGCGCTTTTCGGCAGCCGGGCCGCCTTTTCCTGCAGCAGTCCGACGGACGCTTTGTGGCCTCACAGACCGAACTTTTTGATCAGAATGCGCTGGGTGAAGACATCAGCGCTCTGTTTTTTGATGCAACCGGAAACGGCCTGCCCGACCTCTACGTGATGACCGGCGGCGGGCAGTTTGTGGATAATGAGGAGGTCCTCACCGACCGGCTCTACATTAATCAGGGCAACGGCCGTTTTACCTACGAGCCTGACCGGCTCCCGCTCATGTTCCTGAACGGAGGCGTTGTGAAGGCCGCCGATTTCACCGGAAACGGCGCTCCCGATTTGTTTATCGGCAGCCGCTCGGTGCCCTGGGCCTACGGCTTTTCGCCCGGAAGCTATTTGCTGGCCAACGACGGTGAAGGAAATTTCAGCAACGTAACTGACAGCTGGTACCCCGATCTGCCGGAAATCGGCATGGTGACAGATGCGGCCTGGGCCGACCTCACCGGAAACGGACGCCCTGAGCTCATTATAACCGGCGAGTGGATGTCCGTGAAAGTGCTCAGCCCGCAAGACGGCCGCATGACCGACATCACGGCGGAGCTGGGCCCCGGCGGATTTGGCGGCCTCTGGCAGCATGTGCGGATAGCGGACCTCACCGGAAACGGTGCGCCCGACATCCTGCTCGGGAATTTCGGTACCAACAGCAGGATGGAGGCTTCTCCGGAGCGGCCCTTCCACCTGCTTATCAATGAATTTGGCGACGACGGGCGGGAATCAGCGGTAATGGCGATCGAGCGCAACAACTCGCTCTATCCCTTCGACCGGCTGGAGGAACTGCTGCTCGAATTCCCGTTTCTGAATCAGCGGGTGAGCAGCTACCGCGATTTTTCAACCCGAGATTTGTTTCATCTGCTGGGCCGTACGCAGGTGCAGCAGGCCAAGCGGAAAAGCGTGCAACGCCTCGAGTCGGGTGCCTGGCTCAATGACGGAAACGGCCGTTTCAGCTGGCAGGCCTTCCCGATTGAAGCGCAGGCTTTCCCTGTATTCAGCTCAGCCGTTTGGGCCGATGAAAGCGGCCGCACAAACGTGCTGCTGGCCGGCAACCTGCACGCGGTGAAACCCGGAACCGGCGGCAAGCAGGGTGCAGGTCAGGGTCTGCATCTGGTTTATGATGCCGAAAACGGCTTCGAAGTGCTTACGCTTCAGGAAAGCGGCTTTTTCGTGCGCGGCGAAACGCGACACCTCAGTTTCGTGAATGCTGCCCAAAACCGGAAACGCCTCATCGCGGTGCGCAACAACGACAGCGCCCTGCTGTTTGACCTGAATTAGATTTTTTAATGAGATTCATCACACTTCCCTAAAGACCCGATTATTGATGCATTTGCTACGAATCAGCGCGGTTGTTTTTTTAATGCTGAGCCTGCTCGCGGCCTGCGGCAGTCAGGAACCGGAACGTCCCGGACCAGAGTCAGACGCGTACCTGCGGGCTGTCTCCGATTTTTTTGTGAGTCTTGCTGCCGCCCAAACCGACGAAGCGCGCTTCGCCTTCAATAAAATGAACGATGTGGCGCGTGCCTGGCCGCAGGAAGCCGCCGCATGGGCCAACCTGGGCGTGTATGCGATGCGGCAGGGCAACTTCGATCTTGCGGGTCAGCGTATGGAGCAGGCGCGCCAAGCGGCGCCGGGGCACCCGGATATTTTGTGGCTTTCGGGCATGTACTACAGCAGGCGCGGGGATGTGGCACAGGCCATCACCTACTTCCGTGAGGCGGCTGAGGCTTCCCCCGAAAACCCGCGCATCTGGTTCTCGCTGTTCACCGAGCTCGAACGGCAGGACGACACCGCCAATGCCGAAGAAATCATGCGGGTGCTGGCGCAGCTTAAGCAGCTGGAGCCCGGCAATCAGGCCGTTTGGTACGAGTCGGCCCGGATCGCCAACCGCAACCGACTGCAGGCAGAGCTTTCAGAAGCGCTCAGCCGGCTCGGCGAACTGCAGCAGGGCTGGGATGATGACGCCCGCGCACAGCTGGAAATGCTCTCAGGTTTTGCAGCGGAAGGCGATTTTTCGGAAATCACCTTCGAACTGGTCTTCCTGCGCAGCATGATTGAACCGACGCCTGTATTTCAGGATGATGTGCTTCGGATTCAGTTTCCGCCTACCGAAGTCGGTTTCCTTATCACGGAGTTTATCTGGCTGCCGCGCCCCGTTTTTCAGGTTGCCGCGCCGGACCTTGGCGTTCGTTTTCATCCGCAGACGCCCGAAAGCTTCTCGCAGGCAAGCCTGCTGAAGGCCGCGACCCTGCTCGAAGAATTTCCGCCCTTCACCGTGCACATTACCGGCGGCGAGCTCGTGCTTGATGCCGAAACCCGCCTGCCGTTTCCCGGCAGCACCGACGGACTGCTGCATCCTGCTGTAATGGCTGAAATTGATTTTAACTACAATTTCCGAAACGATATTGCGCTGGCCGCTGAGGGCGGCTTCCGGCTGTACCGGCAGGAAGAGGACCGAAGTTTCACCGATGTAACAGTCACGCTCGGGCTTCCGGCTGCGGTGCGCAACGGCAGCTATCACGGCGTCTGGCCCGCTGATGTGGACCTTGACGGCGACCTGGATCTCATCCTCGCGCCTCAAAACGGTGCGGCTTTCGCGCTCATCAATCAGTCAGACGGCACTTTCGGCCGGCAGAATCTTTTTCCGCAGGCGCAGAACGTGCGGGATGTGCGCTGGGCCGATTTCAACGGAGACGGCGCTGCCGACGGCGTTTTTCTTCAGGATGACGGGCGCCTGGTGATGTACCGCAACCTCACGGGCAACGAGTTTGTGATGCCCGAGGGCTTCCCGCTGGTTGAGGATGCGGCGGCCATCGCCGTGGGTGACCTCAATGCCAACAGCTACTTCGAAATTGTGTTTGCAACGCAGAACGGTGCCGTCGAAGCGCTTCGGTACGAGCCCCGCTACGACCGCTGGAACCGAATCCGGCTGTTTGATGCGCCCGGAAACACATCCCCCTACACCCCCGCGCGAACCACGCTTTTTGTGGCGGACATCGACAACAACGGAAGTCTTGATGTGGTGCTTTCGACGCCCGAAAACACGCGGGTGCTGCTGAGCGACTCCGATTTTGCCTTCACGGCGCTCGACCTGCCGGATTTTGGCTGGGTGACCTCTGTTTACGATGTGGACGGCAACGAGCGGCTTGATCTGATCGGGGCAACGGCTTCGGGTGAAGCGGTTGAGTGGATGAACAGGGGTACAAAAAATTATAACGCCTACTCGCTGCGGGCCCGCGCCTCGGGGCTTGAGGGGGATGCGCGCATCAACACTTTCGGGATTGGCGGCGAGATGGAAATCCGCTCCGGGCTGCTGTATCAGAAGCAGCTCATCAGCTCGCCCATTGTGCATTTTGGTCTGGGGACTTACGAGGAAGCGGAAATGCTGCGGATCATCTGGCCGAACGGCTCGGTGCAGGCGGAGTTCGCCGAACTTGGGCTCGGCTCCACCATTTTCAACGAGCAGGTGCTCAAGGGGTCCTGCCCGTGGCTGTTCACCAACGACGGGGAGGAGATTCATTTCATCACCGACCTCATCTGGCGCTCGCCCCTCGGGCTGCGCATCAACGCCATGGAAACCGCAGGCGTGATTCAGACTGAAGACCGGGTCCGTATTCCGGCGGGTCTGCTTCAGGAAGTGGACGGGGTTTACGACATCCGCATCACCGCTGAGCTCTGGGAAACGCACTATTTTGATTACATCAGCCTGATTGCGGTTGATCACCCGGCCGGCTCGGAGCTCTTTATTGATGAGCGCTTTGTCTTCCCCGCCCCCGATCTGACCGAACGCCTGCTCACCGGCCCGGTGCCGGTTGCGGCAGTCCGCGATATGCACGGCCGCGACCTTAGCGCGACGGTTTCACAGCAGGACGGGCAGCACATCGCGCCCTTCCGCAAAACCAAATTTCAGGGACTCGTACAGCCGCACTACATCGAAATCGAGTTGGGCGATTCCGTTGACCGGGGCGAAGGGGAGTGGCTGGTGCTGCAGGGATGGCTGCGGCCTACTGACAGCTCCATCAACCTGATGCTCAGCCAAAGCAGCATCGCGCCCCCGACCGGCCTCCGGATTGAGGTTGCTGACGGCCGCGGCGGCTGGCAGACGCTGCACGAAAACTACGGCATACCGGCGGGCAAGCAGAAAAGCATCCTGCTTGACCTCACGGGCGCTTTCCCCGATGAAAGCGACCGCAGGCTGCGCATGCACACCACCTCTGAAATTTACTGGGATGCAATCCGCAAAGCGGCGCGTTTGCCGGATGCGCAAATGGCAAAACGCGAACTTACGGCTGAGCGCATGGAACTGCGTTACCGCGGCTTCTCCCGCTGGAATCACGCCGACAGCCTGCTGCCGAACATGCCCGACTATGCTGAAATTACGAGTACGAATCAGCGCTGGCGCGACCTCGAAGGCTTCTACACCCGCTTCGGCGACGTAAGCGAGCTGCTGGCTGAAACCGACGACCGCTACGTAATCATGAACGCAGGCGATGAAATGGTGATTGAATTTGCATCGCCCGGCGCTCCGGAGGCCGGCATGCAGCGCAGCTTCATTCTGGTGAATACGGGCTGGGTGAAGGACGGCGACTTCAACACCGAGGCCGGTATGACGGTGCTGCCCCTGCCGTATCACGGGCAGGCCGATTACGAGTACAACCGCGGCGGCCGCCTGCAGGACGACCCCGTTTTTCAGCGCTTCCCCGAAGACTGGGTGAACTTCCACACCCGCTACATCACCCCGGAAGCTTTCCGGGCAGCCCTGCTGCTCAACCCCGATTCCCGACGTGAAAACAACTGATGGTGTAAGATGAACCGACAAAAAATTGCCCAAATCGGAATTACCGTTCTATTCGTTGGCCTGCTCATGGTCCCCATGGGGATGCGGCAACTCGACCGCGGTCCGGAATTATTTGAAAACAAAGAAGATGCGATAGCGCGCTACGGGTTTTTCCTTGAGGACGTGACTGAACAGATCGGGGTGAATTTTGTGCATCAGCGTCCGGGGCTTGATGCAAGGCTTGAGCACATCCTGCCGCAGATTTCTTCGGTCGGGGCATCGGTAGCAGTGGCTGACTTCAACAACAACGGACTTCCGGATTTTTACCTGACCAACAGCCTGTTTGGTTCACCCAACGCGCTGTACCGCAACAACGGCGACGGCTCCTTCACCGATGTGGCCGAAGAAATGGGCGTTGCCTTTGTAAATAATGAGGAAAACGGCGTTTCGATGGGATCGGTTTGGGGAGATTTCAACAACTCGGGCTACGAAGACCTGCTGATTTACAAATGGGGCCGGCTGCAGCTTTTCCGGAATGAGAACGGCCTGGGTTTTACGGATGTGACCGCGGAGTCGGGTCTGGCACAGTCCGGCTGGATGAATGCAAACACGGCCGTTTGGCTCGACTACAACGGCAACGGATTTCTTGACTTATTTGTAGGCGGTTATTTCCATGAAGACGTCAATTTCTGGAATCTGGAACATACCCGCATTATGCCGGACAGTTACGAATATGCGACCAACGGCGGCCGGAACTATCTGTTTGAAAATCAGGGGGACGGTACCTTTATTGATGTGACCGAGCAGGCCGGTCTGCTTATTTCCCGGCGCTGGACACTGGCCGCTGCCTCAGCGGATCTGAACCGGTCCGGTTTCCCGGACCTGATGCTGGCCAACGACTACGGCGTTGATGAGCTGTTTCTGAACAACGACGGCACCGGATTTGTGAATGCAGGCGAAACGGCAGGGCTGGGCTTCATCCCCAAAAGCGGCATGAGTGTCGGCTTTGGAGACGTGCTGAATCAGGGTCAGCTGGCAATTTACATCACCAATATTTCAGAAGCCGGAGTGCTGATGCAGGGCAACAATTTGTGGGTGCCTTCGCGGCGCTCAAGCGGGGAGCGGCTGCGCTTCCGCAACCTTGCAAGTAACATGGGCGTTGAAATCGGCGAGTGGGGCTACGGCGGACGCTTCGTGGATCTCAACAACAACGGATTTGTGGATTTGTACGTGGCAAACGGCTACGTTTCCGATACGCCTGACACCGATTACTGGTACGACTACGCCAAAGTGGTCGGGGGCAACCGCGCCATCATTATGGATGCGAATAACTGGCCGGCGATGGAAGGCCGCACTTTTTCGGGCTATCAGTTCAACAAAATCTGGATGAACGACGGGGCAGGCCGCTTCCGGGAAGTAGCCGCAGCGGTGGGAGGGCAGCTTCAGCTCGACAGCCGCTCCGTTGCTTATGCTGACCTGTTCGGAACGGGCTCGCTGGATCTCATAGTGGCGAGTCAGAACGGGCCGGTACGCATTTTTAAGAATCACGCAAACTCTGAAAACAACTGGGTTGCGTTCAGTCTTACAGGCTCGGCAAGTAACCGCAGTGCAATCGGCGCGCAAATTACCATTGAGTGGGAGGGCGGCCGGCACCTGAAAACTGTCAATGCCGGAGATGCTTTCAGTTCACAGAGTCAGCGTCCGCTGCATTTTGGAATCGGTACAGCAAAAAAAATTGAAAGAGCCGAAATTATCTGGCCTTCTGGCGCAGTTCAAATACTTGATAATCCTGAATTAAACATGACTCATTACATCACTGAACCTGACGTACTTTAATCCATGAGCAACACCGCACTACCCTTACCGCAACAGGGCTTCACCCTTCCCAAAGTTTATGTCGGCCCGCTGCTTATAACCGGAATCCTGCTGGCCGCGCATTTGTCGTTCGGAATTCTGGACTCCTGGCAAAAACTGCTCATGGCGATAGGCTTTAGTTTTCTTACGGAGGCCGTACTGCACTACGCAATGTTTGGCAAAACAAGAGATATGACGAGCGCCTATGTTTCGGGAATAAGTGCCGGGATTCTGGTAAGGTCGCCCTTGTTCTGGCCGTTTGCCCTTTGTGCTGCGATCTCGATTGCTTCGAAATACGTATTCCGGTACAAAGGCCGGCACATCTGGAACCCGACTAACTTCGGAATTGTGATTTTACTGCTCATTGCCTCAGACAGTGCGGCGGTTCTCAGCATTCAGTGGGGAAGCAACATGTGGGCAATGGTTGTAATCTGGGTAGTGGGCCTGGCTACGCTTTGGAAGATCAAGCGCTTTCACATCACATTTGTGTATATGGCGTCTTTTTTGGTATTCGGATATATCCGGAGTCTCTATACCGGGCACAGCTGGGTTGCTGAAATAGCACCGATGACGGGCCCCATGTATCAGTTGTTTGTGTTGTTTATGATGACAGATCCGAGGACAACTCTTTCAACAAGAAACGGAAGAATGCTCGTTGCTTTTCTGATTGCAGCACTGGAAATGGTATTTCGGCTAAATGAAGCCGTTTATGCACCATTTTATGCATTATTCATCATCGGTCCTATTGCGCTTATTGTGGAGGATTTGATTAATGAAAAAAAGAAGAAAAGGTCTGATGCACTTGAATAAGTAGTTTGGATTACTGACTGAAAAAATTTTGTGGTAAAGCAAATATAACTCCAGTTAATAAAACTGTGGCACAGTTATGTCTGAATTTCAGGTTAACGGGGCGGAATATTATCAAACACAGGTGTCCATAAACCGGGGTTCGGAAGTAGTATTTCAGTTTAACTTTTGGGTGTGAGTACCAGCGGCTTCACTTGTAATTCTCATTCGTAAAACAGTAATCAGTATTTTAATACCGCAGTGAGATTATGAAAGATCACGAGTGTTTATAAAAGCGCTTACATTTATCTTTCGTATTAGAATATGCATAATGCAATAATAAGCTTGTGTTATCGAATTAAATATTTGATATTGTTTAATTTAATTATTGCTATATGTGGGGTGTTTCCCTGGTTTTCAGCTTCCTCAAAGGCATTATTGTGCGACTTATTTATTAAAAAAAATTTTTACTAATAGGAAGCGCTTTTATATATTTGCTCTGAGCCTTTGTAAAGGTCACAACGGCTTAACAATGCGTTATGAACTCCATTTTTTGAAAAATGACTGTTTGAGGGAAGTAACGTTATCATGATAAATGTGAACTAATTGTATGGATCATATACCTATGAACAAAGAAAAGCTACAAGTTGCCGGCTTTCAGTGTTCATTTTCGTCAGCTCGTAAGAGCAATCGAAAATGGCTGAGTTTTACCGGCATTACGACTGCGTTTCTTGCTGTGATGTTTCTGTTGTTTGCCTTCCAGGTACCAGCTGCAGAAGCACAACAAAGAGTGCAGGTGTCAGGTGTTGTAACCGATGCCTCAAGCGGTGAAGCGCTTATTGGTGTTACTGTAATTGTGCAGGGGTCTCTCGAAGCAACAGGCACAACAATCGGAACATCAACTAATATCGATGGCGAGTACACACTGAACGTACCCGCAGATCTCAACACGCTGATTTTTTCATCAGTAGGATATCAGACACTATCCGTAAATATTGATGGCAGAACCCGGGTTGATGTTGCTATGAATGCCGATGTTCGTGAGCTTGATAATGTCGTGGTTGTGGGTTATGGTACACAGCGCGAATCTGAGATTACAAGTTCTGTAGCAACTATTACTGCCGCCGACTTTCAAAGTGGTAACATTAACGATGCACAGCAGCTTCTTCAGGGTAAGGTTGCCGGTCTTTCTGTATCCCGGCCCGGTGGTGATCCTAATGCTGATTTCAATATTCGTCTGCGTGGTCTTTCCACCCTGGGTGCCAATCAGTCCCCGCTTATTGTAATTGACGGCATTGCCGGTGCGGATTTGAATACGGTTGACCCGAATGATATCGAATCGATGACTGTACTCAAGGATGCGTCTGCTGCGGCTATTTACGGTACCCGTGGCGCCAATGGTGTAATCATTGTAACTACACGCGCCGGTGTTGGTGATCAGCCTATCAGTGTTCAGTACAATGGGCAGGTATCCATTTCAACGGTTGCCAATAAGCTTGATGTACTCTCTGCTGAGCAGTACCGAAATTTCCGTTCTGCTGACCCCGATGCGCTTCCAAACGACCTTGGTCAGGAAACCAATTGGTTTGATGAAGTAACGCAAACCGGTATTACCCACTCACACAGCCTGAATATTTCCGGCGGTAACCGCACAACTACCTATTCAGTTTCCGGAACCTATCGCGATATTCAGTCTATTCAGATTGGCTCAGGCAGGCAGCAACTGAACACCCGCCTCAATCTGACGCATCGTGCTTTGAATGACCGTCTGCGTCTGAATACTACTGTTGCTATTACAGATCGTGATGAGAAGATCGGTCTTGGCGAAGTTTTCCGCTATGCAGCGCTCTTCAATCCAACAGCACCTGTGCGGAATTCAAACGGTTCCTATTTCCAGCAGACTTTCTTTGACTACTTTAATCCGGTAGCTATCAACGAGCAGTCAACTCTCGAAGCCGAATCTTCCAGAATGAATGTTGGCTTCCGTGCTGAGTACATGTTTGATGATTACATTCCGGGCCTTTCAGGTTCTGTTTTCTATGCCCGTCAGTCATTCAGCCGTTTGTATGGCGAGTACTATGAAAAAACAGCCCTTTTCCGCGGTGCTGGTCGTAATGGTCTTGCAATCCGCGAGTCGTTTGATTCAAGAAATGACCTTTTTGAGGGTGTTCTGAACTTCGACCGTTCATTCGGTAACGTTCGTTTTGAAGCCACCGGTGGTTATTCATGGCAGGATTTTCAGGATGACCTGTTCTTTGCTGAAGGCGGTGATTTCATCAATGACAGCTTCGGCTGGAACAACATTTTTGAAGCCCGTGAATTTGGTCGTGGTGAAGGTACAGTTCGTACATTCCGCAATGAAAACCGTTTGATTGGTTTCTTCGGTCGTACCAATTTTGTAATTAATGATACCTACTTCCTTTCTGCTGCAGTACGCCGTGAGGGTTCTTCCCGATTTGGTGTTGACAACAAATGGGGTACCTTCTTTGCTGTAAGCGGGGGTCTTGAAATAACAAACCTGATTTCTATTCAGGGAATAGATCAGCTCAAGGCACGCGTAAGCTACGGTGAAACCGGTACCGATGCGCCGTTTAACGGTCTTTCTCAGCAGCGCTTCAGCTCCGGTTCAGCTTTCCTGGTTGATGGTAATTTTGTTCCGTCTATCGGCCCGGTTACGAACGCTAACCCGGATCTTAAGTGGGAAGTAAAGCGCGAGCTCAACGTTGGAGTTGACTTCGCAATGATGGAATCCCGCCTGCGCGGTTCTCTTGACTTCTACCTGAGCAGCACCGATGACCTCCTGCTGGAGATTAACGTACCTGTGCCGCCAAATCAGGCCCCAACAACCTGGATTAACGCAGCTGAAGTTTCCAACAACGGTTTCGAAGCGGCCATTAGTTACGATGCAATCCGTAGCAGAGATCTTACCTGGACAACAGGTATCACCTTTGCGACAAACACCTCTACACTTGAGCGTTATGCCGCTGGTCGTCAGACCATCGCTAACGTAGGTGCGCCTGGTCTGAATGATACTCCGATGATTCGGGTAGATGAAGGCCGTAAAATTGGTGATATCTGGGGCTGGAAATTCTCCCGTATCGGTGATAATGGCGAATGGCTGTTCGTAACTCCAGACGGTGAAGAGCTGAATACAGACGGCATGCGCGCCCTTGGTGATGCTTCCCGTCAGGTAATCGGAAACGGTCTGCCTGATTTTGAACTCAGCTGGACCAACAACGTCCGTTACCAAAATTGGGATTTCAGTATGTTCTGGCGCGGTGCTTTTGGCCACGATATGGTCAACAGCTTCGATATTTTCCACCGGAACCCCTTCTTTATTACGTCACGTAATGTAATGAGAAGCACACTTGATATCCCTGAGCTTATTGAGTCGCCTCAGTTCTCAAGTTTCCAGGTTGAAGATGCTTCCTTCTTCCGTTTGGAGAATGTAACTATCGGATACACTGTAGCTACATCACCTGAGTCTGTATTCAGAAGCCTTCGCGTTTACGCATCTGCCAACAATCTGCTGACGCTCACGGGTTACTCCGGTATCGACCCTGACGTACGTTTTGCTGACACAGGTAACACCGACAACGCCGGTCGTGCCGGTGCACCTAATCCGCTGGCACCGGGAATTGAACGCCGCGATCAGTGGTTTACACAAAGGTCATTTGTATTCGGCGTAAGTCTTGGATTCTAAACATCATAAAGAAGTTATATCACTATGAATAAATCATCATTTCTCAAAACATTTTCGATAAGCCTGCTGGCAGTCTGGTTTGGATTTGCCTGTACAGACCTTACTGAAAATATCCCAAGTGAGCTCACAGACGAAACCTTCTTCCAAACGGAAGAAGAGTTTATTGCGGCTCTTGGTGATGCGTACACGACGCTTGCAGCATGGCAAAATCATGGTGGTCTGTTTTCTCTTAATATCGTCTCATCCGATGAAGCGGCTATCCCTGTAAAAGGGGCTGACTGGGATGACGGCGGTATCTGGGTACAGGCTCATCAGCACACTGTTGACAGTGAGCACGGACCAACAAACGGTTCCTGGAACTTTCTGTTCTCAGGCGTGAGCAATACCAACCGCTTGATTTTCCAGTTTGAAAGTGCCGTAGAAGCCGGAACAGCTGATCCCACAATTGCGGAAGCTTTTATCGCTGAGCTCCGTGCAATGCGGGCATTTTACTACTACTTCCTGCTCGATAATTTCGGCAATGTGCCCATTATCGATGACTTCGCGAATACGCCCGCACAGCCTGCCAACAATCCTAATTTTCAGGCTGGCCGTCAGCAGGTATTTGATTTCGTAGAATCCGAGCTTCTTGCTACGGTTAATCTGATTTCAGACAATGCTCGTGGCAGCTACGGTCGCTTCAATAAGTATGCGGCACACTTTCTGCTTGGCAAGCTGTATCTGAATGCGCAGGTCTATACCGGCACAGCCCGATGGGCCGATGCTGAGGCGCAGTTTAGCCAGGTTGTTGATAGTGGTCAGTTTGCGCTGATGGCGAATTTCTTTGATAATTTTGCCACCAACAACTCTGGTTCAACTGAAACCATTTTTGCGATTCCTTACGACTCTGTTTTCCTGCCAGGGTTTAATATGCATCAGATGACGCTTCACTATGCACACCAGCAAACCTTTAACTTCCAGGAACAGCCCTGGAACGGGTACACTACGCTGGCTGCATTTTATGAGTCGTTCGAAGATGATGATGTTCGCCGGCAGGGGTTTCTTTCAGGTCCCCAGTTTGACATTGGCGGTAACCCATTGATCGACAATGAGATCGCTCCGGGCCACCATCTCACGCTTACACCTGAGATTCAGGCCATTCGCATGACTTCTGCACTTTCCCGTCAGCAGGGTGCACGCTTCAATAAGTTTGAGTACGCAATCGGTGCAACGCCTGACCTGGATAACGATTTCCCGGTCTTCCGTTTTGCTGATGCTATTCTCTCACTTGCAGAAGCTCAATACCGTCAGGGTAAGACTTCAGAGGCTCTCATGAACGTTAATATGATTCGTGAGCGTGCTGGTGTTGCTCCGTTTTCCACCCTCAACGACGACAACCTCCTCGCTGAGCGTGGCCGTGAGCTTTACACTGAAATCTGGAGACGTCAGGATCAGATTCGTTTTGCAGGTAACGAAGGTGCTACCCGTTTCAATGATTCATGGTGGGAAAAAGGCGTTTCTCAGTCTTTCAGAAACGTGTTCCCGATCCCGTTCAATCAGATTCAGGCCAACTCAAACCTGACTCAGAACCCGGGATACTAATAATCCCCGAATATCTGAGGAAGCATTTTTTTGATGCTGCCGTTAATTCAAAATCACAGAAAGGAAGCGCGGTTTTTTACTGCGTTTCCTTTCTCTTTTTTGTGAAGGGTTTGTTATAATGGCTAAAAGTTGAATCTACTATTCATCCTGCGAAATCACTTTTGATGCTGATTACGCAAAGGCCTTTTTTGTTTAGGTTATGAAGGAAACACGACCAGGTTTTTTCGGTTTATTGCTGAGCCTCCTGCTGCTTCTCGGGTACGCCTGCCAAAGCGCTCCGGAGACGGATTTTTTATTTGAGAAGATGGATAACGAATCTGTTGGCATTCGCTTTGACAATCAGCTGTTTCCTACCGAAGATTTCAACATGTACATCTTCCGTAATTTTTATAACGGAGGAGGGGTAGCTGCGGGCGATCTTTCCGGCAACGGGCTGCCTGATTTATTCTTCACCGGAAACATGGTTTCCAACCGTCTTTACCTCAATCACGGAGATTTTGTGTTTGAGGATGTAACCGAACAGGCCGGGCTGCTTTCCGAAGGCTACTGGAGTACCGGCGTAAGTTTTGCCGATGTAAATGGCAACGGCCTCCTCGATATCTTTGTAGCCCGCTCAGGACCGGAAGGCGGGGAGAAGCGGCCGAACCGGCTCTACATCAATAACGGCGACCTCACCTTTACCGAGCAGGCCGCGGAGTGGGGCATAGCCGATACCGGACTCTCAACACATGCTGTTTTTTTTGACTACGACGGCGACGGCCTTCCCGATCTGTATCTCGTAAGCAATTCCTTCCATAATCTTGAAAGCTTTGCGGGCGTAACGGCACAAGCACGTTCGGTTCCCGATCCGCTTGGGGCTTCTAAGCTTTACCGCAACGAGGGCGGTTTTTTCCGGGAGGTTACGAATGAAGCCGGGATTTATAGCAGTGCCATCGGCTTTGGGCTGAGTGCGGTCGCGGCTGACATCAACCGGAACGGGCTGCCGGATCTGTACGTGGCTAACGATTTCTTCGAGCGGGACTACCTCTACCTCAACAACGGCGACGGTACCTTCACCGAGAGCCTGGAACAGCTGCTGCCTTCCATCAGCTTCAGTTCAATGGGTACCGACATTGCCGACCTCAACAACGACGGATGGCCCGAAATTTATGTTACGGATATGCGGCCGGTCGGGCAGGAGCGCCTCCGCTCAAAGATGACGATCGAAACCCGGGAAGAATACCTGCGCAATTTGGAGCGCGGTTTCCATCATAAATACACCCGAAATACGCTGCAGCTCAATCTTGGCGGCGATCGTTTTGCCGAGATCGGACGTTTCACCGGTACCGAGGCCACCGAATGGAGCTGGGCAACGCTCATGGCAGACTTCAGCCTGAACGGCTTCAACGACCTTTTTGTGGCCAACGGCATTTACAACGACCTGCTCGATCAGGATTACATCGAACTTGTTGCAAACCCCGCCCGCATCCGCGAAATGATCAGAAGCGGTCAGGAGAATGTAATCCTGAATCTGCTCGGCGATATGAGCTCGGTGCCGGTCAGCAACATGATGTTTTCCAATTCCGGCAATCTGAATTTTGAGGAAGTAAGTCGTGAATGGGGGCTGAATCACCCGGCCTTTTCGACCGGCGCAGCCTGGGCCGATCTGAACGGTGACGGGGCCCTGGATCTGGTTGTCAGTAATGTGAACGGGCCTCCTATGATTTACCGAAACAGGGTACGCGAGCTGCACCCGGAGCGTACGTTTTTGCGGATTGATTTAAGGGGTGATACGCCCAACACGCAGGCCCTCGGGGCACAGTTGCATGTTTATGCGGGGGATGATTACTGGTACCGCGAGCATACCCTTCAGCGGGGATTTCAGTCGTCGGTAGAGCCGGGTTTGTTTGTGGGCACGGGTGATGCGGTACGGGCTGATTCCCTTGTGTTGCGCTGGCCCGACGGCCGCACGAGCCGGCTGCGGGATGTCACGCTCCCTGCACGCATCGTGTTGCGGCAGTCAGATAGCAGCAGCCTCGACCCGCCCGCACCCGCCGAAGCCCGTATGCCCGGTCAGGCAGTGCTTGCCGGTTCCGCTACCTGGGAAACTGTGAAAGCAGGTGAAGATTTTGAGCAGCCCCATCAGCCGTTTTCTTACAATGATTTTGAGCGGGAGCAGCTGCTGTTTAAAATGCGCTCAACTGAAGGCATTGCCGCATGTACGGGGCAACTGACGGCGGATGGTCCCTTGGTTGTATATCTCGGCGGGGCACGTAATCAGCCCGGGCGTTTGCTTGCAGAACAGCCTGACGGCCGTTTCCGTAGTGAACAGAAGGAGTTGTTCGGCCAACACGGCCTCTCGGAGGATACTGACTGCCTCTTTTTTGATGCTACCGGCAATGGTGCCGACGATCTTTACGTGGTGAGCGGCGGCGCCTCTTTTTCGGCAACCTCATCGGCACTGCGGGACCGCCTCTACATGAACGACGGCACCGGAAATTTTACGCTGACTAACCAAATGCTGCCGTCGTCAGCGCGCTTTGAATCAGGCTCGGTTGTAAAGGCTCATGACTTTACCGGAAACGGCCGCAACGACTTGTTCGTGGGTACGCGCTACCGGCTTTTTGCGTACGGCATGGCTGCATCATCCTATCTGCTTGAAAATATAGGTGATGGCCGCTTTCGGGATGTTACTGAAGCATGGCTGCCGCAGCTGCGCACCGCCGGCATGGTGACAGCTGCGGAATGGGCTGACCTCACCGGAAACGGGCAGCACGAACTCATTCTGACAGGCGAATGGATGCCGGTACGGGTATTTCGGAATACCGGCAGCAGCTTCACGGAAATCACTGCTGAGCTGGGGCTTTATGAAACTTCCGGCTGGTGGACATCCCTCTATATTGCAGATTTGGATGGCGACGGCCGCCCTGACATTATCGGCGGAAATCACGGGCTTAACAGCGTGTTCCGTGCCTCTGCTGAGCGGCCGGTGCAGATGGTGGTTACGGACCTCGACAACAACGGACTGCTCGATCACCTCATCGCTATGCCGGATGCCGGCGGCACCTATTACCCGCTCGTGCTCCGCCCGGAATTCATGCAGGCGGCGCCGGGTTTTCGGGAGCGCTACCCGACACACGCCGCCTTTGCGGCTGCAAATCTCGAGGCCCTACTCCGTGATGTCCCCGACGACCGGCAGCTGCGCCATAAGGCGGAAATGCTTGCTTCGGTCTGGTTCCGGAACACCGGCAGCGGCTTTGAGGCCGTTCCGCTTCCTGCAGCCGCACAGCTTGGTCCCGTTTACGGCATTGCCTCTGGCGACTTTACCGGCAGCGGCCGTACTGAACTGCTGCTCGGCGGAAACCTGTTCGATGTGAAGCCACAAACCGGGAAATATGATGCCCTTAGCCCGGTCATTCTATTTTATGAACCTGACTGCGGCTGCCTCCAAAGCCTGCCCGCGCACAAAGCCGGCGTAGAAGCCGGGGGCGAAGTCCGCGGGATAAGGCTGTTTCCGGCCCTTGATGATACCTCAGCCCCGGGTTTGCTCATCACAAGATGGGGCGAAAAACCACTGCTTTTCCGGCGCACTGATACTACCTACCCTTAGCATTTATAAACCTTTATTTCGATCTTAATCTGATGCAAAAACTACCTGTTACCAGCTTTCTTTTTAGTTGTGTGCTTTTTTTTCTGATCGCTTTTACTGCGTGCACAGAACCAAAGCCTGTCACTTTCGAATCGCTTGTGGAGGAAGGGCTTCAGTCAGGTGAGCGGCACGACAGCCTGTTTCTTGGATATTATTTCGGAATGAGCCGGCAGGATTTTCAGACTTCAAGCTGGGAAATGAACCGCCGGGGACTCATCAGCGGTCTTACAAAGGTGGAGTATGTAAACAGTGACTGGCTCCCCTTCGAAGCTTACATCGAGTTTTTTCCGGATTTTGAAGACGGGCTTATCTACAGGATTCCGATGGATGTGCACTACCGCGACTGGGCACCGTGGAATCAGGACCGGTTTTCGGATTCACTCGCGGTAGATATTGCCGCATACTTTTCGGAGGTTTATGGGCAGGATTTCCACTGGGTCCATATCCCTGAAGCGAATCGGTCCGGCTGGGTAAGCGTGAGGGGTAACCGCGCGATTTCCGTATGGCGCCGTGATGATATGTTGGTTCGGGTCGTTTTTCGCGATCTCACCGTAAAGCCGGAGACAACGGCTGGGGGGTAAGTGGTTATGGCACAGAAAAAAAGCATCCATGTAAAAGGGACAGCGATTGCTGTGATGAAAAAAAATGAGCTTGACTATATGTCACTCACCGACATGACGGCAGGTTTCAAAGAAGGAAGCGGTCTGATCGGAAAATGGATTACCAACAAAAATACACTGGAGTATCTGGGCATTTGGGAACAATTGAATAACCCCGATTTTAATTACACCGAATTCGGGGTAATTGAACAGGAAGCCGGTGTGAACCGGTTTATTATGTCAGTTGGTCAGTGGGCTGAAAGAACAAGTGCCACCGGGCTAATTGTGAAGGCCGGAAGATATGGAGGCACATACGCCCATAAAGACATTGCTTTTCACTTTGCCATGTGGCTCAGCCCCGAATTTCAAATTTATCTGATTAACGAATTCCAGCGTCTGAAAGAAGAAGAACAAAAGCTGCTGGGCTGGAGTGCAAAACGCGAACTTGCAAAACTTAACTACCATATCCACACAGATGCCATAAAGCACAATCTCATTCCAAAGGTACTAAGCCCCGCTCAGGTTTCCCTCGTGTATGCCTCTGAAGCGGATGTGCTGAATATGGCACTATTTGGAAAAACAGCAAGACAATGGCGGGAAGAAAATCCGGACAAAAAAGGAAACTTGCGTGATTATGCAAGCATGAACGAGTTGATTTGCCTTGCTAATATGGAAAACCTGAATGCTGTATTCATTCAGGAACAAATCCCCCAGGAAGAGCGTCTGTTAAAACTCAATCAGATAGCTATACATCAAATGAAAGTTTTGTTTGATGCTGAAAACAGAAAACTTTTAAAATGATACGGTATGACGGTGCCAGGAATATTTATGGAAATCTTGTAACCGCACAAAACGGGTGTTCAGCCGCCACAAAAAAGTCGCCATTTAGTTTGTTGACCCTCACACCTTACTCCCTTTTCTATGCTATCCAAGTCACACCTTATTTCAGTTTCTTTTCTCCTCAAGGTAGCAGCCTTGTGTATTTTTATGGCCTGCTCCCGGCAGGCTGAGCCGGATGTTGCCCCTGATCCGCTTTTTGAATGGCTGTCGCCGGAAGTGACCGGTATTGATTTTGAAAATCGACTCGAATATTTGTCAAACTTCAATATTTACACCTACCGCAATTTTTATGACGGCGGAGGGGTGGCCGTGGGCGATCTCAGCGGAAACGGTTTGCCGGATATCTATTTCATCAGCAATATGGGGCCCAACCGGCTGTATTTTAATCAGGGGGATTACCGCTTTGTGGATGTGACCGACGAAGCGGGCGTTGCCGGAACCCGGCGGTGGTCAACAGCGGCGGCGCTGGTTGATATCAACGGGAACGGGCTGCTCGATATTTATGTGACCAACTCGGGCAAGCTCGATGATGCAACAAATGAGCTGTTCATCAACAATGGCGACGGAACTTTTACCGAGCGCGCGGCGGAATTCGGTCTGGACGACCCCGGCTTTGGGATTCAGGCCTATTTCTTCGATTATGACGGCGACGGCCTGCCCGATATGTTTCTGATAAATAACGAAGATCAGGCCATTTCTTCTTTCGATCTGAGCAACTTGCAGCGCTACGAGCGGGACTTTCCTGGCGGCGACCGCCTGTTTCGTAATGAAGGCGGCTTTTTTAGGGATGTAACGGAGGAAGCCGGCATCCTGAGCAGCATCATCGGCTTTGCGCTGAGCGCTGCGGTGTCGGACCTGAACCGGAACGGCCTGCCGGATATTTTTGTGGCCAACGATTTCTTCGAGCGCGACTACATTTACATGAACAACGGCGACGGCACCTTTACCGAAGTTGGCGGCGATGAGCGCGTGATCCGGAGCATGAGCGCAGCCTCCATGGGCTCCGATATCGCCGACCTGAACAACAACGGCTGGCCCGATATTTATGTGTCGGATATGCTGCCGTTCAAGGATGAGCGTATCAAAACGGTTACGCTCTTCGAAGACTGGGACCGCTACCGGGAAAAAGTGGAATGGGGCTACGGGCATCAGTTTACGCGGAATGTGCTGCATCTGAATCAGAACGGCACGCATTACAAGGAAGTGAGCAGGCTTACCGGTACGGAGGCGACCGACTGGAGCTGGGCGGTGCTGCTGGCCGATTTCGACCACAATGGCTTCAACGATATTCTGGTAACCAACGGCCTGGTGCAGGACATCACCAATGTGGATTATCTGGGTGAAATTTCAGATCAGGAAACGATGCGGGCGGTGATACGGCAAGAGGGCGTGGATTTTCAGCAGCTGATTGATATGATCCCCTCGCAGAAGGTGCGCAATGTGATGTTTGCCAATAACGGCCGCCTGAATTTTGAGGACATCACCGTGGCATGGGGGCTGGGGGAGCCGACTTTTTCCAGTGGTGCGGCATGGGCCGACCTGAACGGTAACGGCGCCCTTGATCTTGTGATCAGCAATGTGAATCAGCCGTCTCGGATTTACCGCAACCGCGTGAATGAGCTGCACCCGGAGCGAAGCTGGCTTCGGATTGATCTCGAAGGGGAGGGGCACAACACGCAAGCCATCGGGGCGCAGCTTCAGCTGTGGGGCGGGGGGCAGCAGTGGTTTCGGGAGCATTTCCTGCAGCGCGGGTTTCAGTCGAGCGTGGAGCCTGGCTTTTTTGTGGGGCTGGGTGAGCTGAACCGCATCGACTCGCTGGTGGTGCGCTGGCCGGACGGGCGGACAAGCCGCATGCAGGATATCGACGTACCGGCCCGGATTTCGCTCTCCCAAAAGCAAGGAGAAAGCCGTGGGGAACCGCTGCCGGGGCCTGCCATAGTTGACCGTGATGCGCACGAAGTTCCCCCCAAAAAATTCGAAAAGCTGGAAAATACCGGGCTTTCGTTCAGGCATCTGCGGCATCCTTACTCGGATTTTCAGCGGGACCGGATGCTGTATCAGATGCGCTCGACGGAGGGGCCGGCGATGTGTACGGGCGATGTGACCGGCAACGGGCTGGATGATGTGTATGCGGGCGGGGCACGAAATCAGGCCGGGCAGCTTTTTTTGCAGGGGGGCGACGGGCGTTTTGAGGCCTCGGGCACGGATTTTTCGGCGCATGCAAGCTCCGAAGATATCGCCTGTTTGTTTTTTGATGCAACCGGCAACGGGCTGATGGATTTGTACGTGGTAAGCGGCGGGAACAGCCATGGCTCGGCCTCGGCGGCGCTGCTCGACCGGCTTTACCTGAACCGTGGTAATGGCGCGCTGGTGCACAGCGGTCAGCCGCTGCCGCTGCCCGCGCGGCCGGTGTCTGGCTCGGTGGCCGTGTCTGCCGATTTTACGGGCAATGGCCATGCCGATTTGTTTGTGGGCACGCGGCTTCGGCCTTTTGCGATAGGCGTACCAGCCGATTCGTACCTGCTTGAGGGCGACGGCACCGGGCAGTTCCGCGACGTGACGGCGGATGTGATGCCGGGGCTTACGGCCATCGGCATGGTGACGGATGCGGCCCTCGGAGATGTGACCGGCGACGGCAGGCCGGAGCTGGTAGTGGTGGGCGAGTACATGCATCCGCGGGTGTTTGCGCGGCGCGGGGCGGCCTGGACGGACATCAGCGGCGAGCTGGGGCTGCAGGCGTACACTGGCATCTGGTACAGCGTGCTGCTGGCGGATGTAACCGGCAACGGCCGCCTGGATATTGTGGGCGGGAATCACGGCCTCAACAGCCTGCTGCGCGGCACGCCGGAGCGCCCGCAGCGGATGTGGGTGGGCGATTTTGAGCAGGATGGAATTGTGAATCAGATTCTGGCTATCAATCAGCCGGATGGGGTATTTCCGCTTATTTTGCGGCACGATCTGCTGGATGAGGTGCCGGGACTGGCGGCGAAGTATCCGGATTATGCGAGCTTCGGCGGACAGCAGGTGACCGACATTTTTACCCGTGATCAGCTGGATGCGGCCATTTTGCTGGAGGCAGCGGAGCTGGGGAGTGTGCTTTTCCGAAACGAAGGGGAGGCGGGTTTCCGGGCGGAGCGGCTTCCGCTTCGGGCGCAGTTCGGGCCGGTGTTCGGGCTGGCAGCGGCGGACCTTACGGGCGACGGGCGCTCAGAGATTTTGCTGGGGGGAAACCTGTTCGAGGTGCGTCCGCAGCAGGGTCCCTACGACGCGCTGCGGGGCACGGTGCTGCGCTTTGATGCGGAGCGCGATCAGCTGCTGGCTTACCCCGCCGATGCTACGGGCTTCGATGTGTTTGGTCAGCTGCGGCAGCTGCGCGTGGTACGCACCTCAGACGGAAGTCTGCGCGTGATAGCCGCGCGCTATGATGATGAGGTTTTGATTTTTGGGGTGGAGTGAGGCGGACAAAATTCAACTTCAAGTTTACTAATTTAGGAATGGTGCCACTTAGCGGTTTTAAAAGCGGGGTGTCGGAACCCGGAACCTTTACTTGGTACTGAACGAGAATCTGAAGTCCCATAAGATGATTATACTTTGCTTCTTAGGCTCAGAGAGTTATTTTTGAAAATCGTCATATAGTTTTTCGCAACCCTTCTACTTATACTTTGAGATTTATGATACTCAGGTTACTTCGTCAAAATGATAATACTTAAACCCATCTTGCTGGTATGGAAACTAAAGAAAAAATAAAAAATCAGCTTGACACTTTATCCGAGGCTGATGCTAAAAAAGTGTATCTGTATATAGAGAAAATAAAGACTAAATCTACAGTTAAAAAAACGATACCCTCTTTTGATTTAAAAGGTAAACTCGACGGAAAAAATATTCGCAGCCTTGCATATGATTAAGGTTCTTATTGATACGAATGTACTGATTTATGCAATTGATCAAAAATCAGTATTTTTTCAAGATGCGAGGGATATCCTTGAAGCTGGAAAATATGAACTATATACTACTTCAAAGAATCTTACTGAGTTTATGGTTGTAGCTACCAAAAATTCAGGTTATGGATTGAATACTGATATAGCCTCAGATATTTTGGAGGACATAACACACAATTTGGAGGTACTATATCCGAACAAAACTTCTTCAACGATTTTGTCTGAGTTAATTCGCAAATACAGTCCCAAAGGCGCAATAATACATGATTTTGAGATTGTTGCCATTGGGATTGCCCATGGGGTAATGAACATTGCGACGTTCAACACTAAGGATTTTACCGGGATAAACGAGGTCAGTCTTATCGGTTCTCCAGACATAGGCTAATTGAGCGGTTTGGGAAAGTGTTGAAAGGAAATTGAGCCAATCTAATGGTGTATTTGCGATTCTAAATCACGTAATCTCCACCGCCGTGTGCGCATACATTTTCTGCCCGGGGGTAAGCAGGCCGGCGATGTTCCAGGGTTTGATGCGTTCGCGCATGGTTTCGGTGAAGCGGCGGGATTCATCTTCGGGGAAGCCGGCTGATTCGAGCCGAAGTAAATCATCCCAGGCCGCCCGCACCATGCCTGTGAGCGGAGACTGGAGGGCGTTGAGGAAGGAAGCCGGCCGCTCACCGCGCAGACGGGCCTGCTCGTAGCTAATGGAACAGCAGAAGTAGCAGCTTAGCCAGGCCTCGAACAGATCGGGGTGCCGCCGGGTTTTGTAGCAGCCTGCTACAAGCAGGTCGATGAGCTGTATTTCGCGCATCACGCTGAGGCTGTAGCTTTCCAGTACGTAGTGCCCCGGCTGATGGCCGGGTTTGGTGTCAGCGAAAATGGCCGCGAGCTTTTCTACTGCAGCAAGTGTAATCGCGATACCCGTGCTGTGCATGGGGTCCACAAATCCGGCTGAGTGCGGCAGTGCGGCACTGCGGGGCCCGGTGGCACTTGCGGTAAGCCGCTGCAGCGGTTTGCTTTTGATCATGGCGGCGGGAGGGTCAGCAATTACGGCATCCCCGAAGAGGGTTTTCAGAGAGGGGTAGCGGCCCAGCAGGTACGGCCAAAGTTTTTCATTACTGCTTCGGCAGAGCTGCTTCTGATCTTCGTAGGAGAGCATAAAACCGGCGCTTAGGAGTCCGTCGGAGAAACGAAGCATCCACAACCAGCCTTCATCGAGCAGGTGATGCAGGGCTGCATGATCGGGGTGAAATGGGTAGGCTTTTGTCGGGATACCGCTTTGTTCCAGCTGCGCTTTCCATTCGGGCACCCCGCGGAAATGGGAGTAAAAAGCCACGGAGCTGATCTGAAAGCGATAGGCCGAAGGCTTCACGCCCATCATGCTGCTAAGCTGTTCGGATCCCGTAGCATCAATGATGAAGCCGGCTGAGATCTCATGCGTTGACTTGCCGTTTTTCAGGCTCAGGTACCACTGGCCGTTTGGACCGTTTTGAGCAGCCCTTACGATTTCCGTACGGTCGAAGTATGGTACACCCGCTGCAACGGCCTGCTGTACGATAAATTCGTCGAAATGCGGGCGGTACCACTGCGTGTCGGAGGCTTCATCGCTGCTGCTTGCAGCTATAAGCAGGCTGTTGCGGTGCGTTTGGTCGTCGGTGAAGGGCTTCCCGGCCTGATGAAAGTAGTAGCTGAAACCGCGCTTCAGACCAACACGCAGCTCCGGGTGAGCCTGCTTCCAGCTTCCGTAGCGGGAAAGCGGCGTAAGCCAGCTCAGGCCGTAGGTTTTGGCCAGGTCGCGCAGTACCATGTCGGCGATGGGCGTTGAGCTTTCGCCAATGGCAAAGCGCGGATGCGAACTGCGCTCGAGCAGCCAAACATCATGACCCATTTTTTTTAAGATGAGGGCAAGTAATGTGCCCCCAAAACCTGCACCCGCAATTATGATTTCCGCGTGAGCCGGCATTTTTGCAAAAGTTGGAACAGTAGGTCTCATCTTCCCTAACTAAAAAATGATGAGGAAAGTATTTTAATATGTGTGTATTGATAATGCAATCAATATCCTAAAACCTGAAATAGCTGTTTGTTAAAAGAGGTGTGTATCTATAAGCTTGTTTAAACAAATAATTAAAAGATGCGGTGAAGTTAGTTTTTTTTAATCCTGATTCAGCTGATGCAGGTTCAGTTTGTTCATGGCTGACTCCCATTTCTCATAGCTTTCACTGCTGCCCGGCCAAAACGGCCGCACATCCCACAGGTCCGCAAAAACGCGCCCCCGCTGCCAGCTGAGGGCTTCCCGAACGACCGATTCAAGCATGTGCAGGTCCGGGGGGATGTAGGCACCATCTGCTTCGAGCTTTTCCATGTAGCCGTTGCCGGTACGTACGGGGATGATGCTCACGGTTTCGAAACCCGCATCAAAGGCAAAGCGGATGGTATCGAGGCAGGACTGCCGGGTTTCCGCCGGATCGGTGAGCCAGGGCGGGTTTAGCAGGATGAAGCCCCGCAGTGAAATGCCGGTTTCGCGCAGTTTTCGGGCAGCGTGCTCAATATCATCCCCGCTGATTTGCTTGTTGAGCCGGGGCAGCACTTCCGGATGAATGCTTTCGATGCCGATCGCTATTTCCAGCTCTGCATCAAGCAGCTCCTGAAACTGCACGATTTGCGGCCCCGTTATTTTGGGATGATTTTCGGCAATCACCCGCTCGTAGCCGGCGCAGAGCTCCGCTATTTCGGGGTAGTCAGAGCGGGGAATCGCTTTGAGGTCGAAAAAGTTGCCGTTGTTGTACAGCTTGATGACCTCTGCTTCCGGCAAGCGATCCAGCGCGTACCGGATTTGCGCCGGGATGGCCCCTTCGGGCGTGGGTTCGTCGAGGGTGTGCTTCCAAAGGTCGCAGAACACGCACTTAAACGGGCACTCCCGGTTGGTGAGGAAAACGGTGTTGACCCGGCGCAGGCGGCCGTCAGGGCCGGGCTCCTGCTCGTGCAGAAAATGATACGGCCGGAAAGGGTCGAGTCCGCTGACCTTTTCCGGCCGTGCCGCAACAACTTCGCGGTTATTTGGCATAGAGCGACTGAAAGTAGAGGCGGTAGGTCATTTCGTTATCGGCGAAAACATCTGCGAAACGGTCGCTGCCTACGGTGCCTTCCTGCATCCGGCGCTTGGGGTTCACCGGCATGTCGATGCCGGTTATGGCCTTCACGCCGCGCCGCACGACTTCACCCTTGAGCTGATACAGCCGGTCGTGCTCCCAGTTGGTGAGCTCGATAAAGGGGATGCCCTCAGAAACCTGTATCACATCAGGCAGCGCATACGGGCTGAAGCCGGTGAAGCCAAAATGACGTGCCGGTGCCCAGGTGCGGACCGCTCCACGGCTCTGACCACCGCTGTAGGTGAGCGAATGCTTGATTTTGTCCACGCCCCAGCCCTCATGATACAGCACGGTATTGCCCAGCACGCTGCGGATGGTGAGTTCGGGATTTTCTTCGATGGGGTAGGCTTTGAGGTTTTCGTCGCCGCCGTCGCCGTCGGCCAGGTATTTCCAGTCGGGGTAGCGCTCGCGCAGCAGTTTGCAGAGCGCCAGGGTTGTGGTTGCGGCTTCCACATCCCGCATTTTGTAGTCCTCAATTACGCGGATCGCCGCCTTGTAGTCGAGGTCGGCCAGGCTGCCTTCGACCACTTCATGGAACATATCCAGCTTCAGTGCTTTGAGGAAGGAGCGTGCCTGCCGGGCATCGGGGCCGTCTTCCACTGAAAGCGTGAAGGCTTTGAGCCGCGCCGGCGACATCCCGAGCTTGAGCATGGTATGGTATAGCACCAGAAAAACCGAGCCGCTGTCGATGCCGCCCGAAAACAGCACGCCAACCGGCTCTTTTTCATCGATGGACTCCAGCCATTTCTGGCACTCATTGGCCATAGCCCCCACATACGCCCGCCCGATTTCATCGAGGTCGGCAGGCAGGGTTTCCCGCTCGGGCACAAAGTAGCGGCTGTAATCGGGGTTCGGATCGGGGCAGCCCACCACCTGAAGCTTCACCACATAGTGCGCGGGTACCATGCGGGTGTAGGCCGGATTGAACTGATGGTGCAGGTCGAGGCTTTTGAGGTATTCATAAATTTCGTCGATCCGCTCGGCGACAATCAGCAGCGGACCGGCTACCTGCTTGGCCATAAAATAGCGCATCGGCCGGCTGATGGACCGCGCCATGGTGACCTCCATCCCGTTTTTGGTTACGATGGCGAAGCTGCCTTCTATCGAGCGCACTTTAGCGGGGTTTCCGCTGCGCACAATTTCTTCCGCTTCTGCGGCGCTCATGTTCAGGATGATGTTGGCTGCCGGGTCGAGCAGGCTCACAAAGTCGTTGAGTTTAACGTAGGTTACGGGCATTATCTCTGATGTAAGTGTGATGAATGTTGCGATACTTTTTTTGGAATATAGGGCTAACACGTCAAAAAGAAGGAAGATTTCTGACGTGCAGTTTTTAGCTGCGCGCCATCTAAAGCCGGAGCGCGTACATCACCTCAGAAATCCGAAAAGCCAAAGCGGGATGATGCGGCCGTAGCCCGTTTCGATATCATCGGCAGCTACCCGGGATTGGGCAGCACCTTTGAGCTGCGCGGGCGTCTTGTTTTTGCCGCCAACCTCAAACAGATAAGTACCGTCAACCCGGAAATCTCCGATGTTGGCATACTCCACGAGGTGAGCTGCTTTGAGCTGATTCACAAAGAAAGTCTCCCGCCCGGCGCCCTTGTTCACCTTATGCGGGGCGAGCGCATGCATAATATTGGTGTTTTCCATCAGGATCTTAGCCGGCTTCTGCATCTTCGTGAGCCCTTTGGCATCCTTGTACAGGTTGTTGATGATGTTCGCTTCCTCAAGGTAGTGGAAGTAGGAAACAAGGGTGTTTCGGTTGATGCCGATCCTGCTGCTGAGCTCCGTGACGTTCGGCGTGAAGGGCACCGATTCAGCGATGATCTGCATCAGCTGCTTGATTTTGGCCACATAAGAGATTTCGAGCCCCCGCAGCAGGGGCAGCTCTACTTCAAGCACGTAGTTCAGCACTTCTTCCAGCCGCCAAAGGTAGGTTTGAGGCGACTCCCGGAAAAAGGGATAAAAGCCATCCCGAAGATAATTTCTGAACAGCGGCAGCGGTCGCAGCACCGCGTTGATTTCAGCCGCAATGGCAATGTGATGCTCAATAATCTCCTCCAGCGAATAAGCCGGAAAAGTATGCCCGGCGGAGAGGGCGATGTATTCCCGGAAACTTAGGCCCGGCAGCGTATAGGTGATTGCCCGTCGGCTGAGGTCGGCCCGCGCATTCAGGATTTCAAGGAGAGATGAGCCGGAGAACACGATTTTTAAATCCGGATAATCATCCCACGCATTTTTGAGCGCGCCTGACCAGCCGGGGTATTTGTGAACTTCATCCAGAAAAAGAAAGCGCCCGCCTGCCTTCACGAAATCATCCATAAGGTCAGTCAGTGAATGATTCATGAACCAGGCAGCATCAAGGCTCACGTACAGACTTTGCTCGTTCATCGGGAGGTTTTCCCGCATGTACTGTAGCATGAGCGTCGTTTTACCCGCGCCGCGTGCCCCTTTTATGCCAATGAGCCGCGACGACCAGTCGATCTCGTCTGAGAGGCTTCTTTTGAAGTGACGCTCAATCCGCATCACCTTTTGAACAGATTTTTCGAAAAGCTGCTGCATTAGATATTTTGCTTAGTGTAATAAGCAAAATATGAAATTATTGCTTATCACAGCAAGCAAAATAAATATAGCAGAAGGAGTCCGGTGTTGATGAAGTGCAAGGGCTTGTTTGGTTCACTTAAACGATCTGATCGTTTTTTGTCACTAATTTATTGTGAGGGATTTCTTTTGAAGGAAGCCTTCCCTGCCTCACTTTTAGGATTCTACTTCGCGAGCAATTACCAGGCAAAAACTGCTTAATGTACTAAGCAATTTTTAGGTATTTAGGCTTATTCTGTTAAGCAATATTTTTTTCGAAGAATCAGTATTTCAGCATGTTGAAGTGAGAGTCTTTGCTGAGTTCGCGGGCCTGTGCCAGGGTAGTGATGCCGCGCTCGGCGAGCAGCGGGATGAGGTAGGCGAATACTTCCGCGGTCGCGATGGCATCTCCCAGGGCGGAGTGCCGGCCTTTTACGGTGATGCCGAACTTTGCGCACAGCACTTCGAGTCCGTGCGCTTCGGCGTCGGGGAAGAGCACAGAGGAAAGCAGCAGCGTGTCCAGCGCCGGCTGCGTGAAGCTGAGGCCGCTCCGTTTTTCGAGCATTTTGAGGAAGCGCAGGTCGAAGGCGATGTTGTGGCCTACAAGCACGCTGTTTTCGCACCAGGCGTGGAAAGCAGGCAGCACTTCCGTTACGGGCGGCTTTCCGGTGAGCATTTCGTTGGTGATGCCGTGTATTGCAGTGGACTCCGGACTCACAGGCCGGGAGGGCTTGCACAGCGCATCGAAGGTGTCGTGCGTGAGCAGCCGGCTGTTCAGAATCCGGATGCCGCCGAAGGAGATGATTTCATCTCCGATGGAAGGGTTCAGGCCCGTGGTTTCCAGATCGAAGACGGTGAAGCTGAGTTCGGAGAGTTTGGCATCGGCCAGCTCGGGGGAGGTTTTGGATTGCAGGAAGATTTCAAAATCGTAATACACCGGCCGGGAGGCTGCGGGTCCCGCCGGGTTTGCGGTCGTGCTCTCTGCCTTTGTACCGGCCGGGTGTATTTCGGAAGCAGCGGGTTTTTCTGAGGGCAGCACAATGCAGAGCTCGGTCTGCGGCGCGTCGCTTAGCTCCCGCTTGGTTTTGATCCACACTTCTGCATCGTGACGGTCGAGAATCTCACCGGCTTCTACCGGGTGCGCGCTGCCTGCCAGGCTCGGTTTCTCAGCCAGCCAGCGCTGCAGCAGCTGCTCGTTGCGCTCCCGCAGCATGCCGGAAGTCAGCATCCGGATTTCGCACAGGTTTTCGCGCTCGGTGACGTGCAGCTTCACCGACTTCTCCCCCAGCGCCTCGCTGATGCGGGTTTGCAGGCTCAGCAGGGTGAGCAGCAGGGCGTAGGTATCGACGCGGATGATGTTGGCCGAGTGTGCGTCCGGCAGGGTCACTTCCAGCGCGGTCAGGCTTGCTGCACGTTGCCGGAAATTCTGCAGAAACTCGCTCAGCAGCACCGGATCTTTGGGCCAGTAGGAGCGGTAGGTCTGCTCGTATTCGCCAAGTACCTGCGTGACCTGCGAACCCAGCCGGCCGGCTTCGTCTTCGATAACACCTACAAAATTCTGCCGCATGGCCGCGGGCATGTCGGGGTATTCGGAGAGGTTTTCCCCCGCCGCGCGTATGCTCGCAACCGAAGCCCGAACCTGCTCGGAAAGCTGTTTCAGCAGGGTATCGCGCCCGGCGGCCTGTCGCATTTCAGGGGCAATGTTGCGCATAATCAGCAGCCATGCTTCGCTTTCCTCCGTGGTGCTCACGGGTATCAGGCTCAGCCGCACAAGGTCGCCCGAGGGCGCATAGCTTACGGCCGCCGACAGCGCCTTGCTGCCGGAGCCCAGCAGCGTGCGCGATTCCTCAAAGAGGTAGTCAATCAGGCCGGCATCAAACAAACCGCGGATATTTTTCCCGAGACCGAGCCGTGCCTTCACCTGCGCATCGGCGGCCATTTCTTCAATTACAGGGTTGTACAGGGTGATGCGTCCTTCCCCCGAACACAAAATCACGCCGGAATGAAGCTCCGAAATAAGGGTCGCGAGCGTGCGCTTCTCCCGCTCCAGCTTCTCGTTGGCTTCGGCGATGCGGGCATCGGTTGACTGCCGGAGCTCGCGGTAGGCCGTATTCAGCCGGTTGATGGAGGTAATGAGGTTTCGGGTGAAGGTGCTTCCCCGCAGTTCCAGCTCCCGGCCGGTTTCAAATGCCTGAAGCGCATCATTCAGCCGGTTCAGCGGCTCCAGCATCCTGCTGAAAAAAAGCTTGAGTCCGGCAAAGTGTGCACCCGACAGCAGCAAAACCAGCAGCAGCAGCCCCCAGATCAGGCCGCTGCCCTCAATCGTTACAAAATCAAACTGCCAAAGCAGCACCGCAAACAGGCTCACGCTTGCGAGAATCACCCCGAAGCCCGAGAAAAAATACAGAGAGAAAAGCCTTTGCTCGTTACGGTTCACGCTGCGTAAGCTCCTTCACTTTTTTGATCAGATCCCGGGTTGAAAAGGGTTTGGTAACATAGGCATCAGCCCCGAGGTCCATCCCCTTTGAAATATCCTGCTCCCGGCCGCGCGCGGTTAGCATCACAACTTTAATATTTTTAAGGCGTTCGCTGCGGCGTATGTACTGAAGAATATCAAAGCCCGATCGGTTGGGCAGCATCACATCGAGCAGTATCAGGTCGGGAATCTGTTTTTCAAGATGATCAATGGCCTGCTCGCCTGATCGCGCAATGAACGGATTCAGGCCGTTTTGTGCCATCAGAAATTCAAGTGAAATCACAATGTTGGGTTCGTCATCAACAATCAGAATGTTGGCAGGCATATTGAAGGAAAGCTCGTTTATGGACCGTAAAACGTGTACTGCAAAGTAAAAAAAAATCTGCTGTAAATTGCAGGAAAAGCGATTGCAAAGCCGGAAAAGGCAGCGAATTCGTGGTCGCATTCAAGTTTTGAATCAGCTTTGCCTGAGCCGCTGTTGTCTCCGGCAGTTTATGCTTCCCCATTCCGCTTCTGTGGCAGCTCAACCCTGAAGCGCGCGCCGCCGCCGGGGGCTTCCTCAACCCGGACGGTGCCGCCGTGAAGCGCGATCACGGATTTCACAATGCTGAGCCCCAAACCGGTACCGGGTATGCTCGCTTCGGTTGCGTGCCGGGCACGGCTGAATTTCTCAAAAACCAGCTCCCGCTCATCTTCCGGTATGCCGGGTCCGTTGTCCGTAACCTCAATTACGTAATGCTCACCCTCAGCGCCGAGGTGCAGGGTGATGCGCCCCCCGGCAGGGCTGAATTTCGAGGCGTTGGAAAGCAGGTTTACCAGCACCTGTTCCAGCTGATCTGCGTCGGCAAGCATCGGCATCGGCTCACAGCTTTCGAGGTCGTGGCTGAAGGCCTGTGTTTTTTCCGCAAACTGATGTCCGGTAGCCTGAACCGCATTTCGCGCGATCTCGGAAAGGCTCGTCTGCCGGAAATCGGCCTTCATCGCTCCCTTTTCGAGCAGCTGCATGTCCAGAATCTGCGTAATCAGCCGCGAAAGCCGCTCGGTTTCCCGGGTGATGATATCGAGAAACTCGCCGGCTTTTTCAGCCGGGATGCCGGGGTTGTCGCGCAGAATTTCGGTGAAGGCGCGGATGGACGTAAGCGGGGTTTTGAGCTCGTGCGTTACGGTGAACATGAACTCATCCTTCATTTCGTCGAGTTCGAGCAGGCGGGCATTGGCTTCTTTCAGCTCTGCTGTGGTGAGCTCGAGCGCGGCCGATTTCTCTTCCAGCTGCTTGCTGTAGGCCAGCGCCTGCCGCGTTTCGTCGAGCATGGTCATGATCTGTTCCATGCTCAGCGGCTCTTCCCGCGTAACCGACGACACTACCGTGCTCGCCGAAGCTGAGCCGATCACCCCGCCCAGCAGGGTTTCGGCATAGTTGATGAAGCTGTCCTGCTCGAAAATCCGGGTGCTGGCGTCGGGCGTTGTGCCGAACTGTTCGCGGTATTCCGTAAGCGCCCGCGCGGTGCGCTCAGCTCCGAGAAAACGCTGCATAATCAGGATGATGTCTTCGGGTGATGCGCTCCGTGGCCGTAAGCTGCCCCGAAGCTGCTGCCGGCCGGGATCGAGGGCGTCCACAAACAGGCTAGCCTGTGCCAGCTCCGAAAGGCCGGGCCGGCTGATCAGCGAGATGCCGAAAAACAGCAATCCGTTGAGGGTGAGCGACCAAAAGGCCGCGTGGGAAATCGGGTCGAGGTGCCCCACGCCAAACAGGGCATACGGCTGAAGCAGGGCTATACCGAACAGGCCGTTTTCCGTGACGCTGCTGCCCAGCAGCCCGGCGGTTTCCAGCGTGGGCAGTACGAGGGTAAACAGCCAGACTGCAAACCCTGCAAGCAGACCGGCAAGGGCACCGTTTCGCGAAGCGCCTTTCCAGAAAAGTCCGCCGAGTATGGCCGGGGCAAACTGCGCAACCGCTACGAAGGAAATAAGCCCGATGGAGACCAGCGAGTAGCCCTGATCCAGAAAGCGCACAAAAGAGTAAGCCAGCAGCAGAATGAGGATGATGCTCACCCGGCGGATCAGCAGCAGGGAGCCGGTGGCATCGGCACGGGAAGCGAAGTCGATGCGGCCGGACCGTACCAAAGCCGGAATCACGAGATCGTTGCTCACCATGGTGCTCAGCGCCACAACAGCCACAATCACCATGCCGGTAGCGGCAGAAAGCCCGCCGATAAAAGCGAACAGAGCCAGCGCGCTGCTGCCTTCAAAAAGCGGGATGGTGATCACGAAGGTATCGGCATCAACGGTGCCGCCGGGGAAGAGGAGCAGACCCGCCAGGGCTATGGGTATCACAAAGATATTGATGGCAAACAGATAAAGCGGGAACAGCCAGAGTGCTTTGAGGATGTGCTTCTCTGAAACGTTTTCAACCACCGAAACCTGGAATTGCCGCGGCAGAAACAGAATCGCAAACATGGAAATGAGGGTGAGCCAAAACCATTCGCTCAGGGGTATGGTGTCTTCCCCGAAAGAAAAAAGGCTTTGCAGACCCGGCTGCACCATGGCCTGCTGCCAGAGGTCGGCCGGACCGTCGAAGGTGAACCACACCACGAAAATGCCGACGGAAAGAAAAGCAACGAGCTTTACGATAGATTCAAAGGCGACTGCTGCTACCAGGCCTTCGTGCCGCTCGGTAGCATCAAGCTCCCGCGCCCCGAACAGAATGGTGAACACGGCAAGGATAAAAGTCGCGTACAGCGCGGTATCGGCCAGTATGCCGGTCTGACCTACATTGCTGCCGCTCAAAACCAGATAAGTGCCCGAAATGGCCTTGAGCTGAAGCGCGATGTAGGGGATGATGCCAATCACCGTAATGAGGGTCATGGCGATGCTCAGGCGCGTGCTCTTGCCGTAGCGCGAGGCTACGAAATCAGCAATCGAGGTGATGCGCTGCTGCTTGGCGATGCGCACCATCTTGCGCAGAATAACCCACCACAACAGCGCCATGAGCGTCGGACCCAGATAGATCGGCAGAAACCCGACCCCTGATTCGGCCGCGCGGCCAACGCTCCCGAAGAAGGTCCAGGCTGTACAGTAAACCCCAAGCGAAAGGGCATAAACGTAGGGATTGGCGATCAGGCTGCGGCCCTGCGCTTTTCGCCTGTCGGCATAATAGGCGATGCCGAACAGAATCAGCAGATACAGCAGGGAAACCGAAAGAATGATGTAGGGTTGCATACTCAGTCGGTCTCAGATTCATCGGCAGTTGAGGCTGAACGCCTCACAACCCATGCTGCCGCGATGATGAGCAGCAGCCATACCCCAAAAAGGTAAACCGGAAGGGCACCGCTGCCCGCCTGTATTGTTTCAAAAACGGAGGTCACGGGAGCGCTCAGCAGCAGCATACCACATAAAAACAGGAAAAAGAGGGCGGCAGAAAGGTTCTGTTCCATGGCAGGTGGTGTGCGGTTGAAGGATGGGTACTGCGGAAAGTAAAAAAGCGCGGATGATTTTAAAAGCACAGCTTTTCCCATGAAGCGTTCCGGCGGGCAAACGGTGCCTGCAAGGGGCGGCAGAAGAACGGAATTACAGTATAATTATGGGTTTGGACTAATATGAGCAGAAAAACAAACTCTAACCTCATTAATTAGATAACTCTATCAGGATTTAATTATCATAATATTTGTGTAAATGAATGGATGATTCTTTCACATATTCCATAAAAAAAGACCGAATCGAATTTTCAATATGGGCTGGAAATTCTATATTAAGCCCATGATATTAACCGTCCGCAAAAAAGGGATTTTCCCGGTTCAGCAGCTCAGAAAACTGGTCAGCTGCGGTGTTATTCAGACTGATGCTGCGTATCCTTTCGAAGAAGAACAGTTTCAGCCCAACTCAATCGACCTTCGTCTGGGCCGGGTGGCTTACCGCGTGCGCTGCGGGTTCCTGCCAGAAAATGAAACCGTTGAAGCCAAAATAAACAAGCTGTGTCAGCATGAGTTTTCGATTGAAAACGGCGGCGTGCTTGAGCCCAACTGCACCTATATTATTCCGCTGCTCGAGCATCTGAACCTGCCCGAAAGCACTTCCCAAACCTACAGCCTTTCCGGCGGCTCAGGCGGCACCTTCACGCTGGAAACCGAAAACCGCGTGAGCGCCCGCACAAACCCGAAAAGCACAACCGGCCGCCTCGATATTTTTACCCGCCTTGTAACGGATTATTCCCGCCGCTTTGAAGAAATAGCCCCCGGTTACTCGGGGCCTCTGTATCTGGAAGTAGTGCCAAAATCATTCCCTATCCGCCTTCAGACCGGTCAGAAGTTAAATCAGCTGCGGCTCAGGCACGGCAGCAGCCGCCTCTCTGATGATGAGGTGATGCAGGCGCATACGCTCACCCCAATCCTGTTTGGGGAAGACGGCAAGCCCATCCCCGATGCTCAGCTCAAGCTGGATAACGGTCTGTTCATGAGCGTTGACCTGAAAGGCGGCACAGACGGCCTCATCGGCTACCGCGCCCGGAAAAACCGGGCCGTGATTGACCTGAGCAAAATCGGCCATTACGATCCCTTTTCGTTTTGGGAGCCGATTTATGCCAACAGGGAAGATTTTATTATTCTCGAACCCGAAGCATTCTACATTTTTGCTTCGAAAGAACGATGCCGGATTCCAGATCATCTCGCCGGCGAAATGGTGCCCTACGATACCGGCTCGGGGGAGCTCCGCACGCACTATGCCGGCTTTTTCGACAGCGGTTTCGGCGCCAATCCCGGCGGAGCCCGGGCCGTGCTGGAAGTACGCTCGCACGATGTACCCTTCCTTGTTGAAGACGGCCAAACCTTCTTCAGCATGGTGTTTGAAGCAAATACGGCCCTGCCCGAAACGAGCTACGGTTCGGGCGTGGTAAGCAATTATCAGGGGCAAAACCTTAAGCTAAGCAAACATTTCAAGCCCTGAACCGGTGCTGCCCGCGCCAGCCGACTGTTATTCTTTCATCCTTCTGCTACTATTGATTATTGAAGTAACCCTCTAATTATTATAACGCCATGACGTATGACCGAAGAACTGTTAAGATGTGTGTCTGCCATCGCAAAAAATTTGATGCTATCCTCGAACTCGCTCAGGAACTGAACTGCAAAACCGTTGATGACATCATTGCAAACGACATTGCCTGTAAAGGCTGCGGGATGTGCCATCCCTACGTGCAGAAAATGCTGCTCACCGGCGAAACCCGCTTTATTCCCGGTGATGTTTACGTGAAGTCACAGAGCTAAGCTGAAACATCCCGGAACTGCGTGCATACTTTTTATACCCCGTTTTTGGATGCTTTATCTCCGCTCGCTGAGCTGCCCGCCGATGAAACGCACCATGCCCTGCAGGTGCTGCGGCTCAAAAGCGGCGATGAAATCCGGCTGATAAACGGGCGCGGACTCACCGCTGCCGCCCGGCTGCTTCCCTCCGGAAAGAAAAAAGCGCAGGCGGAGATCGTGCAGCTCACGCAGGCTGAGCGACCCAAACCCCGAATTACCGTTTTTTTAGGGCTGCTCAAAAACAGGCAGCGGATGGAGTGGGCGGTTGAGAAGCTCACGGAAACCGGCGTTCAACGCATAATTTTAGGGGAAACGACGCGCACGGAGCGGCAAAAGCTGCGAGCCGACCGGCTGGAATCCGTTGCCCTCAGCGCAGCCAAGCAAAGCCTCACCGCCTGGATTCCGGAAATCAGCACGGCATCCCTCGCTGAAATCATGCGCGAAATGGACGAAGCTGAGACCGGTCACATTCCCGTTATTGCACACGAAAAGATTGTGGAGGGAGAAGGGGGAAGGACGTCCCGGAGTTTCAGGGAGCTGATTTCGGATCGGGAAGCCGCTGAGGCCACAGAATGGGTGCTGTTTATCGGGCCGGAAGGCGGCTTTACGGATGACGAGGTCAGCCGGCTTACCGCGCTGCCGCAGGCCCGGCTGCTGCACCTCGGCCCGCAGCGCCTCCGCGCGGAAACGGCGGCTGTAGTTTGTGCGGCGCTGTTTGGCTGCTCGGGTTAATTCTGTCAGGCTGCATTTTACCCCGTGCCCGGGTTAAGGCCGGAAACGCATCGCCCTAAAAAAATAAGCCGGTCCGCATCATTGCAGACGCGAACCGGCTTTGTTCGTGATGTCTAAACAACCAAAGACATCACACCAACAACGGGCCTGCCTTCCGGAACAGGATGTTGTTTTCGAGATGCACGTGCTTGTGCAGGTCCTGCTCGAATTCGGAAAGTTTGTGCCAGAGTACGCGCCAGGTGGTGCAGGCCATTTCGGGCGGGTTGTAGCCCCGGGTTAAGGCATTGATTTCTTTCATCACCGCACCCGCGTGGTCGTGCTCGTTTTCCATTTCGGCCAGCTCTGCCTTTAGGGCATTCCTGAGTTCTTCGGCTATTGGTGTGCCCGCTTTTTGGCGGGCTTCCAGCTCGAGCAGCAGCGGGAATACGCGGTCTTCTTCGCAAGCAAGATGGGCCAGCAGCTCGGGGACAAGCCCCTTGAACAGCTCATGAATCCGGATGTTTACCGGCAGCGTTTGCCCGTGGCGGTCGGCAACCTTTGCTGACCAGGCGAGGATTTCGTCAGTCGCGCCGCGTACATAGCGGTGATGTTTTTCTGTAATCCAGCTGATGAGCAGGCTTACCGACCAGGAGGCATAATCGAGGGTTTCTGCGCTGCTTTGCCGCACAGCCAGATTTAACTCCTCAAGCAAAACATCCGCTGGCAGGTTTTTTCTTTTGCAGGCTTCCGCAACGGAGATGCCCTCGCCACAGCAGAAATCGATATTGTACTTGCTGAAGACGCCGGCTGCCTGATAGTTGAGGCTCACAATTTCGCCGATTTTATGTTCTGAGGATATGGTTTGCATGGGTTCTTTTGGTGAAGTGAATAGGTCCTGCTAAAGCAGCGCCGGGTTCGGGTTCAGGTTCAGGTTCAGG
>JAFIET010000187.1 GCA_020832405.1 Balneolales bacterium
ATCCAACACCGCTATTGTAAATTGACAGCTTGAGACATTTCCTGCTTCATCCGTTGCAGACAATTCAACGATATCGCCATGCTGTATGATACTACCCACAGCAGGTGATTGCGCAAGAGTTATTTGAGAAGGTAATGCAGAGCAGTTGTCCGACCAAATCAAGTCCCCTGTATAATCTAACAATAAAGTGTCACAACTACTGATGGAGGTGTTCTGCGTAATTCCAGAAGGGCAAGTCACAACTGGCGAAATCGTATCAATTAACTCCACCAAAAAACTACATTGTGAAATGTTACCAATAGTATCTAAGGCGGTAATTTCTATTATTGTGTTATTCTGAATGGTAGTTCCTGCAGGCAAGGATTGAGTTAGAATTAATTCAGCTGTTGGAGAACAGTTATCAAGGGCTGTTACCAGCGGTATATAATCATCAATTTCAGCTGAGCAGTTCGCATCCGCAAAGACACTTTGAGTCGATGGACATGTCAACACTGGCCCGATGGTATCCATACTTGTAACTTCGACTAAACAAGTGTTCGAATTCCCTGCTAAGTCAGTTGCTGTTACTTCAACCGTTATCGTATTCTCCACGCCAATTATAGGTGTCCCTGAAGGAATGTTTTGGGTTACTAAAATATCCGCAGTTGATGTACAGTTGTCTGAAACAATTACATTTGGTGGTAATATCAAGTCTGGCACTTCGGCTATACATTCGTTGGCTGGGACATAAACATTAACACCAGTTACACAATCCATTGTTGGAGGAACAACATCGTTTGTTGAAAGTTGAATATTGTAAATAGCTATAGAAGGGTCTGTTCCAATTGCATCATCATTGTTAACCCATCTAAATCCGATTCGAACATTAGGATTGTTATCTGCAGAACTCGGTAGAGCAATGGAAAAATTTTGCCATTGACCTTGAACACCACAAAGCGGTGTTTTGGGTGTATCAGCTAACAACGACCAAGCAGTTCCATCAAAATACCATAGTGTATGATTATCAAGCGTTCCATCTCCATTTTCAATATATTCAAAAGACAATGT
>JAFIET010000188.1 GCA_020832405.1 Balneolales bacterium
TTTTTATAGGGTCAGTAATATTTCTATTGCTTAACCTATGGCTCGTCATGCAAGATAATTACTACGGGTTGCTTGTTCCCTTTGGTCTATTTGTTGCTTACGCAGCGATTTATTATTTAAAATGGACTTTTTTAGCTATTGCATTTCTGACACCAGTTTCAGTAAATTTAGAAGAATTCACAGAGGGACGAATAGGATTATTTGTTCCAACGGAGCCCATTCTGTTTGGATTACTACTATTGTTAATTCTCTTCCAAATTTATAAACCTTTTATCCCTAGATACGCTTGGCGACACCCCATTACCATTGCTTTAGGATGTTATCTATTTTGGTTAATCATCACTTCAATAACAAGTGTACTACCTATCGTTTCATTTAAATTTGTCCTGATGAAAACTTGGTATATTGCTCCAATGCTACTCATCGGGATAAAAGTTTTTGAACATCCTAAAAACATTATTCGTTTTCTCTGGCTTTTTAGTATTGCCATGGTCATCATTATGGTGTTTACAGTCATCAGGCATAGCGGTTACAACTTTGGAGAAAAAGAGGGCCATTGGGTAATGGAGCCTTTTTTTAAGGACCATACCATTTACGGCGCAGCTGTAGCTATTAATTTATTTTTTTTGATAGGACTTTACGCCTACAAAAAGCACTCCCTCCTACTCAACCTCTTTATTCTCATTTTACTTTTAGTGAACTTGGTAGCCTTATACTTTAGTTATACAAGAGGAGCATGGCTATCCGTAATTTTCGCGGCTGGTGTCTGGCTGTTGATTAAGTACAAAATTAAATTTAAATACCTGCTTTTCATTGCTGCTGTTATTGGCGGAATCATTTTATTAAGCTGGACAGAAATAGAATACCAGTTATCCAAAAATGAGTATGAGCATACCACTGAAGACTTTGGGGAAAGAATGCAATCAGCTGCCAATGTAACATCTGATGCTTCCAACTTGGAACGCTTAAACAGATGGGATGCCGCTTGGCATATGTTTTTAGATCGACCATTTTTTGGATTTGGACCCGCTACTTATG
>JAFIET010000120.1 GCA_020832405.1 Balneolales bacterium
GCGCTGGTCTGGGTGCTGGTTGGGGTGTTTGCCGCATTTTGGGCATTTCGTCGCTCACAGTCGCAGGTCTGGCTTTGTATTTAAATCCATCCCCATGACACACTGACCTACTGACATACTGACATACTGAATTAACGAACCAACATCATCTTCCTCGTTTGCACGGTGCCGGTTTCGGGGGCGCTGAGGCGGAGGAGGTAGAGGCCGGTGGCCTGGCCGGTGGCGTCCCAGCGGAGGGTGTGGGTGCCGGCGGGGAAGCGGTCTGCGGCGAGCAGCGCGATGCGGCGGCCGAGCAGGTCGAAGACCTCGAGGCGGATTTCCGCCTCTTCCGGCAGACTAAACCGCACTGTCGTGGCCGGGTTGAACGGATTCGGGTAGTTCTGCGCCAGGCTGATGCCGATGGGCGTGTACGGGATGGTCTCATCCGCGCCGGGTCCCCCGCTCAGGGGCTGCATGAAAATGGAGAAGCGCGCCTCAGGCACCGCGCCGCCTGAACCCGCTGGAAGCGAACGGCCCAGTGCTGTGCCCGAACCCGTACCCGAACCGAATGCCTCCGCCGCAACAGCAAGCGGGATGTACGGGATGTGCGCATCATCCGGGCGCGCCGGGGCTGTCGCCAGCCCTTCCGGCAGCAGGGCCGCCGTTGCGGTAAAATCGGGCGACCAGTCTGCCGGCAGATGGGTGCCGCCCAGCAGCGTTGCCGGAAGCAGGGGAACTGAGGCTGAAGTTGAGGTTGAGGCTAAGGCTGAGCCAGTGCCTGAACTTGCAACCGAGGCCTGAGCTGTGCGCCCGGTTGCTGCGCCCCGCGCCGGGGCCGGTGAGGGCGTGCCGATCTGCGCCGGACCACCGAATCCGCTGCCGTCGCCCGGCGCGGGACTCACCATCAGGCCGAGCATGCCCGGGTCGGTCGCGTGCGAGAACGAATAGCTGCGCTGCGTGCCCCGCATCGGTATGGCCTTTTGCAGCTCATGATCCATCAGCACCAGACTCAGGTCCGGATCCCAATCGGCGGGAAGCTCCCACTCCAGCGTAAACTGCCCGGCAAGCGGCAGCCCGGCGGTCGCCCCGCCCACATACAGCGGCAGGTTCAGCGGTCCGCCGATGGCCTGCGCCGCCGGCAAACTGTTGATCACCAAAGGCGCGCTGCCCGGCGCCATAGCCGAAGCCAGCGTGAGCCAGCTGTCGCTCATCGGCTGAAGCCGGTACGCATCCCAGCGGTCGGCCCCAAACTGCCCGCGCTCCGATAGCATCACAAACTTCTCGGCCGTGCGCGCCGCCCCGCCCTCCGCCACCCGAAGCCGCAGCGGCAGCACCGTTGCCCCGCCACCGGCATCCGGCCCGTCGGACGTCTCCGTATTATTTGGGGAAACTCCGTGAAAATCAGAGGCTCCCGGACCGGCGGCTGACATCACAGGTCGTCCCACAAAGCCGCTGTTTGTGTTTGGCGCTACCGTTTTGGCATCATTCCCAAACGAAAGCACGGGATCCTGCGCGACCGCCTGCACCCAAAACGCCTGAAACGGCGCGATGATGCCGTCGTGATTTCCGGCTTCTCCGTTGGTGACCAAATAATCTCCGTTACCCCCATTTGCCGAAGGGTCCCAAACATAAATCACATTGCTCATATTTGTTTTAGTCCACGGAGCAGGGGTACCTGAATCCGCATTCCAGTCGAGCCAGGAAGCCGTCGGGTTGCCGACCAGGTTCCAGCCCTGATCCTGCACCAGCACCCCGATGAAGGTATCGTCCACCACAACCGAATCGCTCACTGCCGTAAAGGTAACCGGCAACTGAAACCGGCTACCGGAAATAAATGGCAAATTATTATCGGTGAGATTCGGCTCAACCCCCGTAGCCGACATGGTCAGCGGCAGGTTGTCGGTGTAAGTATCATTATTATCAGGATAAGGCGCCCCGTCAAAAATATAAAAGAAGTGCCCGCGCCCGGCCGGGATGGTTTCGCTCGCCCCCTCCGGAATCCGCCAGCGCTGCAAAGTCGTGCCGGTCGAATCCGTCTCATCCCACCACAGCAGGTTAAACTGCCGGTTTGAGTAGGTTGACCCGGTGAAGCCCTGCGTTACAAAAGTTGACGGATTTGCGTCGGTTTCAAACATATCCTGATAACTCGTTTCCACCGGCGAGGCCAGCATCCGCCAGCCCTGTCTGTCGCTGTTGTTCTCATCACCTGCAAACGCCCGCTCCACACGCAGGGTCGGGGTTGAGCTGCTGAGGTTGCGGTAAACGGCCCCGCTTTGCAGGGTAAGGCGGGCCCCGGTGCCGGAGGTGTTGACTGTGGCTGTTGCCGGAATGGTGACCGGAAAGGTATCGGGGATCGTGAAAACATCGTTATCTCCGCCTAAAGTTAAAGTAGCATCGCTGCCTATGGAAAGGCCGGAGAGTGTAAGCACTCGCGGGTCGCCGCTGCCCCCAAAATTCAGCTCACTGCCATCCTCAATGCTCAAATCCGTGCTCGCAAAACCCGCATTCACGTTGAGGATACCCGCCTGCACCACGGTCGCGCCATTGAAGCTCGCATTGCCGCCCAACGTGAGCGTGCCGGGCCCGGTTTTGGTGAGGTCGCCGGTACCGCTCATTTCACCGGTGTGAGTCAGGGTGAAGTTCATGGAGCTTTCCGCAGCACCGTCATCACTGACTGCAATGGTGCGGATCCCGCTTCCGGCCAGCGCAATCGGATTGGCAACAGAAACATCCGCATCGGCCCGGAGGGTGCCGCCATTGAGGGTTACCGTGCCCGCACTTGCCCCGAGGGCGGCATTGTTTGTGACCGCGACCGTGCCCGCATTAATACTGATGCCCCCGGCAAAGGTATTGTCTCCAGTTAACCTTAGCGTACCCGGTCCTTCCTTTGTTATTGTACCATCCGAGACCCGCCATCCTATCTCTATAAGCGAACCAGCTTGTGTATTCATCACTCTATTACTGTTTCTCAAAGAGAACCTTGGTGTGCTTGTACCATTATCTACAAACTGAGGATTTGTATTTTCAAGTATCGTCACAACCTCACCTTCAAATCTAAATATTTCATTGCTTGTACTTGCCACACCCTCTGCTGTATAATTCGCTAACACATTACCTAACACAAGATCATCCTGAAAAAGCATATTCCCTGCCACAGTTGTGAAAAGCAATCCCCCCCCCAAAAGCTGGGCATTTCCGGATATTGTGAAGGCGTTAGCCCCTGCCTTACTAATTTGCCCGCCATTGATAACCAAGCTTTGAACCTGATCTGTTCTTGCTCCTATAGCAAACAACCCGTCATTTATAACCAAATCAGTATTGTTGTTAAGCTGATTGTTTTGGATGGTTTCGTATTTGAGTTCACCACCATTGAGAATAATCTCATTTCCAAGAATAAAACCGGAGGTTTCTGATCTTGCAAGACCTAATACACCCTCATCTATTGTTGTTTTGGAGACGGTATTCAATCCTGATAAGTTTAGCTGCCCCGCCCCTTCTTTGCGCAGCTGACCGTTTACGATGTTTCCGCTTATGTTGTGTGTACCTCCGGGCGTGTTGATAAATCGCTCAGCTCCGCCCAATTCAAAACCTCCGGTAAAGGTCAGGGTGCCCGTTCCGCCGGTCTCCTGACCGAGCCTCAGCCCGGCATCGAAAAATTCAACGTTGTTCGCAATGGTCCTTGCCCCAGTGGAACCAGAACCTGTAGAGGCAATTCCCACATCACCGCGAACCTGAATCGGGTTTGTCCCCGGAAGCCCGTCGCCTCCGAGCCGGAGGGTTCCGCCAAAGAGCTGTACGGTTCCGGTAAAGGTGTTATTACCGGATAAATCCAGCTGACCCGCCCCGCGTTTGTTGAGCCCGCTGCTGCCGGTTACGATGCCCGAAATGGCTCCGGAAGATCCCTCAATTACCCTTACATCGAGGGTTGTTGGCAGCGCAATCCCGCTTGAAAGCGTAGCCGTTATGCCGGCAGAAGTTGCAAATATAATTTCCCTCACGCCGGGGTCCGGGTTGTTGGTCCGCCCCCCGCGTATTTCCACCGGGCGCGCAATGATGAAATCTTCTGTATCTAAATCCAGGATCTCAAGAGTCGCATCAGAAGCCACAATCGGAAGATCCGCGCTTGTGCCGAGGGCGATGGTTTGTGTTCCCGTAAGCGGAAAGGCCTCCAATATCACCCGCCCCTCGTCAATAAACAGTCCCGGGCCGAAGGTTGCGGTTGCAAGGCTCAGGCTGCCGGTTTCCTGTTTAACGAAGGGTGAACTGCCCGTTACGGGGCCGTTAAGGGCCCCGTAATGATCTGCTTCCACTCGCACAAACAGCAGTTTTTCGAGATCGAGCGCCGCATCAAGGGTTGCCGGGGCTGCTTCATCCGCACTCACAAACCGCAGGATGCGGTCGCCGCTTGATGCGTTGAGGCTTCTCACACGCACTGAATTCATGGCATAAGCACCGTTTGCCAGCACGAGTTCGGCCCGTGCCGTGTGCCGGCCGCCGGCTTCAATCGCAGTGCCCAGGTCAATGTTTCTTGAAGCGGGGGTATTAAACACAAAACCATCCTCCAGCCGCAGCAGTCCGGCATCAATAAACAGGCTTGTGTTGGCTTCACCTTGCAGCACAAGCTCACCGGGACCGTCTTTAACCAAAGGATTGCCCAGCGGAAAATCAACCCCGCCGAAAATGAGGCGGCTGTCTTCGGCAGCTGTAAAAAACAGCACGGGGTCTGAATCATCTTGGGCATCAAATGTCAGCACAGCATTGCTGAGGTCGATGGTACCTTCATCATAATTATTGGTAAACCGGGCGAGGACCGGAAGAACATCCCGGGTGTCGCGGATGAGCGTGAAGGTGAAGGGGCCGCCGTTGCCGCTGTTAAAGGAAAGTTTCCCTTCATTGCGGAAATCAAGCACCGAAACATTGTTGTTGAAGACCAGCCCGTCTGCCGAAGTGTTCTCATTTCGCAAAAAATCTATCCGAATGCCGGCCGTATTGTTTACTTCCTGCCGGACATTGCCATTGAAGATTACCGCCCGGAAGTTGGCGTTAAAGGTACCTTCATTGGTCCAGTTGCCTCCGACAAGCAGGTCGCCGCCAACCTCAGTCGATAAGGTCAGCGAAGCATCCTCATCAATCTGCAAATTACCGCGGGCTTCCCGGGGCGTTGTGTGGCCAAACATGTCAAGTTCAGCGTTGATCCGCACATTAAACGGACTGTTACCGCTCCCTTCGTCAAAAGGCGGCCACTCCGCACCTCGGTTGAACGTACCGCCGGTATTGTAAAACAGCGTTGAGCCGGACTGATAGGCGGGCGCGTTGGTCTGTACAAAACCGCCTGCCGCAATTTCGAGGGTGCCGAAGAGTTGGGAGCTTGTGCCGAAGTTGAGGCCTGTTGACTCAGCGCCCCCTTGAATCCGGACATCATTAAACGCAAACGCGCCACTTATTAAATGTGGCTGATTGGGACTGTCAGAGCCTAAAAAACTGACCAACCCGCCCCCTCTCTCAAAAGCTCCGCCGCTTTGCATAATGAGCGAGCTCCCGCCCTGCATTACAAGACTAAACGACGGCTCAGATGGAAATGTCAGTGTTGCAGCACTGTTTATTGTTAAGCTGTTTAATGCATCGGTGTTTACATCCACATTAACTTCATGCCCGTCAAATATCACAACATCACTTCCAGCGGGCGGTACATTCCCGCCTACCCAAGTTTCAGGGCTGCTCCAGGGACCACTTTGTGCAGACAAAATAACTGCATCATCAAGAGTAAACTGCTGTCCCCGCGCAGGGCTGCTGAGGTAGCCTTCTGTTCCGGCAACCGGATCATTATTTCCATCCAGACTGATATTGTATTCAAAAATAGCAATGTGGTACTCTGTGTCTTCTTCGAGACCGGTAATGGTCACAAAATCATCATCACCGGCTCCGCCTTCATAAATAATTTGGTTACTGCCTGCAACAAAGAAATTATCCGGATCAAAAACGGTCGAAACATCATCTGCATACGAAACACCGCTCTGAGGCACGAAATCAACCGCCTCCCCTTCCCGTATGACCACAATCCGGCGCATACCGCCATTAGCCTCATTCCTGACCCAGTTCACCCTAAAAGAAGACTGCGTAACATTGCTGAAAAACAGATTGTTTACATTCTCTGAAGGCGGTATGGCAAAAGGATAAGAAATTTCAAAGTTATTGAAGTAGGGTTGCCTTTCATCTCCACCATCCAGTCTCGCCGCGTAAAATCGGAAAGCATCTATAGCTGACCCGTTTGGCCCAGAAATAGTAAAGGTCTCATCAAAAGTTTGTACACCATCTCTGCCTGTAGCGAAAACTCTAAGTTCATTAAAACTCGTCCTCTCAAAATTGAAACGAATAGCCCTATCACCAAAAGCAGAAAACATTGTTTGACCGCCGATAGTGATATTTTCTGTTTGACCTGCGTGTTCTACATTTATAACAACTGTACCATCAACTAGTAAGTTAAACCCTTTTGTACCAGAAGAATTACCATCACCAGCATCCCACAGGGTTGCCCAATCGAAACTAAATGTTCCCCCAATTTGTAATGGGACTGTGATTGAGCGATCAACACTAACATTATTTCCTACGGCCCTTGGATTTGCAAATAACCCAAACGACGGATCAGGAATTGCTTCAATAGGATCAGGAGGGTTACCCAAAAACGCACCTGCATTTCCATTAATAGCAAACTGCCAGGGGCCAAAGCCAAAGCCACCGTTTAGGGTACCGCTCACATCATGCCCCCAACCGGTTTCACTGTAATTACCCGCATTATCCATTGCCTCCCCGTTGCCCTCCGAAGGCGTCCCCGGGGGTTCGGGGGGCGGGCCATTCTGGGCGAAGGCGGTTTGGGCGGGCAGC
>JAFIET010000018.1 GCA_020832405.1 Balneolales bacterium
CAAAAAGCTGGCCCGTTTCGCCAAAGCGCTGGGCCATCCGGCAAGGATTGCCATCATGGCACACCTCAGCCAAGCTGGCGGCTGCTGTGCCGGTGAGCTTCAGCTGAACATGCCGCTGGCGCAATCAACGGTATCCCAGCATATGAAGGTTCTGTGCGGGGCGGCATCCCGCTTGGCGTTACCCGCGAAGCCAACGACATCGTGAAAAGCGTTTTCGTCTATATTCTGATTGGCATAGGCGTAGGCGCCGGCATTTACGGCTACGTGCCCGAAAATTTCTTTGAGCAGTACATCGGCCCGGATACCTGGTACGCCGTACCACTCGCAGTTGTGCTGGTCGTTCCGCTCTATGCCAACGCGGCGAGCATCGTGCCGGTCATTCAGGTTTTTGTGGCCAAGGGCATCCCGCTCGGTACTGCAATCGCCTTCATGATGGCTACCATCGGCCTTTCCCTGCCCGAAGCAACCCTCCTCAAAAAAGTTATGACCTTCAAACTGATTCTGATTTTCTTCGGGGTCGTAACCGTTTTCATCATCTTGAGCGGGTTTTTGTTCAACCTTGTGCTGTAAGGGCACGGGGTTTGTTTTTAGGGTGATGGCATCCCAAACCTGAGGCTGCCCGCTTCAGCATGCCGCAACCGGGGTGAATATCCGATACTTTAATTCAGCAATGCACCGCAAAAAAACGGACTGTTCAGCATAACAGTCCGTTTTTTTTGAAGGAGGATGATATCACACCCCACAAATCACCCGTCTTTTGCGCAGCTCGTATGGATGTAGGTTTACACCCGCCCCTGCTCCCTCGCGGTGATGTAAAACCGGCAGAAGGACGTTTTCTGCGCTTATTTGACTAACATCATTTTTCTGATTAGCGAGGCGTTTCCGGTAGTTAACCGATAAAGATATACTCCACTTGATAAATGTGAACCATCAAAATTTACAGTATGAGTTCCTGGGCTTCTGTATTCGTTTACCAAAACAGCTACCCGCTGTCCTGCTATATTATAAACTTCGAGTTTAGCGAATGAAGCCTCAGACAGTTCATATCTGATTACAGTATTGGGATTAAACGGATTAGGATAATTTTGAAATAATTCAAACCCAACAACTATGTTGTCGTTCTGCCCAATAGAAGTAAAGTTGCCTGCATTGTAAAGTGCGAAAAAAGGAGATGTTCTATTTCCTGCCCTTAGAAAACCACCGCCAACATAAAGCTCAGTGCCAACAAGCATTAAGGCATTGGCTCCGCCACCAATACCGTCGCCTAAAGGGTGCCAGGTATCTTCCTGAATATCATAGCGGGCAATTCCACTGGCATTATTTCCACCCGCCTGTGTGAAACCGCCCCCTGCGAAAAGGTTGTTTCCAACAATAGCCAGCGAAGCTACCCTGCCGTTGGTACCGTTTTGTAGCGGGTGCCATGAATCCTGTGTGATGTTATAGCGAACAATTCTTCGTGCATCCAGCCCGTCAGCCTCAAAGAAATCTCCCCCTATATAAACATCAGAGCCTTTAACTGCAATAGCTCTGACCGAAGCATCTGTCCCTTGACCGACTGCACTCCACGTATCACTACTTATTGTATAGCGGGCAATTCTATTAGCTTCAATACCGTCAACAAGAGTAAAGTTTCCACCTACATAAAGGTCTCCGCTTACTTCTTTTATTGAGAAAACAAAACTGTTCACGCCACTACCCAATGTGTGCCAAGTATCCGAACCGATATCATAGCGGGCAATTCTGTTCACCTCAACTCCATTAATTTGGGTAAAGCTTCCGCCTACATATAATGAGTTTCCCACAATTTTCATGGCCAGCACGTTGCCGTTGATTTGCTCAACCATGGGGTGCCAGCTGTTAGCACCAATATCATATCGTGCTATCCTGGCGATGGGCTGCCCGTCAACCTGAAAAAAGTTGCCCCCAACAAACAGGTTATCACCACTCTTTTCAAGTGCTTCCACCGGGCCCAGCAAATTTCCGCCTAATGATTCCCATGTTCTGTTAACAGTATCGAAACGGGCAATTCGACCAAGTTTTGTGTTTCCGAGCTGATTGAAATCCCCTCCGACGTATATAAAGTTGCCGGAACGAATCATATCGTTTACCAAACCATCAAGTCCGTCACCCATCACGTCGGGTTCACCTGTAACTAAATCATACTTAAAGATTCTGTTTGCGTTAAGGTCATTCAATTCCGTGAATGCACCGGCAACAATTAAAGTATTATCAATTATAAATAGCTCAGAAACAATACCATCCGCTATTGAAGCAAGAGCAGACCACTCTTCAGTAGTTACATTAAATTTTGCCAGTCTGCTTATACTGCCGCCGCCGGCCTCTGTAAAGAATCCACCCACATAAAGGTTGTCATTATCATATAACAACTTTCTTACAACATCATTTACCCCGTCTCCTAGTGCATGCCATGTTTCGCTGGTTAAATCAAAACGTGCAATGTGATTAGCAGCCACACCACCGGCTTGAGAAAAAGATCCTCCAATAAACAGATCATCATTTTCGCTGATCGAAATCGAAAAGATATCGTCGTTCGCGCCTGACCCAAGAGAACTCCACGTTTCATTCACCGGATCAAATACGGCTATCCGGTTTGCCTCTGATCCGCCAGCTTCGGTAAAATACCCTGCTACATACAATTTGTTGTTGTGAAATTTAAGCTGACGAACTTCATCATTAAGCCCTTCACCTAAAGACACAAAATCATCCGAATCAAGGTTATACCTGGCTACTCTTGATGCCATTGTGGCTCCGGCTTGCGTAAATCTCCCTCCTATATAAACATCATCACCATCAACTATAATGGAGTTAACCATGTTAGACGCTCCATTACCGCCTATTGAGCTTGTGCGTAACCGATGCCATGTATCGTTAGTAATATTATACCGCGCTATGTTTCGCACACCAACTCCACCCGCATTTTCAAAACTCCCGCCTATATACAGGTTATCACCGCTTATTGCCATCGTAGTACCTACTGCGGGAAACAATCCTGAACCAACTGCGTGCCATGTACCATTGGTTACATTATAACGGGCTATACCGTTTGCATCAACACCTCCGGCATTTGAAAAAGAACCTGCGATGTAGATATCGTCTTCATAAGCTACTACAGCATTAACCCAAAAATTAGCACCAGGAAAAAACGATTCTAATAACCAATCTTCATTTGCAAGAATATCTGTATCAGAATTTAATACAACAGATTGCCCGCCGTCATTCGTATTTACACTAAACGGATACAATTCATTTACAGGCTGTTCATTTTCTGTTTGTATCAAAAATTCATTAAGACTGTATGATTTATTCTGTTCAGTTTCGGGGTTCATCTGAACCTTGGCCGTTAGCTCCGCTGTAATAAAGAAGAGCATCGATAACATTAATGAAGGGCAGAGTACTTTCATAACAAGTAGTAGTTTGTTTAGTTTAATTTTAGCCGGTATTTTTTATTTTACTGGAAGTATATTTTGTGCAAACCAAAAATGATATATCTTAAAGTTAACAGAACAATAAATAGAAACCGAGCTGTCAAATAAAAAAATATATACTTATGCACAAAATGTTTTCGACATTACTATTTTATAATAAAAGCAAATTCAGTTTTACTTTAGAAATAAGGATTAAAGCTGGCTGCAACCAGTGGTTCGAGACAAGCACGTTTGTATATAAACTTTTAATTTCAGATTCAAAAAATGTGGATTGGGTTAACGTGTGCGAATAACTGCCTGCACGGCCCGTGCCTGTCGCGCCTTTCGGCCGGTATGATCAACAGGAAACACACGGTACCACCCTCCCGGCCCTGCTCCTTCATCTGCAAACCTGCGTTCAGCCGACGAAGCTTCACCAACGAGTTCATATGTGCCTGTGGCAATAGTGGAACGGTAAATCCGAAATCCGCCGAGCATTTCATTTTCTTCACGGCTTTGCCATGTAATTACTACGGCACCCGCTTCCGCATTAACCACGGCTTGTACATTAAAAGCCGGCACCGGAGGTGCACTTCTGCGAACCTGCACCATATCGCTGAGCAGAGCGGGAGATTCATTTCCGACTGAATCCACCGCTGTTACTGCATACCGGAACTGCACATCTGCAGGTAACTCCTCATCCCGGTAGAACCGGTTACCCCGGTTAGCACTTCTGAGAAGCTGCAGATTCTCCGTTCCCGCTTGTTTTCGGTACACATTGTATGATGTAACCGACTGGGAGGAGGAGGGGCTCCAGCTCACCGAAATCCTGTTGTGATTTCCGGCCTGCGCCCTTACAGAGCCCGGAGGTTCAGGAGCCGTAAGCACAGGCACCTGAACCCTGGTCTTAGTCGTATCACTTATATTACCGCTTGCACTAATTGCAAGAACGGCATACTCATACGTTACGCCTTCTTCAAAACCCAGCGTAGAAATCCCCTTGTCTCTGAAACTTATATCCAGGTAGGCCGATTCATTCAGCTGCGTAAAGGCTCTTCCAGAGGGAGGATTAACCTGTCGTCTCAATATCCGGTAGCTTCTTAAATTGGTTTCGGGGCTTCCGGCTTCCCAGTTTAAAACAATTTGCTCTGTACCCCTGTCAAAAGCGGAGCTGAGCCCTACAGGTGCCGGAGGCCTCACATAATCCACAATAAGAACATGAGCTGAATTGCTTGGCCCACTTTCATTTCCCAACGTGTCCAAAACCCGTACCTGGTAACGATACTGAGTACCCGGTATGGTTTCTGTGTCCACAAATGATGTGGCTAACGGGGGAATGAGATCCGTGGTAATTCGTGTAAATACGGTGTCTTGCGCAGTTGAGCGATATACATGATACCCTGCCACATCAATAGCCGTACTCACGGGCCAGCTGATTTCACTATGAAATCGGGATGTTGCACGCCCACTTACACTCGTAACGGGTGGTGGTGGTACATTATCAGCTACCCGAATCCTAACCCTTTCAGAGGGCAGAGAAGATCGCCCGCTGTAATCAATAGCTTCAACCCAGAATTCATATTCTGAGCCGGTTTGAGGAACCTGAAACGTTTGCCGGAACGTAGTGGAGGTTGTGCGGAGCTGAAATTGCTGATCGGGTGTAATTACACGATCGCTGCCTACACGGCTGAAGCGCGGCATGAAGTAAATAACATGCTCTGTACCAGCAGATCCGGGTCGGGGATACTGCCAGTTTAGTGTTATCATGCGGTTCTGGTTGCTTGCTGTAACACGGGTTGGTGCAGGTGGCGTTACAGGTTCCAGAACAGCTTCGCCGCTGAACGAAACGCCGGTAGGGCGACCCAGGTCATCTGTAAGTTCAAAGCGGTATTGAACACGCTGGCCCAGTGGGGCGTCATCATCCACAAATAAATAGCCCATCGCCAGGGCCAGATCGGGCATGCTGAACGCAAGAAGCAGGGATTCGGTGGATGGCGACCTGAGCCTCAGAAAAATAGATTGCGGATCATTTCGGTCAGAGAAGTCGCGCAGCAGATCAAAGCGTCTTCCAAGTTCCTGCTGAAGCCGCGGTCCGCTCTGTACCGGTAAAACGGGCGATTCCGTTAACTGCTGCCAGGGGCCACCCGCAATGCTGCGAGATACATGATAGCCCTGTGATAAGGGTATCATCTGGTCATGATAAACGAATGCACGACCGTCACTGCGGGTAACAACCGTGATTTCGGCTGAAGACTGGCCTGATGCCGGTTTTACCGGCATCAGCATAAAAGGCAAGAGCACCAGATATAGAGAAATGCGACTTATCATTGTATTTGAGCTATAATTAAATCCTGAGTTTACCATCATAAAACCATCTCACTCACGGGTTACCACGGGATCCCAAGGTTTAAGTCGGGTATTACCTGTCCCGGGAAAGTTATTGGTGTAAACAGGTGCGATTCAGTAACTGCGCGGGTAATTACCCGCGTTAGTCCTGCACCGTTTTTTATCACAATTCTAACCCTCAGCCCTACAGGGTCGAGATCATCAGCCAGTGCCGGCGACTCTGCCTGAAGGTTGAAGCTTCCGTGCCTTACCCCCTGCTGATGGGTATGCATAGGTGTTGAGCTGATGTGCTGATTAAATGGGTTTGCAGGAAAGCCTGAGACCGAGTAATGAACCGTTAAGATACCGGACTCCGGATCCTCAATGTTATCTGCATTGATTGTAAACCTGCGTGTTTGTGTATTAAACGAAACAGATACCTGCGGCATAAGCGGAATCGTGGTATCCAGGTTTATGGGGCCGGTTTCGTGAATGGCTGAGGTGAGACCTTTTGTATTAACAGAGCGATACTGCACATACAGGTTTTCGCCAACCGGCAGCCCGGCTCTCGGTATATCAAAATACCGGTTAGGGGCATTGTGTCCACCCTGAAGAAGGCGGGTTGTCTGTTGCAGGTTCCATACAAAATCGACTTCGCCCGCCGGTGGGAAGGCACGGACTGTAATCGGCTGACCACCGTCATACCAGATTACACTGTACTGTATGCCGGTAATATCCGACTCAGGGTCATACGGCACATGCGTGATGTAAAGCCTGATGTTGTCGGGTTCAAGCCTGGCCGGAAGACGACCTGCAACCGGCAAGGTATGATCTACAGAAGTAAACGGCCCGAACGTGGCAATTTCACCACGGTTACCGGCACGGTCAACGGCACGGATGTGCAGCCACACTTCTCGTGTAAAGTTGTCAAAAACAGGATCGTCTGTACCGCCGGTGATTTCCATTGTGGATTGCTGCGCTTCGTGGAAAACAGCTTCTCCACCTGCAAACCGGTTGCCCGGCACCGATTCATCCCGACTGAGAAGGTATTCATACCCGGCGATTCCGGACTGAGAATCCTCAGCCTGTAAGTTGTTAAACCGCAGGGTAGGGTTACCGTAAACTGCTCTGATTGGGTTCGCAAGGTGGCCCTGATTTTGCTCAAGGGGCGGCACAGCGGTTACGGCCGGTACACCCACGGGCCATTGTGACGGCGGTTGAATCGTGTGCTGACCGATATGCTGAAGCTCCGGCAGGCCCGGCTCGCTCTGATCGAGCTGAAGCGGATCGGGATGCTCCCGGGCCGGGCTGACCTGCCCCATGGTATTGGTAACCCGTACACTGAAATAATAGGGAACACCTTCTTCAAGATTCAGAAATACGGTAGTTCCTCTGATCTGCTGAGCTGGGATTCCCGCAAGAAACTGCCGTTCCCCCTGAAGCACACGCCAGTCACTAACATCGGTGCCTCCGGATGTTGTACCTATGGCGTATTCGTACGAAGCAATCCCCACCTCTGCATCGTAACCATTAATTACAATTGGCAGTGGCCCACCCTGGTTGGTCCAGTAGGTTCGTTGACCGCTATCTTCAGAGAAATTAAAGGTTTCAGCAAGGATGAGATGCGGCATATCCGGCGGGTTGGTTACATCTGGCAGCACTTCAGTACCGCCAGGGGTTGTTTCGCCGCCGGGACCTACATCAACTTTGAAAGATGCACGTCTGAAAGCAGTGTTACCTGCCGGACCTCTCACACGAATTCCAACATTCACATTGCGGTCATTCAGAACGATCCTGCCAGGATACAGGCGTAGAGATGAATTATTACCAATTGAAATATAATCATCAATACCAACTTCTATGTTCGTGCTTCCACTCTGCCATGTGTAGTTGTATGTAACAGCATTCTCAACAACTTCGACAGGATGTGTGGCGGTCCACTGAATATGTGTTTGATTAAAGTAGTGATTATGTCCCCGCTGCGGATTCACTACCATAGAGGTAATGACCGGAGGCATGAGCTGATTACTCAGCTGCTGAAGCTGGTCTTCAAACTCCTGCAGCGGGGGAGCGTCCGTAAAAGCGGTAGCACCTCCTTCGCCTTCTGCAGCCTGCCGCCATTCCACATAGTTATCAGTAAGATTCCAAAGGAGGGATGTCATATTTGACTTAATGCCATAGAACCGTTCCATCACTTCTGTTAGCTGCCTTGCTGGTGCAAATATATTCTCGCGGTCGGCTTCTACAGAAAGCACAACGTTTTCCACAAGATTCGTGAATTGATTTTGATAATATCTCTCAAGACCCAACTGATGCATATCTAGCCAAAAGCCTGTGTTATGCCCGTTAATTAGCTGTGCACGTTGGGTAGCGGAGACACCTGTAGTTACAGAAAGCTGGTCATATATTTCACCGGCACTTGAATTAGCTATTGCTGGCATATTACTTAGGTTGGTAACATTATCCTCAATAAGGTTTACAGCTTGGACCCGCCGGGCTATTCGCATTGCTTCATTGTTAAGGTTAACGTTAGCATTTCCGGGGTTTCCCATTGCTGTAGCATACCCATTATTTAGTGCAGCTATTGCAGAGCTGATTGCACCGGAGCGTGAGTTAATGTCATTACGGAGAGCCTGCGCCCATTCCATATTTGTCCATCGGTAATGTGAGTGACTTGCGTAGTAGCGCTCAAAATTGTTGATAAGTGTACTGTAAGAACCCATTAGCGAATTCAACGACTGAGGGTATTCTGTTCCAAAATGAAGCAGGTCGTTCATTGCTTCGAGGTTAGCCGCTACCGAAGAAATGCTTTCCCGGAATGCAGACTCGAGCTGAGAAAGATCACTACGCAGGTTCGTAGCCGCAGAGGCCTGATCGGCTGCAACGTCGTCATCTACAGCAAAACTCACCGAACTCGTGGCATTTTGAGAGGGCCGCACCCGCTGAATGGAACCCACAGGGGATTGCAGAAACTGCTGTGACATTTGTTCAAACTGAAGTTCAGCATCTTCAAGTAACTCAATGGCAACACCCAAATCTGATGATATCTGATTTCGCATTGCGTTAAAGTCCTGTACATCAACCTCATAGAACTTTTCCAGCGCTGAACGATTACTGGTTATACTCCACATTGGGTTTATAAACCCCGGGTTGGTTCGAACGACCTGGTTCAGTAAGTCATTCAGTGCCGGTGGCAGGTTGTAGGGATTTCCGCCGGTTAAATGGTTGGATTCAAAGCCCTGAATCAGATTCACCCAGTTATCCCGATCGTCGTAACTCATGCTGTAAAGATTGAAACCAGCAAGCCTGTAGCTATCTTCAGAGGGAAATAATTCGTCAATAGGAGTGAGTTCTACTTCATTCATGGCATTATCAATAGCAGCAACGAGATTGTTTATTTCATCTTCAAACTGCTGCTTTTGATCCCGGGCCTGCGCAATAAGATCATTGTTACCGGACGATCCCAAGCCTGCGGTAAAATTACCGTCATATACAGAAGCCCATGCTGCCAGACACCTGTTATCGCCGCTGCCCGCACAAGCTTCAACTGCCGCAAAAAGCTCATACCCTGAGGGGTTTCGGGTTACAAAAGCACCTTTAGCGGTAGCCGTTGCGCAGAAAATGGCCAAACAGGCACTGGCTTCGAATTCAGCATAGGCGCCAAACGGCATACTATAACTACCAGAGGTCATTAACCAGATACTTGCTTCAATGTCACCATTAACCTGTATAACAGGTACTGGCACATCTATCCCCAAACCGACCACAACCAGGAAACCCGGAGGTCCGATAAGCAGCTCACCCCGGCCTGTGAGGATGCTGTATGCGGTAAAGTCGGCATTGCCAATAATGCCCCAAACAGGGTTTCCATCGCCCTGATTAACATAAAAATATTCAATTTCTCCGCTACCGGTAAGCACTGCCGGAACTTCAACATTTACATCAATTCCAATGTTTATAGCGCTCACACTCCCGTCATTGGCGCGATTTACAGACGCATATAAGCTTGCCCTTGCATCCATATTGGCGATCGTATCAAATTTTTCACTATCCATTTCCAGGATATAGGCACGGGAATCTATATAAAAAGCATTGTTCGTAATCTGAAGAAAGGTTGTTCCTTCAAGAATGTACGCACCGGGCGGGCCAAAGCCCACACCTGCATACAGCATAACAGCAAACCCGGTATCGCCCTTGATAGTCGCTGCATCCTCATTAACGAGTTCATGTCCCATTGCAGCAATTCCGCCATACACCATTGCAAGGTCGTCAGTGTTGGGTCGGTAGAAGAAGCCCCCTCCGGCTCCTGTTAAATTCAGAACACCCGGTATAATCGGAATCCCTGCATCCGACTGAGCTGCCACAAACAAGCCGTACCTGAGCTCATTGTTCAGGTTGGAAAATAAGCCTGCTACCACTGCGGAAACACTCTGCCCCCCCGCCGTAAAGCTGCCCGCAGCGGCAGCGCGAATCAGCACATTTCCGTCTTCCTGCACATAATTAAAATGTGCCTGCATGCTAAAAAAAGTATCAATGGAAGCATGCAGGTTTTCAATCGTGATGGAACGGTTTCCGCTCAGGGTTTGGTAGAAAAATATTTTATCCACACCTCCTGAAAAACCTGCGTCACTATTGCTTTCTGCTCCGCTAATACTAACTGAAACGGCAGGTAAATCCGACCCCTGATTACCATCTATATTACAAGTTCCAAAGCAAAACACTTCAGTAACTCCGGGGATCGTTCGCGTTGGTTCATTTTCCAGTTCCTTAGGATCCTTAGCATCCGTATTCGCAACGGTCATATCGAAACCGTTTTCATTCCTGTGGTGCATAAATGAACCCACAGTCAAAGCAAACATATCGGCAATATCTATTGTACCACCTGAACGATCGATATTGCCCCAATCCCGAACACCTTCCGTACCAATCACGATACCTGTATAACCCAGATCAGCCTCAACCCTTTCCAGGTTTATATTCGCTCTGCCTGCAAGCTGGATTTCGAAAGCCTGCGTATCTGAGGCAGCCATATCTGCCATTATTGCTACCCTGAAGAAACTGAAATCCCGTTCAAAAGCATAGCTGCCGGTTACGTTATAGAATAAATCAACTCCGCCTGCAGCGTTGCGGGCTATACCAATTCCGGGTTCAGCCACTATGTCTCTTCCGAAATTGATTACGTCTTTCATCCCATCACCCTGTTCATCCGGAATTCGAACAACTGCGTTTGCAAAAAGGCCCGGTTCTGTCGGATTAAAGGGGTCAAGAGCAATTCGGACCTGCGTTAGAGAAATCTCTCCAAAGTCACCCAGATCAAAGGTGCCATTATCACCTGAAGGTGTTAGAACCAGCCCTGAGCTGTTCGTGGAAATGTTACCATCGTTATCGCGGTAAATTTCGAGTAAAATGCCTGTGTCTTCTACATAATCAGAGAGTGGTTCAGGCAAAAGAAAAGCTAATTGGGTATTCAGGCGGAGGCCATCTTCAACTTCCAGAACAACAGACTTCAGCATTACATAGTCAGGAATTATGGGTACATCTTCAGCTGAAATCTGATTGATGCTAAAACCCCCGTCAGTAGATAAACTCAGGCCCTGAAACTCGATTTCCTGGTCGAGAAAGCCCATCTTACCGTCCGAGCTGATGGTTATCTGCCGCCCTGAAAGTACAATTGCAGGCCCTGTCATTGTGATCGACAAAGCACCTTCAAAAAGTTCAAATGACTGTTCACCAAGTTCTCCGGTGGCTTCTCCAAGGGCAAGGTGCAGCTGCGGGTTCGGACCAATGTTTTTTACCCCGACTTCAAGATCCTTAATGGTAACGAGAACAGGATCCTTCAGGACTTCCTCAAAAGACACGGAACCGTTAAGGCTCAAAATGAATGCATCTTCGTCGTATTGTACACGGACGGGCTCGTGCTCATCCAGTGAAATTACGGTGGAACCGAAGCGCATGTCCTGAAGCAGACTGCCGGGATCAGCGTTTATGTTCCACCCTTCAGAACCCCATGCAGCCATAAAAAACACAGGTGCATCTCCGGCCTCCATCAACAGAGAACTGAAGAGTGTAGCAGAAAATGCCACGCTGTTGCTTTCACCAAAAGCAGCCTCTATCCCCAGCAATGAAGCAGTAAAGGAATCTTCTGCTTGTGCGTCGTCCACATTTCCGGTGTGGCTAAAGGTATAAAGCGGCTCAGGCACATCGTTAGGATTGTACTCAGTACGGTGGTCGCCGGCAGTAAATGTTGCTGCTTTAATGCCAGATTTTGTGAGCGTTGCCATTAACATGGCTTCGGAGCCCTCAAAAATAGCGGGGAGGTCAAACGCCAGACCGGCTGTTAAGCTTACTCCGTCTGTTACGTCAATCTCAAGCAAAGCCAGCCGAACCGGAAGGTTTAAACGATCTTCCAGACGCTGCTCGGTATCGAGGCTAAGGCTTCCGCCGGTTACATTCCAGGTGTTATCGGTAGTAATACTAAAACTAACCATTACTACGAGCGTGTCTCCATCGCTGGCTGTTAAAGCCGGAATTACCAGGGGCAGGCTTGCTCCGCCAGTGGAGAGCTGATACCCGGAATCAAGCTCATCGACCGTTATGAGCGTATTTCCGTCATCATCTTTGATATCTATGTAAGCAATATCTTCAGACGGAAGCGGAATGCGGTCGGGCAGGAGCGCTATAAGCCCACTGCCCAGGGTAAACCCGTTAACATCAAGAACTGCAATCGGCTCCTGAGCAGGCACTCCGTCCTGATCCCAATAAAAGAGTGCCCTGCCTGCGGTAACTGCAAAACCAGTGATGCTCATAGCAAAGTTATCTTCAACCACTACCCGCAGATTTGAATAACTCTCCCCTTCATACTGAAGCAGAGCGTCGGCCGCACCATCAAAACCCAGGCCGTTGGCACCAATCGAAACACTTGCCTGCGTATTGATGCGAAGCAGATTGGTATCGGGTAAAGGGCTACCAGGAGCCATTAACGAGAGAGACAGCGGGTTCAGGCCAATATCAAGGGTCAGGCCGCCGGTAAGTTCTGCACTGCCCCCAAGAATTTCAAACTCCGAAAGGGCAATCTGCAGGTCGTTAAAGTTTAGTTCCGCATCCAGTTCATCCCGAAGCAGGCTTCCGCTACCGGAAAGGGTAATGCCTTCTTCATTGAGCAGGGCCTGATTGATACTGAGGTTAAACAGAGGGTCATCCCGATTCCACGGCACAGGAAGTTCAAAAGGTTCATTAATTGCAATCGATCCTCCGCTTATTTCACCGGTAAGCAGGTTCAGGCTCAGCGCACCGGTTACAGATATTGTACTGCCTTCCTGTGGGCCGGGGAGTTCTGCCGTAACAGCTCCGTCGAGTTCAGCCACCTGCGACTCCGCACCTGCAAAGACATATAAATCAGCTTCAGTCACTTGCAGTGATATCGGCCCGAGGGGCAAACTACCACAGGGCTGCACCCCTGAAATGGTACCTTCCAGGGCGTTTCCGCCTGTGAGGGCAAGAGTAAACCCGGGGCCATCCGGGCAGTCAGCGCTGTTTTCACCGGAGAATACAGGCAGCTGATCCAATCTGCCTGCCATAAAAACTTCAGCTACCTGTGTGAAACTGTTACCTTCCACAATTCTGAGGGCACCCGAAATTTCCTCTACAACCAGTTGAGGGGCATCTGCTCCTGAACCCAGCGGTACAAGGGCCCCGCCATTGGGATAGAAAATGTCAAGTTCGCCGGTGAGCATTCCGTTCTGGTAACCAACCCCTGTAAATAGCAGCCCATCGGGTGGGTTGAGGCTTGTATTACTAAGAAAATCAGGGAGATTGAGGCGGAAATCCATATTGATGGCGCCAATGTTGAAGGCCGCGCCATCCTCCCAGCTAAAAGTGAAGCCCTCGGGAATGTTGAGCGCAAGCGGGGTAAACTCAAAGTCGGCCAGTGAAAATGACGGAAGGCTGAGACCGGGAATTTCTGCTTCATTAATATTTTGAGTCGGGAAGCGTATTCCGTTATTCCGGATTTCAATCCCGCGAAGGGGGAAGTAGATTTCATCCCCCGCGTCGAGGGGAATTCTAAGGCCTGCATCGATTGCGATGGCAAAAGTGAGCCCTGTAGTGTTGTCATAGCTGAACTCCGGGATGTTTGCGATCCCGTCAAATTCAAGCCCGAAATCACCGATACTAATTAGGGGAGATTCGTCGATAGCATAGCTTTCAAAAGCACTGATGCCGAAATACCCCCCCGTGGCTGTTGTAAGCGTTAGTCCGGCGCCCGCGCGGTAGCCCTGATCGGTAAGTACTTCTACATCACCGGTTACCGAAAAATTATAATCGGGAGAGGTACTGTTAACGGGCATGGCAAACATGCCGCTAATCTCATCTACGCCGAGCTTTACGCGATCATTAAACAAGGCCAGATTTGCATTCATGCCGGTTGCCTGCACATTGGCCCGAACAAACCCGTCGCCCTGTAAATAAAATGAAACTTCTTGTGTGCCCTCTAAGATCTGATCAAACAAATTCAGGTTTCCAGCTAAAAACAGGGCTGTTACCGCACCCGAAGGGGTCTGTTCCAGGCCGAAGCGTACCGTTTTAAGGGATAAGGGAATGTTTCGGTTCTGCAAACCGGGGAAGCTCAATCCCTCAGGTATTTCGGCAACGATGCTTCCGCTAACAACTTCCGGATTGGAAGGATTTAAACTTAGGGTAAAGTTTTCGAAGCTAACTTCGGTGAGTACCGGCGGGTTTGCTGCATCAAGGTAAGGCACCACAAGCTGAAGCGGGGTACCAGCAAGGCTTGTTAATACAATGTGTCCGTCGTCGTTTTGGCTCACATTTACAAAGTAATTGTCCTCGTCGCGAAGCTGAATATAGGCTATGTCTTCGCTGGGCAGCGGCAAACGCTCCGGGATCAGGTGATCCGCAAAAAAGCCCCAGTCGGGATGAAAGCCACCCTCATCGACCCAGGCAATTCGGCTTCCTTCGTAAAAGAACTGAGCCTCCCCGCTGCTCACCCGTACCGGGTAAAGCCCGATGGCAAAATCTTCCGAGAATTCCACAGTCAGCACCTCATCAAACTGCGTTCCATCGAATGAGAGAGAGGCACCAGCAATACCGGATGTGCGCAGACCGGATGAATCGGCTATTACCGTGGCACCGAGTTGCATCTTAAGGCCTGTTTCAAGCAGCAGTGGCTGATCCGGTGGGATGGCTGCAAAGGCGAGTCCGCTTAAATCTGTGCCAATGCCAATCTCAAAAGCGAAGGTTTCATCAAAAATGATTTGCCCTTCCCGAATACGCCAGGTTTCAAAATCGAGCAGCAGGTTATCGAAGGTTACCTGGCGCATTTCATCGCCCAAGCGGAAACCCTGCCGGCCGTTTACGCGAAAGCCCTCAGAGCTGAGGTGTGCTGCATCCAGGCGAAAAGTGAGCACCGGATCAGTATCATTAGGGATGTTCCAGTCGAACGGTCCTTCAATTTCAAAACTAATATCGGAGAAAGTACCGGCTATAAGATCAGCACTAAAAGAGCCTGATGCTGTACCGCCATCAGGCAAGCCCAGGTTAGCAGCTGCTTCAAGAACCGCCTGCTGAGGAGCTCCCGGATCTTTGATAAAAGTGATCTTACTGGTGTTCATTTGCGCCGTAAACGGGCCCAGTTCTACTTCACAATTTGGCACAATTTCATCGAGTACACCGTTGATGCCATCAGAAAGAAGCAGGTCTTCCCCGGAAAAGGTTATCGCATTGTTACTGTCACAGCTGAAAGGTCCGTCGAATGAAATGCCACCGTCGATCTGCAATGCACCAAAAGGCTCTATGCCATCATCCGGCAGAAAGCGAACACCCGCAGAACCTGCCATCCCATCGAGGTTAATAGTAACAAACGGCCCGGGTTGCCATTCACACCCCTCAAAATCATCAAGGCCAAGATCGGCACGAACCATATTGGTTTCGGCACGTCCGTTGGTAACGGCGAGTGTTGTACCGAGTAAACAATAGGGAAGGTTTTGTATCTCACGAATGGAAGCACGGCCTTCAAATGCTAAAGCCCATGGCCCGGGGCCATCACCATCCCAATTAAACAGCGGGAATGTAAATTCTTCAATTTCGAAGCGATCAAGCGAAACACGGAGCATCTCTAAATCGAACTCGGGCAGCGGATTTACGCCATCCCCAAAATCAAGGGCTGCAAAACGGATACCATCGCGGTTAACCGTCAATTCACGGATTATTGCAGATTGCCAGCTGCCAAATGCGGGAACATCGAGGCGGGCATCAAGCATAAGTTCAAAATCCCAGTCTCCGGAGTCAGGCCTGTATTCAAGTTGGGTGATGCTCGTATTGGAAAACGCGAGCCGGGCAAATCCCAAATCAATTTTGGGATTTGCTACGTTGCAGCTTGGTGATGTAAGCTGAAGACTCATACCCTCTTCGCTATCCAGGTTTATGTTTACACCGCTGCCGCAGTAGCTGCCATCTAAAGTCAGCAGGCCGATCGTGCTGTTCAGTGAGAGGTCGTAGTCCATACTTCCGTCTTCCACATCGAGCAGCACACTTCCTGAAACCTGCTGTACCTCTGCCGAAATAAGTGCACTGCCTTCAAGTAGTGGTAACTGAAACCTATCGGGGCACAGGAAACTGGCCGTGACGGCTGTATCAATAGTTTCAAAATTGGTGAGCTGACAGCCGCTTTCACGACCAAGGAAGCGTATATCTCCGGTCGCATTCATTTGAGCCTGTGGAAAATCGACGCGAATGGAGTTTAGGTAAGCCTCAACCAGTTCTTCCTGAAAAGCCACAAGCGGACTGCCAGAAACCTGTACAAAGCCCCCAATACCGGACCTGCTGATCTGCAAACGACCTTCAGCGGAGCTTATGCCGCCAAATGGCAGCACGAGGCTGGCCGATGCTGTGAACCCGGAACCCAATTCCCATTCCACGGATTCGAAATTAATGAAGTCCGGAAGCTGATTTGCAAAAAGTGATTGCGTTGCTTCGGCAGCAACGGTAACCCGCCCGCCGGTAACAACCGGATTGTTCATGTTGGATTTCAGAATCGTGAGATTCTGTACAATAGCTTCAACAGTGGCCTCCCGGCCGTCATCGAGTGTAAAGCCGACCACTGCACGACCATTAAACGTGTAGAATGTCGGACTTTCATCCACCTCCAGTCCCTTAAGGTCTGAGAGCTCCGCAAACATGGGAATCAGTGTAATCTTTTCCAGATCCGGGAGGGAGCCATCTGAATCATCACCTCTGCGATAACTGAAGGTATAAATCTCACTTTCTCCGTCTTGAGCAAACGGGTAAACCCCGTTAACGTCACTTGCTGTTACCTGCCAGGCATAGGTTTTTCCCTCCTCAAGGGGATTCAGATCGGGAGTATAGGGGAAGGTAGTATTCTGAATCAGGATTTCGCGGTGATGCGTCCGGTTGCTAAGCAGAGCGTCACCTGGGTTTTGGCCTTCGAAAAGTTCAACCATTACAAATTCATATTCGACCGTTACATCGCCGGGAACTACTACCGGGGACCATGAGAACAAGGGGATACTCATGGGAAGATCAACGTTGTTTGGCGGTGTGATGAGTACCGGTGGCTGCGGAAAACGAACCACAAAAACGGCCGGTATGGCATTGACACTCACGGCTGGCTGCATTTGAACCGGCCGGGGGGCTATTCGCAGCTGATAGTTGCCTTCGGGCAGAGCACCCGACTGGATCAGCTGGTCGCGAACCCGCCTTGGTAATGACTCCACTATATCATCGAAATCAATATCAAAGGAAACATTATCAAAAAAATCGAAGTAGGAACTGAACCCTGGCTGGATCATGTATGGGTCTGAACTTATGTTCAGGATTCTTTGTCCGTTTAAGGTAAGTTCAAGATCAAAAATAAATTCCCTTTCTATATCACTTCCCTCATAGGTAATGTTGACCAGATACTGCCCTGTGTTATAGTTATTCTCAATATCATTGACAAATGGTGCGTTCAGAACGCCCTGCAGGCCAACAATCTGAACACTCACGGTTTCAAACTGACGGGCAGAAGCATCACCGGGCAGGTGGAGCATAATTGTAATAGCAAGGGCTGCAATAAAGCCTGATTTGGTAAGAAAGTGTATCATGATAATTGGCCGTTTGGGTTAAAAGCGCTGATCAATTGATAACCGAAGTTCAAATTCCCGGAAACCGGCACCTGTGCCTTCGAGAAGAGCGTTAGTGATGGTTCGGGCGTTTAGCCGGATGGTATTGGTTGTAGTTGTGCGGAAGGTTGCTGTGAAATTACCGGTAAGCTGCTGCTGAGCCCGGCGAATGGTTTGCTCATTGAAATTCGATTCGTTTTCAGTTCTCGAAAAACCGGCATTCAGATTGAGATTAAGCCGGCGGCTGAACAGCGAATGCCCGCCCCCCACATTGATGCCGTAAACACTGAAAGTCGTGTTTCGGGAGTCACCGCGGGCAAAATTGAAATTTGTATTAAAATTTAAGCCACTGAAAAAGGACATATTATAGGCAGATGCCGCCGTGAATGAGGTACTGTTCATATCCATATCAGACTGATCTATGTTAACATCAAGCAGCTGATAATTACCGCTCACGGAGATGCTGTTCGTGGTGCGGTCACCCATCCAGGTAAAAACGGGCTGCAGGTTAATGCTTTGCGAAACGATGGTTTGTTCGGGGTAATTGATCTCCGATTCAGAAGTAGCTGCCGATTCTACTTTGTTTTGAAAACGATTATATCCCATTCCAAGACTAAACTGATTGGTAAGCTGTGTTTGGATATTCAGTCCCAAATCCTGCCTGCGCTGTGTAGATACCCTTTGATCCAGCAAATTATCACGCCCAAAGCGAGTGGTTACTGCAAAGTTCAATCGACCGTTTAGCAGACTCAGGGACGGATCAACACGTATGGTTTGGTCATCATCTTTAATGTTTCTGAGCCCCAACGACCTGAATCCGGGCTGAACCCGCTCAAAGCCTACATTTAGTGTTAATGGGTTGAAATTAAATCTGGTGGAGATGTTGGTAGCATAATTAACCCGGGTAGAGCTGCGCGGTGTGTAGAGGTTGTCAAAGAAATTGGGGAGCCCTATGTCACTTAGCTCAAAAGACTCACTCCGTGTATCCCGTGTGTAAACCGAAACGGTGTTTTGAGCCTGAAAATGAACCCTGCGGCTGAACAGACTTAACTGGAAATCCGGGCTTAATGTAAGGTTTTCCTGGGGTGCTGGTATGGGGCGGGCTGAACCCTGCCCACCGACCGGCTCGCTCAATCCGGTGAGCTCGTCATTATCAACGGCATAAACAATACCAAGGTGAAAATGCGAACCACGCTCAGCCCCAAAACCAAGGCGGGCTCCGTACAGCCATCGCTCGTATGCCGGTTGCCGGAATCGCTCCGATTCCGAATTTGTGACCCTGCGGTTTACTTGCCCTGCTGTAAATTGCGCCCTGAATGAACCCGGATTTAGTTCAATATGACCACCCCTAACCCTTGTACCACGCAAGCTGTAGGGGTTAAAAACCGGACTCACATCCCCTGCACTTACCTGTAACCAGCGCCACCCGGCCTGGAAATTAAACTGATTCATGTTTTGCTGAAACCGGGACTGATCCGTTGAATACCGCATATCGAAACTGGAGCGAAACCCTAAAACCGAAAAGTTGATATTTGCCGTAGCGACCCCCCCAAAAGGCTCACGCAGATTATTGTCCCTGCTTGTGCTGTAGGAATGTGTCTGAAGACCAATGTTCCCGCTGAACGTGTACAGTTGGATATCCGTGTCTCCGATGGTTTGTCTCGCTTCGGCAGTAAAGGCAAGGACAAAAAGGCAGCAGAGTAAATATAGTCCTCTGCTGTAGTAACTTTTATTGGGCTTAGGGCAGCATTTCATACATCAGGTTATTTTACAATATGTCATTGGGTTATGCCGAAAAAAAAGAAGTATAAATGCAATAAAATCATCAGCTTAAATACTCAATTTAAAAATTAGAATATTTAACTAATTATCGTGCAGTTCATCTTCTCCAAAAAACCTCTATTCTTATACATGCAATTCAAAATCTTGTAACATATGCACATCATTTAATCAGGGTACCTGCCTCTGTAATGCAGACAAAACGATACCCCCTACAAACAAACAAAATGTTTGCATATTCTTTACGAGAAGCCATAGTCCGTAGACGGTTAAAATATAGTCTCCATTATTTAATTCAAGCAACTTCATAACTATATTTTACAATAGATGCTGATCAAGTTGATAAGACCGACACAAACCCGCTATACATGCTCAGAAGGCCAACAGGAACAAATTAGAAACATTATATTTTGTAATATAATTTTCTTATCTAAGCTGCTTAGTTACTGATTCAAATGTTAAATACAGCTTTTCACGCCTTTACGACGACATCAAAACCTTACCTCCTCGGAAGCAGGACTTTCACCGTCCTCTCTCATTTGAAACCTAAAGACAGACACCATTTATTTAATCAAAGGGGCAAGCTTATATCAGTGTCTGCTATGACCACAAAACCAGTCCTGCTGCCGCTATGCCCTGCTACAACTAACAAAGAGGCAAAATATCAGGCGGAACCCATCTGCGAACTGCACTGACAATTTTGCTTAGCCCAACCAATTGGGGAAAATGAAAAACTCAGCACACTAAATGAATCAAACCCTTTTCCGGCGTCAGGATTTTGCAAAATGCGGTAATGGATATAAACGAAAAGCAAGGGATTCTCCGCTGATTTGGGGTGCCAGCACCAGCACGAAAGACCGCGATGCGCACGGAGTTCCCCAAAAAATAAAAACGCGCAAAATGTCTGAGCGGCCGGCCCTACGGCTTATATGCGGTCTCTCACCGCACTTTATTTATTAAAGGCATTTCATGTAAGCGAATGCCCAATCAGGACATGCGGCAAACTCAATGATGAACATCTCTATTGAATGGCTTTCTTCAAAACTACAGCTCACACTCCGGCCATACATACTCGTAAACCAGCCCCTGTTCACGGGCCGTAATAAAAATCCGGCATAAGTCCGGGCTGATGCTCAGGCCGCGCGGGTCGCGGGTTTCCCCGCTGAGGTCGAGGCTGCTGTGGTAAACAGCGGTCGCAATCTGCCAGGGCTCCGATAAAGTGAACTGCATCAGCTCCATGCGCACCGTATCGAGCAGGAGCATCGCGCGGCCGTCTAAGATAAACTCAATGCCGCGAACCTCTTCTTCAAGCGCACTGATGTCGAGGGTATGAACGTGAGCCGCGGTGGTGATGTCCCAGGGTTCGCTGAGCCGGTACTGATGCACGGCCTGACCGTCGCGGTCGTCGATGAACAGTATGCTGCCGTCGGGATGGAAATCCACATCGTGCCCCCGCAAAACCAACGGACTAAAATCCTGAAAATGAATGGCTTCAGCGGTTGAAAGGTCCCAGGCTGTGCCCAGATCCCACGCCCACATTTCGGTACGGTTAAACACCCACATGCGATGCCCGTCGGGTGCAAAGAATAAGCCGTGTGCAACAGACAGGTTGGTGTTTGCCATGAGTTGCTCCCCGACAGATACAGAACCGGCGTACCGCGCCGTGCTCAGATTCCATGGAGTTTCAGTTTGGTAAGATGCCACTGACTCCGTGTTCCGGCTCGTAATGAACATTAGCTTTCCCTCAGGGTGCCAAAAGGTGGCACGTGCATTTTCCGTTTCGGCCGAAATATCCAGCGTAAGGCCGCTAAAACGAAAGGTTTCCAGTGCGGGAAAAGGGGATTCGGCAATCGGGTTTAGTTCGCCTTCCTGTGCCTCATTCGGGGCGCAGGAAACCACCAACCAAATAAAAATAAACAGTGCTGCTTGCAGAAAGTACGGGGTTCGGCTTTCACAGACAGGAACAAACATAAGTAACAAATTGGGTTAATTCCGCCGAAAAAGCGGATAACAGAAAATGAAGGCAAAAATTAAACCCAAGAGGGAGTTCTAAATTAAAGGCAGTGTTAAGCCGGAAAATGAACAACAGCTTAGGCCCGCGAATAAAACAGGATTTTTCGTTAAAGCATAGTTAGGGCAACAACTCTCTGGCTTCTTCTAACCGCCCGGCTTTATGGAGGGTTTCGATAAGAAAGTCGCGCAGCAACAGGTTTTGGGGATCATTACGGGAGCGGGGCAGCCAGCGGTCAGCAAGCTCATCAAGGCGATCCGCCTCCTGGCTTAGGTCCACAAGTCCGCGGTATGCTGTTCTGTTTTGGTTATCAAGAGTGAGCGCGCGTTCGTAAGCAAGCAACGCCAGATCGGTTTGGTCAGCCTGCCGGTGAAGCGATGCCATTCGAAGATGAACTTCCGGCCCACCGGCCCCGAGCCGAACAGATTCACGCATCCATTCGAGCGCTTCTTCTGTCTCACCGAGGCGCTCAAACATTCTTCCTTTATAGTAAAATAACAGAGGGCTGTCGGAAAAACGGTGCATTAACTCTTCAAATGTTCGCACAGCTGCTGTTGCATCCTGTTTCTTAGATACGACATCAAGCGCATCATGTATAAACCCCTCCACTTCGTGCAGTTCCGCCCGAAACCCGAACAACTCGGGTACTGAAGGCGCCAGGATTTCCAGATCTTGCCCGGCTTGCCGCTCGGTCTGCTGCTGAATACTGCTGTACATTCGAATGATTCCGTCCACCATTTCCACCATTTGGCCGGCATTTTCATCCCGTGCCCAGCTAACAGGTGTACCACTCAGCCATTTCGCAATATGACGCCATGATGTTGCCCCAGCCTCTTGCAGGTACAAGGCCCGTTCACCCTCATCTTCGGTTAGCTGCGCGGCTTTCACCCAAAATCGGCCATCGCCTGAAATACTGGCATAAGCCTCATATAAACTTTGGGCCGATTCCGTATCCCCCTGAGAATCAAGCAACAAACCAGCCTCGCGCTTTATAGCGTGATATTCAGGAAATTGCCCTAACAATTTAATGTAATAGGTCACCGCGTCATCCCAGGCTTCATCATAAAGCAAGGCGTGAGCTGCAAGGCGCCCGAACTCAGGGCTCGAAAGCCCGGTAGCAAGCGAGTCGAACAAGGCGTATGCACGATCGTAAGCCCGCAAGCTTATGTAAGATTGACCGTATTGCCGTGCCACATCAACATCTTCCGGAAATTGTCGGGTCTTCAGCTCTAAAACACGGTTTACCCCGCGTACATCCATTCGTTGCCGGTTGATATTGAGCAGGGCTTCGTACACGCTGCGTTCCTCCGGAAACCGCTCCAGCAATTCCTGAAACAAAGTGTTAGCATCATTTGGCTGGTTGTTGTTAAACAGCGCAATTGCGTACGAAATACCCCTGGTGTGGTCTGCAGGGTTCTGGTCATACAGTTTCTTCAGCATCCTTACCACTTCATCACCCTCCCCAAGCTGACCTGCTGCTTGTGCGCGCAAAAGAATCAGATTTTCGGTATCAGGGAAGCGGCTGAGGGCAGCATCCAGCACAACTACAGCGTCTTCAAACCGCTCAAGTTCAATAAGAATGAAGGCTAAATTATTGTGAACTGTCTGGCTTTCGGGCGTATAAACTATCGCCTTTTCGAGAAAGCTTACAGCCTCAACAGGGTTGTTGTCGAGATAAAGCTGGCTGCCTGTCTGTTCGTAAATGGCTCCCAGCGAGCGGCGCACCATAGCGAGGGTGATGCCATCCTGCTCCTGTTCAGGTTCCTGATTAAGCAGATCTTCAAGAGCCTCATAAAGGGGGATGATGGCCGGAATGTCGAATCGTGCGAGTGCTTCACCTTTTATAACGTACAAACGCGCAACTTCCGGAAACATGCCTATACCTCGCTTTGCAATCGCCGCAGCATCATTCGGCCGGTCGCTGAGTAAATAAGCAGAACTCAGATATAAGTATGTTTCAGGCCGGGTATCATCTTCTTCAAGTGCCCACTCCAGCGATTCGATGGCGCCTTCAGGATCGCCCATTTCATACTGAGCAATGCCCTGTTGCAGGTGGAAATTTTCAAATCCGGTCTGTTGGGCAAATCCGCTGTGGTTAAAGAGAAACAATGAACCTACAACCCCAATAAGGGATTGAAAAACAAAAAGAATCAACCCTGATACATAAGAATATTGAGCTTTGGAAGCGACACAAGCCATATTTAAACAAGGGGTTCGGTTAATAAAATCTGTGTTAATCATCGTAACAGCTACAGGTCTTGATCCTGCCCGGCACGAACAAATTAAACTGAATGCCGGGCGTGAATTATCGGAAATTTCCGATAGTACATCTTATTTAAGCCTGCCGGCCTGATAATAATAACAGATACGGATAAAATTAACCAATTATAATGACTGCGGAATTTGAATACCCCAAATGTTAATAACCGATGTTTTTCTAATTAAACTATACCTGATCAGAGCACCTACCAGTCTACCCTGCCGCGGTTGTTGGTTTCCTGCGTCTGTCGGCGCTGATCGCGGGGCGGGTCGGGCACGAAGCCCGGAGGCTGTGTGAAGGCATCGAAGCTCCAGTTCCCATGATCGTCGTTAATCACGCGCAGCGCCCATTCGGCTACAATGGGCAGCGCCGTTCTCGCGCCCTGCCCCAGCACGCTTCCCTGCGGAAAGCGGATGCGGGCGTCTTCACCGCCTACCCACGAGCCGGCTACCACGTGTGGAAATACGCTCACAAACCAGGTGTCAACCGCGCGGTTGGTGGTTCCGGTTTTTCCGGCCACATCCTGACGGATGCCCATGTTCCGGAACCTGACGCCTGTGCCATGCCCCCACTCACCACCGGAAATTACGCCGCGCATCATATCGACCATGGTGTAGGCCGTGAGCGGGCTCATCACTTCCTGCTGCATTTGCGGGGGGGCTTCAAAGAGTACGTTTCCTTCGCGGTCCTCAATCCGCAGGATTACGAGCGGATCCATATACACGCCATTGTTGGCGAATGTTGTATATGAATTCACGAGTTCAAGCAGGTTCACCTCCGCGGTGCCGAGGGCAATGGCAGGTACAGCTTCCATTCGGGAGCGAACCCCCATATTTCTTGCCATGTCTGCAATTTGCCGGGCTGCAGGGAACAGATCTTCGAGGTTATCGGTACCGGGTGCTCCGGCAAGTTCGGGCAGCATGCGCACCGTAACATTATTGAGGCTTCGGGCGATGGCTTCCCGCATGCTCACGAACTCCGGTCCGGGCGAAATACTGATATCGTTAGGCGCCCACACATTGCCGGACCTGTCCCGGAAACTCACCGGGAAGCGCGAAAATTCGTGATACGGCTGATAGCCGTTATCGATCGCCAGCGCATACACAAAAGGTTTGAATGTTGAACCTGCCTGCCTGCGAAGCTGTGAGACATTATCGCGCTGTATGGTTGAAAAATCCGTACCGCCTACCCAGGCGAGCACATGACCTGTACCCGGCTCGATAGCTACGAAGCCAGACTCCAGACGCATCCGTGATTTAAGAATGCGGTAACTCAGCTCTTCATTCTGCCGCAGCTGATTAAGGGCCTGTTCGCGGCTGAGCCCCTGTTCGCGAATCAGCTGCTGAAACTCTCCTGATTCCATCAAAAAACCATCCATGTGGTGCGGAAACTGTTCCAGGTATCGTGGCATAAACCGGCCGGGCCCGCGATCGCCGCCCCAGGCACTTACAAAAACCGTTTGGAGTGAATCGACTTTCTGCTCAAGTACCCGCTCCGCATGCCGCTGCATATGTGCATCAATGGTTGTGCGAATTACCAAACCATCCCGAAAAAGGTCATAGCCGTTTTCATCGGCCCAGCGGCTAACCTGCATCCTCACATATTCACCGAAATATCGGCTTTGACGGGTTGCCTGCCGCGGGCGCTGATAATCAAGCGCGATGGGACCTGCAATCATGGTACTGAAATCCTCGTCTGACAAGAAACCGTGCCGGTTCATCTGCATAAGCACGATATTGCGGCGGCGCTGCGCATTTTCGGGGTTCAGGCGCGGGTTAAAAAAGGAAACTGCCTGAAGGGTACCGATTAAAGTAGCCGATTCTTCTACATTGAGCTCAAGGGCGGGCTTGTTGAAGTGCGTGCGGGCAGCAGCTTCAATCCCAAAAGCGCTGTTGCTGAACTCGACGGTATTCAGGTACATCTCAATGATCTCGGCCTTGGTGTAGTTTCGCTCGATCTGGATGGCGGTGATCATTTCCCGAAGCTTGCGGATCACACTCACCTCCCGCCCGATAGATCGGTAAAGGTTCCTGGCAAGCTGTTGCGTAATGGTTGAGCCTCCCTGCGGCACCCCCCTCAGAACGTGGTAGGGTATGGCGAGGGTGCGGCGCATATCAATGCCCCAGTGGTCAAAAAAGCGGTGGTCTTCAGTTGCAACCAGTGCGTTTATGGTGTGTGGGGAAATTTCATTTATGGAAACATATCGCCTGTTTTCAATAAAATAGCTGTCGAGTACAACCCCGTCGCGGCTCAGAACAAAGGAGGCGATGTCTGTGCGCGGGTTTTCAAGCTCTTCGATTGAAGGCAGCCCCTGTACCAGAAAGCTAATAAACACAGCTATTCCCGCAAGCCCGAACAGGGTGATACCACCGAAAATAGCGAGAAGCATTTTGGGTACAGAACGCTTTTCCCTGTTACGGTCGGCTTTTTTGCTAACCGGTTTTTTGGGAGCTGCAGGCCGTTCTGATTTCAGTACAAATTGCCTGCGTATCCGTTCGCGGTATTCCGGATCGTTCAGATAGCGTTCGTCGTCGTTTAAATTTGAATCACTCATACAGTTACAGCCGGTTTTAATTTTTCAAATCTGCTTTCAGCACAGTTCCATTTAACGAGAGTAAAGCCTTCTTTTGTATGCAGGGCAAGACTTTGTGCGAAACAAAAGTTTCCGAGATTAATATAGTGGCGGTTGCCGGTTTTTAGGTGAATGGCATTATGATGATGCCCACAAAGCAGCACATCAGCTTTATTACTCGTGTTCAGAAATTTAACTGCCCATGTATCGAGCAGCCGCGGACTGTTATCCGGACTGATCATGTAATCTCTCAGTTTTGATTTGCGTGAAAACTGCCGCATCAGCTCGATACCAGCTGCAGGCGGAAAAATGATTTGGTACAGCTTCACAAAATACGGATTTCTGAGCAGGCGGTGAAACAAGGGCCGAGGTAAAGCCATCTCAGTATCTTTAAGGCCATCGCCGTGCATAACCAGTACTTTTTTTCCGCTGATATGCAGCAGCCGGTATTCCGGTTCAAGATCAAAACCGGCCTCAGTAAGCCGGGGCCCTGTCCAGTTATCATGATTTCCGGTTACAAACAGCGTTTTTTCCTCACGCTGCTGATGCAGCTCTTCAAACCCACTGAGCACCCTGTCAAAAACACGTGGCCACTGATTGCGGTAATCCATCCAGTAGTCAAAAAGGTCACCGGCTATTACCAGATGCAGTTTCTGCGCTTTGATGTGCCCGAGCAGCGCCAGAAAGGAGGCTTCAATTCTGGCATTTTCTGCCATTTCAAAACCTCCGAGGTGCACATCAGATACAAATATATAATCGCCTTCGCGGGTAAAGATTTCTTCACTCATTTTTTCTCTTTAAACAGACGCAAAAAAAGGTCCACCTCATCATCCATTCCTTTAGGATTGGCAACTTCACCGGGGTCACGCACCTGAGCATTATTGAGCTTTTGAGGTTTGCGCACAGTTGGTTTCTGTACAGCAGCAGCTGTGGGCGATAACAACTGCCGAAGCTGCCCTATAAACGGATCGCAACGCAGGAGGTCAACGCTGTAGAAAAAAGCTTTCCGGCGAATTTCGGAATCATCCGTTACAACTGTCCATAAGCGGGAGGCACCAGCCGCAGATAGCAGACTGATAATCACTTCGTCAGCGGTTCGTTCCCTGGAAAAACGGATTTTCAGTTTTGCATAGGTGCCCGGGATGAGCTGCGGTACGCCGTCAAATACCACGGTTGCTTTTCTGTTTTGTGATGTGCACCAGGCCGAAACCACACGGCAAAGCTCACGCATGGCTTCAAGGTGATCCCGAACCAGCGTTTTTTTGATTTCAGGATGCTTGTGCATCAGGTTATGGGCATCGATGAGCAGCTGACGGCTTTTCATAGAGGTGCCTTACTTTTTACGGGTCGTGATGTAGGTAATCAGCAGCTCCATATCGTCACGGGCCTGAGAAACGGGGAACTCCCTGAGTTTTGTGAGGGCACGGATGCTGTAAACTTCCATATCGGCTGCGGCAGCTTCAAAGCCGCCGCTTTCGTGTACAAACCGGGTTATTTTAGCAACTTCACCGGTTGATTTGTGCTCTTTGCGAAACCTGAGCTTCCATTTTTGCCGCTCCAGAAAAGAGCAGGTTTCCAGGGCCTTAATAAAAGGAAGGGTTATTTTTTTCTCACGGATATCGTTTCCTACCGGTTTACCGACGTCATCCATACCATAGTCGAACAAATCATCTCTGATCTGAAATGCAATACCAAGGTCCAGGCCAATATCACGCATTCGGCCAATAATTTCGGCGTCACTTGTAGCGGAAGCTGCACCGCTTTCAGTACAGGCAGCCAGCAGGCTTGCCGTTTTATCCCGGATGATTTCAAAATACTTTTGCTCGGTCATATTCTGAAGTTTGGATGCCTTGAGCTGCCGCAGTTCACCCTCACTCATTGCCTTAACTGCTTTCGACATAATTTTAAGAAGCTCAAACTCATCCGCATCCAGCGAAACAAGCAGCCCTTTAGAAAGCAGGAAATCGCCAAGCAGTACGCTCGCTTTGTTTTTCCAGACCTGATTGATGCTCAGCAGGCCCCGGCGCTGCTCGGCATCATCAACCACGTCGTCATGAATAAGCGTGGCGGTGTGCAGCAGCTCGATCATAGTTGCAGCGCGAAAAGACCGCTCGCTGATACCTCCGCAAAGCTTTGCGGCATAAAGTACCAAAATAGGCCGCAGTTCTTTGCCTTTCATGCGGTGCAGGTAGCGAATCATCTGATCCAGCAAAAAAACATCTGTTTTTAGGGCATCCCTGAAAAAAGTACGGAAGGCAGTAAGCTCCTGCTCAACGGGTCTGCGCAGATCGCTCAGCGAGACATTAGCTGTATCAGCAAAGGCAAAATTATCTGTAAGTCGGGTATTTATACTCACGGGTTAATCAAAAAAGACAGATTTAGTGTAACGGCACCAATCAATAAAAGCGCTTGTATCGTTCGGAATAAGAATAAAAGCAGCGCCTGCTTTTTCCCTTAGGCAGGCTGATAAGGCAAAAATGAACCATGCCCGCCCTGGCAAAACACCGCTATCTAATTGTTATATATTATTTTAAGAAATACCAGCAACCTCATAAAAATGGAAATATGAGCTGCGGCTTAAGGTAACACTAAAGGGAGGCAGAATAAAAGTAACTTGATTGGTCACGCCTAAGTGTGTAATTTTCCCAATTCTGTTAGTTTTAAAACTAAACATTATTTCATTTGAATACGATTAAAAAAATCGGGGTTCTTACAAGCGGCGGCGACTCCCCCGGAATGAATGCCGCTATCCGGTCCGTAACACGTGCTGCCCTCTATAAAGGGTTGGAAGTGACCGGAATCAGATATGGATATCAGGGTGCAATTGAGGCAGATTTTATAGAAATGGAGAAACTAACCGTCTCTAACATGATTCAAAGAGGCGGTACCATCCTGAAATCAGCTCGTTCGGAAGAGTTCCGGACCGCCGAAGGCCGTGCAAAAGCGGCAGCCAATTTAAAAGACCATGGAATAGACGCACTTGTAGTTATCGGTGGTGACGGAACCTTTCAGGGTGGAACCATCCTGCAGCAGGAGCACGGGATTGCCGTTATCGGAATTCCCGGCACAATCGATAACGACCTGAGCGGCACAGACGAAACCATAGGCTACGATACCGCGCTAAACACCGCACTCGACGCCATTGATAAAATCCGTGACACAGCCGATGCGCACGAGCGTATGTTTCTTGTTGAAGTGATGGGCCGCGATGCCGGCTTTCTCGCTCTTGAAACCGGAATTGCCTGCGGGGCCGAGCTCACACTGCTTCCCGAAACTCTGATTCACATCAACGAAGTAAAGAACACGCTTCGGGAAATCCTAACCAACAAAAAGCGCAGTACACTTGTTGTTGTAGCTGAAGGCGACGAGTCAGGCGGTGCTATGGAACTCTACAAAAACCTCAAGAACGATTTTATAGATATTGACACACGCGTGTGTGTGCTTGGGCACATACAACGCGGAGGAAACCCAACAGCCCGTGACCGTGTTCTGGCAAGCCGCCTCGGCGTTGCAGCTGTTAATGCATTGCTTGACGGCCATGTAAGCGTTATGGTCGGCATCGTAAACAACAACGTGAAGCTCACTCCTTTAAAAAGCGGATGGAGTAAGAAAAAGACAATTCAGGCTGAATTGCTCGATCTTACCAAAATTCTTAAATAAGACAACCATGATTCGATTTGATTTCGGGCACGCGCATGCTTTTCTGAAAGATGATGCGCTTGCTTCAGCTAAAACTCAGGCAGCAGAAGCCTTTAAAAAGGTGCAAACCAAAACCGGCCCCGGCCCTGAATGGCTCGGCTGGCGTGATATTCTTGCAAACCCGAACGATGCCCTGCTCAACGAGCTTGATGCCCTTGCAACGGCAATCCGTGAGGAAGCAGATGTTTTTATTGTTTGCGGAATCGGAGGCTCTTACCTCGGGGCAAAAGCAGTAATCGATGCGCTTGGTCCTTTTTTTGGCAGTAAAGGTCCGGAAATCGTTTATGCCGGTCATCATATGAGCGGCCGTTACCTCAGTGAGCTGATGGCATACCTGCAGCAGCCCAAAGCCGACGGCACGTCCAAAAAAGTTTATATAAACGTAATCTCCAAATCAGGAACCACAACAGAAACGGCACTTGCTTTTCGGGTTATCCGGAAATGGATTCATGAAACATATCAGAATCCGGCAAAACACATTATTTGTACTACAAGTTCTGCGGGCGGTGCCCTGAACCGCATCATCGATGCCAACGGATACAAGAAATTTGTGCTTCCTGATGACATCGGCGGACGTTTCTCTGTACTGACCCCTGTCGGGCTTCTTCCCATCGCGGTTGCCGGTATCGATATTCGTGCTCTTTATTATGGCGCAGTTTCGGCTTACAACGAAATCGAGCTGAACCCTGACGATCTGCTCAGCTACGCCGCAACCCGGCTCGCACTCTACCAAAGCGGAAAAGCAATGGATATGATCGCCAGTTTTGAACCGGAACTCTCCGGCATGGGCGGCTGGATGCAGCAGCTTTTCGGTGAAAGCGAAGGCAAAAACGGCAAAGGAATGTTTCCGGTGCTTCTCGGCTACTCAACTGACCTGCACAGCGTAGGACAGATGGTTCAGGAAGGTCAGCGTAATATGATAGAAACATTCCTTGTTGCTGATAAGCCGGCCGGCTCGGTTATTGTTGAAACTGAAGACGATGATGCTGACGGCCTGAATTACCTTGCCGGCAAAAACTTTCACTTCATAAACAATAAAGCCTTCCTTGGCACCCGTGAAGCACATGTGGAGGGTGGTGTGCCCTGCCTTAGTATTCATTTTGACAAAATTGATGAAGAGCACATTGGGCGGTTCATCTACATTTGCGAAATTGCAATCGCTGTTTATGTGTACTGCCTCAACGAAAACCCCTTTGATCAGCCTGGTGTTGAAGCTTACAAAAAAGCGATGTTCAGACTACTCGGCAAACCCGGATTTTGATACCCGAAAACAGCATGTCTGAAACCGATAAAAAATACTTTACTGCAATAGCCGGTAACATAGGCGCCGGCAAATCTTCCCTTACGGGGCTTCTGTCCAAACATTTTGGATGGAAGCCCTATTACGAATCAGTTGACAATAACCCGTATCTGACTGATTTCTATAATGATATGAGACGCTGGAGTTTTAACCTTCAGGTCTATTTCCTGTCAAGCCGCTTCAAGCATCAGAAAAAGCTGATGCAGCGCGATGAAAGCTATATTCAGGATCGTACCATCTATGAGGATGTAGAAATTTTCGCCCGCAACCTTTTTCAAATGGGATTAATGAGCGAGCGGGATTACGATAACTACAGCGCCCTGTTTGAAGAAATGACCTATTACCTCAAACCACCCGACCTGCTGATCTACCTGCGTGCCGATGTTCCGACGCTGGTCCGGCAGATTCAGCAAAGGGGGAGGGATTATGAAACAACAATTCGCATCGATTATCTTGAGGGGCTTAATAAATTATATGAGGACTGGATCGGGCGTTACCCGCACGAAAAGCTGATAATCGAAACCGATGAGCTTGATTTTGTTAACAGTCAGGAAGATTTGGGGACTGTTATCAATATAGTTGAAAGAAGACTCTACGGTTTGTTTTCTTAAAAAAGCCTTTGGGGCACAGCAGATTGATTATTAAGCCCAAATCTGTTATATTTACAAGCTTGTAATCAAATTTTGTGATGAAATTCAGAATCAGCGACATACCCGACAACAAATCGACACTTGAACTTACCTTCGATGAACATAAGTTCAGGATTGAAGGGTTTGATCACGACCCGGTTGAATTGCATGTTGAGTTTATAAAAATGCTCAACAGCATTCAGCTGTCTTTCAGAGCTTCGACCACACTTAGCCTGATTTGTGACAGAAGCCTTGAGCTGTATCGCTATCCGATAACGGTTTCATACAAAATTTTATTCAAACCGAATGCAGAACCCGAAGAAGATGAACAGCAGGCCCTCCGCCCGCTCAATACTTCCTCAAACACCATTAATATTGAAGAAGAAGTGCGGGACAGCATCCTGCTGAGCATTCCCATAAAAAAACTTCATCCCCGTTTTCTAAACGCCGATGGTTCCGAAACAAGCTTTTTTGAAACCTATGGCAATCCCGAAGATGAAGATGATTACGATGAGGATTATCCTGCAGATTCCCGTTGGGAAGCTCTGAGGAAACTTAAGGACGATATCTGACCGGCTCCACTTCTTCTCAGGCCTTTTTTTAGCTGTAAATCAATTAATACTTAATCATTATCAAGCCTTACCAGCTTTTTTATCATGGCACATCCAAAGAGAAAAACATCAAAAGCCCGCAAAAATAAGCGCAGAACACATCACAAACTTGAAGATGTAACGCTGTCAACCTGTAGCAACTGTGGTTCTGTACACCGCGCGCACCACGCCTGTGCCGACTGCGGCTACTACAGAGGAAGACAAGTTCTCGCTGTTAATTAACCGATACTGCAAAGCCGGAATCTATTTATGCTGAAAATTGCTATTGATGCCGTCGGTGGAGATCACTATCCCCAAAACCCGGTTCAGGGCGCTTTGATGGCGCTTAAAGAAAGAGATGACATACACATTATCCTTTTAGGTCCGGAACAACTTGTCTCTGACGAAGTTGTGAAACAGGGATGTTCAGGCAACCGACTAACGGTGATCAATGCACCTGAGATTATCGGCATGGATGAATCTCCGGCAACAGCTCTTAAAACCAAAAAGCACTCCTCGATCGCAATTGGTCTTACCATGCACGCGCAGGGTAAGTGTGATGCTTTTTTCAGTGCCGGGAACACAGGCGCCCTTTTAGGTGCTTCCATGTTTATACTTGGCAAAATTGACGGCGTTCTGCGCCCGACAATCGGCAGCATTTACCCGTCGGTTGACGGTATCAAATTCATGCTCGATGTTGGTGCAAATATAGAAGTTAAGCCGGAAATGCTCGTACAGTTTGGTATCATGGGCAAAGTATTTGCAAAAAATATGCTTGGCATTGCAAACCCTCGCCTCGGACTGATGAATATAGGTGAAGAGGAAGAAAAAGGACGTGAAGCTGTACGGCAGGCCTACGCTCTTCTTAAAGATCGTGAAGACTTTGTCGGCAATATTGAAGGACGTGATGTTTTACAGGGAAAGGCAGACGTATATATATGCGACGGCTTTGTTGGCAACCTGCTGCTTAAGCTGGGTGAATCTATCCCTGAAAACATCCTTCGCATAATTCACCGCTCAGACAGGGCCAAAACACTCACTCAGGAAGAGTTCGGACTCATCAAATCCGTAATGCTTGATGCTCTTGCACCTTTCGACTATCAGTTAGTAGGCGGAGTGCCGTTCCTTGGCATTAACGGAGTGAGTATGGTGGGCCACGGCGGAAGCAGCCCCTTAGCGATTAAAAATTCCATTTTATCGGCCGAAAAGATGGTGCAGAAAAAGGTTAATGAGCAGATTAAAGCGGCCCTGAACTAAACTTCTTTTTTAATGTCAGATACTCCGAAAGCTACGATAACCGCACTCGGGCATTTTCTGCCCGATTATGTGCTAACCAATGCAGAACTTGAGAAACTTGTTGAAACAAACGACGAGTGGATTAAAACCCGAACCGGTATCAGCGAGCGCCGTATCCTGAAAGACCCTTCAAAAGCTACTGCTTACATGGGCAGCCAGGTAGCTCATGAAATTTTGCGTAATCGTGGTATTGACGGATCTGAGATAGATTGTATTATCGTAGCAACCGTAACACCTGATTATCTATTCCCGGCTACCGCCTGCCTCATTCAACGTGACATCAAAGCGACTAATGCCTACGGCTTTGATGTATCCGCAGCTTGTTCAGGCTTTCTTTATGCGCTGTCAACCGGGGCAATGATGATTGAATCCGGACGATACAAAAAAGTTATGGTTATTGGAGCCGATAAAATGAGCTCTATTGTTGATTACACCGACCGCACTACCTGTATTATTTTCGGAGATGCAGCCGCAGGTGTTTTACTTGAGCCCTCAACAGACGGTAGTGGAATTCAGGATGTTATTCAGCGCTGTGACGGCACAGACGCCGAATTGCTCAGACAGGAAGCCGGCGGAAGCCTTAACCCGGCTTCCAACAAAACTGTAGATGCCCGTCAGCATTATATCCGTCAGGAAGGCCGCGTTGTCTTCAAAAAAGCGACGGAATCTATGGCAGATGTATCCCTGGAAATCCTGAAGCGCAATAACCTCTCCCATGAAGACGTAAGCTGGTTTGTACCCCATCAGGCAAATAACCGGATTATTTCCGCAACAGCCAACCGCATGGGAATTGGCATGGATAAAGTTATGGTTAATATTGACCGCTACGGAAATACAACTGCCGCCACCATACCTCTTTGTCTGTATGAATGGAAAGACAAGCTGAACGAAGGCGATAATGTAATTCTCGCGTCTTTTGGGGGCGGCTTTACATGGGGTTCGGTTTACATTAAATGGGGCAAACCATCATGAGTAAAACCGCATTATTATTTCCCGGCCAAGGCTCCCAAAAAATCGGTATGGGGCTTTATCACTACGAAAACAACCCGGCATTCAAAGCCGTATTCGATCAGGCCAATGAAATTTTAGGCTTTGGACTTACTGAAATTATGTTCGGTGGACCAGACGACTCGCTCCGCCAAACTGAAAATACACAGCCTGCAATTTTCCTGCACTCAGTAGCTCTTTTCAGAACACTTGACCTAAAACCACAAGCTGTTGCAGGTCATAGCCTTGGCGAGTTTTCAGCTCTTGCAGCAGCCGGGGTGCTTTCATTCGAGGATGCCCTTAGTGTGGTTCGCAAACGCGGTGAGCTGATGCAAAAAGCCGGAACAGACAACCCGGGCACAATGGCAGCCGTAATCGGCATGGCCGATGAAAAAGTAGCTGAAATCTGCAGTCAGGCTACCGAGGGGGACAACAGCGTAGTTGTTCCCGCAAACTATAACTGCCCGGGGCAGCTTGTTATTTCCGGACACGAAACTGCTATCGACCGTGCTTTAGTGCTTCTTAAGGAAAATGGTTGTAAAATTGCAAAAAAACTACCCGTAAGCGGTGCTTTTCATTCTCCCCTTATGCAATCCGCTTATGAAGGCCTGAAGGCAGAGCTTGAACAACTGGTATTTCACCCTCCGGTATGCCCGGTTTATTCTAATTTCACGGCTAAACCCACAACATCTCCTGATGAAATTCGCAGCAATCTGCTTGATCAGCTGCTTAACCCCGTGAAATGGACACAAACCCTGCTGCAAATGCAGCAAGACGGATTTGAAGCTTTCACTGAAATAGGTCCCGGAAATGTTCTGCAGGGGCTGGTTAAGCGTACTGTAAAAGGTGCAGCGCTAAGCGGATACGAATAGGCTAACCTTCATACCCAAAACAAATCTTATGTTTTCATTAAATGGAAAAACAGCCCTGGTTACCGGCGGAACACGAGGTATAGGCCGTGCCATCGTTCTGGAACTCGCTGCAGCAGGTGCTGACGTCGCTTTTACCTATGCACGATCAGCAGAAGCTGCTGAAGAAATCAAAAAACAAGTTGAGGCAATCGGTCAGAAAGCGCTGGCTTATCAGGCTGACGCTGCCGATGCGGCTCGTGCAGATGAAGTAATTACCGATATTGTTAAAGAATGGGCACATCTCGACATTCTCGTAAACAATGCCGGCATCACAAAGGATACACTTATTATGCGAATGAGTGAATCCCAGTGGGACGACGTAATTACGACTAATCTCAAAAGTGTATTTAACTACAGCAAATCAAGTGTGCGCCCATTTATGAAAGCCAGAGCGGGCTCCATAATCAATATCAGCTCAGTTGTAGGCCTTTCAGGCAATGCAGGTCAAACCAATTACGCAGCCTCAAAAGCAGGTATTATAGGTTTTAGTAAATCGCTGGCCAAAGAACTGGCAAGCCGTAACATCCGGGTGAATACAATTGCACCCGGCTACATCACAACTGAAATGACAGGTCAGCTTTCCGATAAGGTGATGGATGCCATAAAGGCAAGCATTCCTATGGGGAAAGCAGGCGATGTTAAGGATATCGCAGCCGGTGTAATCTTTCTGGCAAGCGACGCAAGCCGCTACATAACCGGAGAAACCATCCGGATTGACGGCGGCATGGCTATGTAAACGCATTTTGAGCTTTATTATTAAAGCTTTAACCTGCTATTTTTTTGGAAATACACCCTTTTTTTAAGTACATTTTGTTCAACCTTTAACCATTACCATAAGTAAATAAACATGTCACAAGACCTAGAAAAAAAAGTAATCGACATCATCGTTGAAAAACTTGGCGTAGATGAAGCCGATGTAGTACCTGCAGCCAGCTTCGCCAACGACCTTGGTGCAGACTCACTTGACCTTGTAGAGCTGATTATGGAATTTGAAAAAGAATTTGACACCCAAATTCCTGATGAAGATTCTGAGAACATCGCTACTGTAGGTGATGCTATTGATTACCTGAAAAATAAAGTTGAATAAGCTATATCTTCATATTTTCAATTTTAGCACACCAAACTCATCATTCTTTAATTGAGTATTAATGGCTGAACGCAGAGTTGTGGTTACCGGGATGGGAGCCATCACCCCTATCGGAAACACTTTAGAGCAGTTTTGGGATGGTCTCAAAAGCGGTAAAAGCGGTGCTGATTATATCAGACACTTCGATACCGAAAAGTTTGCCACCAAATTCGCCGCCATGGTTGACGGTTTCGACCCGGTTGAATTTATCGAGCCAAAGGCAGCACGCCGGCTCGACCGATTTGCCCAGTTCGCCCTTGCAGCCTCAGATATGGCTATAAGCGATTCTTCCATCGATCTGGAAACCATCGACAAAAACCGGGTCGCAGTTCTTGTCGGAACTGGTATCGGTGGCATGGAGACCTTTTATAAGAACTGTGTAGCTTACGAGAAAATGGGGCCAAGGGGCATCTCCCCCTTCTTTATTCCAATGCTGATCCCGGATATCGCTTCCGGGCACATTTCTATTAAGTATGGCTTCCGGGGCCCGAACTACTGCGCTGTTTCAGCCTGTGCAACAGGTTCACACAATATAGGACTGGCCTACGACCACATCAGGTCAGGTCAGTCCGATTTTGCTATTTGCGGAGGTGCTGAAGCTCCGGTAATTGAAATGGGTGTATCCGGCTTTAATTCTATCAAAGCCATGTCAACCCGAAATGACGATCCTAAGACCGCATCAAGACCCTTCGACAAAGATCGCGACGGCTTTGTTCTCGGTGAAGGCTCAGGCGTTTTGTTCCTGGAAACCTATGAAAGTGCGGTTAACCGTGGGGCAAAAATTTATGCTGAAATTGCCGGTTACGGATTTTCAGCTGATGCACATCATATTACAGCCCCTGACCCTGAAGGTGCCGGCGTAATGCTTGCCATTTCAGAGGCCTTAAAGGCAGCCGGCATCAAACCCGAAGAAATTGATCACATTAATATGCACGGCACATCTACTCCATTAGGTGATGTAGCAGAAACCAACTCTATCAAAAAAGTTTTTGGTGACCATGCGTACAAAATTAACCTGAACTCGACTAAATCGATGACAGGGCACATGCTCGGTGCTGCCGGTGCTGCCGAATCAATCGCTACTATTCTGGCTCTCTACCACGATCTCGTACCGCCTACTATTAACCACTTCAACACCGATCCGCTCTGCGACCTCAATTACACTGTAAATGAAGCGCAGGACAGAAAAATGAGGTATGCCCTGAACAATGCCTTTGGTTTTGGCGGTCATAATACCACCCTGGTGATGAAAAAATTTGATGAGTAATGTTTAGTCTGACGCTGAATAAGATTCAGGCTTTCTTTTCCAAAAGAAAGCTGCATTCAGCTGCTCAGCATAAAATCGGGGAACTCGAAAAAATAATCGGAAACCCTATTACTAACCCTCATTTTTACCTGCGGGCTTTACGGCATCGCTCAAAACTCATTGAAGACGGCCTCGACGATGTCGAGAGCTACGAACAACTTGAGTTTTTGGGCGATGCCGTTCTTGATTTAGTAGTAACTGAAATTCTGTTCGAACTTTACCCGGATAATAATGAAGGATTTATGACCAAAGTCCGGTCTCGGCTTGTAAGGGAAGATATGCTCGCAGACTTATCCCGAAAACTTGGCTTTCCGGCTTTGGTAGAAGTTGGAAGCAGAGTTCGCGGGCAGGGTATAGAATTAAAAAACAGTGTACTTTGTGATATTTTTGAAGCCGTAGTAGGTGCCATTTATAAAGATTTAGGATTTGCAGCTTCCCAAAAATTCATCAAAAATGTTTATCATACCCACATCGACATTTCAGATGTAAGCAGTCGTCAGGATAACTACAAAAGCCTTTTACTTGAGTTTGCTCAGGCTAAAAAGCTGGCCGTTCCTGAATATCAGATCATTTCAGAAACCGGACCTGATCACGATAAAACTTTTGAAGTAAATGTTGTAATTAACAACACGCCATACGGCTGGGGCAAAGCCAAAAACAAAAAGAAGGCTGAACAGGCCGCTGCTAAACGCGCGCTCGAACAACTTGAGCATTCTTAAATTCATGCAGGCCCGCTTAGCCTTGTGAACACTAAAGTTCCTTTTATTATTAACTATTTTGATTTAGCCCAGGCTCGATTTAATCCTAAACTATTGAAGGTATATTCATGACTGTGACTGAGGAAACAAAAGCCACCCATGTTTTTCCGGTTACTCAAGTAACCGAATCACGCAGAAACGCTGTAAACTTTCAGGATCTGCGCTTTGGAGATGTATTCAGCGACCACATGTTCGAGCTTGTTTACAAAAACGGCAAGTGGGATAACGGTCAGATTATTCCTTATGGGCCTGTCAGTATTATGCCTTCGGCCAATATTCTGCACTACGGGCAGGGCGCTTTTGAAGGTATGAAGGCATTCACGATGGAAAACGGAGCCATAAACGTTTTCAGATTACGGGATCACTACAAACGATTCAACGATTCCTGCAAACGCCTGAACATCCCTTCTATTCCGGAAGAGGTGTTTACACAAGCTATTTTACAGCTGGTAGATTTAGACAGACAGTGGGTGCCTAAGGATAAATTCAAATCCCTATACCTCCGCCCCTTCGTTTTTGCAACAGAGGAATTCCTGGGCTTAAAAACCTCTACCGCCTATCGTTTTTACGTGATTACAGGACCTGTGGGCAACTACTACCGTGAAGGCATCAATCCCGTAAAGCTGACCACAATGCCTGATTACGTGCGTGCTGTAAAAGGCGGTGTTGGCAATGCCAAGGTGCCCGGCAACTATGCCGCCAGCCTCTACCCTGCTCATGTAGCCATGAAAGAGGGGTACTCACAGGTGTTGTGGCTTGATGCCATTGAGAGAAAATACGTTGAGGAAGTCGGCGCCATGAACATCTTTTTTGTTATAGACGGCAAAGTTGTAACCTCACCATTAACAGGAACCATTCTGCCTGGTGTTACCAGGCGCTCAGTTCTCGAACTTTGCCAAATCTGGAATTTACCTGCAGAAGAACGAATGCTTTCCATAGACGAGCTCTTCGATGCCTGGCGTGAAGGCCGCCTGACCGAAGCTTTTGGGTCAGGAACAGCTGCCGTGATTTCTCCGGTCGGAGTTATTCATCACAAAGGAGAAACCCTTACCCTTGATACCGAAAAAATGGGCCCCGTAGCCGAGCGCTTATACAAGGCTATCACAGGGATTCATCACGGTACTGAGGCTGATCCTTCAGCATGGTGTACAGTAATCTGATAAACATACAGCCAAGCGCTTGAAGTACCTCAAGCAAATAAGCCGGTTTTCATCTGAAACCCGGCTTATTCTTTTTTTGTTTTTGAGCCCAAAGCCCAAACCTGTATTTTACAGGTTTGGGGAAAAGCTTCTTCCTAAGTCTGAATCTACTATAACTTTCTCCCGCAAAAAAAACTACCCGGTCTTATGGACGCCTATCATCAGCTTATTGAACGTGTACTTAAATTTGGAATTAAGAAACCTAACCGTACCGGTACTGATGCAATCAGCAGTTTTGCAGAAACGTATCGGGTTGATTTGGCTGACGGTTTCCCCCTCATAACAACCAAGAAAATGATGTTTCGCTCCATTATGTTGGAGCTGCTCTGGTACCTGCGAGGTGAAAGCCACATCCGCTGGCTGCGCGATGAAAACGACTGTCATATTTGGGACGCCTGGGCTGATGAAGAGGGTAATGTAGGCCCTATTTATCCCGTTTTGTGGCGTCGGTTCCCGTTTACCTGCTACGAGCAAGTCGATTTTGAAGGGGTTGGCGGCGCATTCACCAACGATATGCCCTCACGAAAGGAGTTCGATCAGATACAATATGTAATTGATCAAATCAAGGAAAACCCCATGAGCAGACGGCTTGTAGTTAGCGCCTGGCATCCGGGTTTACTTGATCAGATGGCACTGCCACCCTGCCACCTGATGGCTATTTTTAATGTAACTGACGGCAGGCTGAACTGCCACCTTACGCAACGATCAGGGGATATTGCACTCGGCATCCCTTTCAACCTTGCCTGCTATGCAGCCCTCACAATGATAATCGCTCAGCAAACAGGCCTGAAACCGGGTATTTTCGCACACACCATTGTTGATGCGCACATTTACGAAAATCATATTGACGGCCTTAAAGAACAGTTACAGCGGGAAGCTTATCCCCTGCCTTCACTCACTATTGCCGACAAACCGCTGGATGAGCTGACGCTCGAAGACTTTACCCTTAACAATTATCAGCATCACCCTTCCATCAGGTTTGAAGTCGCTGTTTGATTCTCTTTTCCTGAACCTTTTTTGCACTCTTGTAAAATGCCTAAATTTGTCATCATAGCAGCACATGATCCGAACCTTGTAATCGGTGAAAATGGCAGCATGCCCTGGCATTACCCGGCCGATCTCAAACATTTTAAGCAAACTACGCTCGGAAAACCACTTCTCATGGGTCGCCGGACCTTCGAAGAAATAGGTGGGAAACCCCTGCCAGGCCGTCCTTGCTATGTTTTAAGCACTAAAGACCTGAAAGCAGAAGGCGTCGTTTTTTTCAAATCGCTGGATGAAGCTCTTTCATATTTTCATTCAACCGACTACGATCTCGTATATATTGCCGGCGGTGCCGTATTATACGAACAAGCTTTTAATTTCAGCAACGAGATGATTATATCAGAAATTAAATCAGCTTATGAAGGTGATACTTTTTTCCCTGAGTACCGCCACAAGATCGGAATTATTTGGAACCTTATTGAATCAGAGGATAAGGGTGATTTCATTATCAAGCGGTACCAAAAAAAGTAAGTCTTTTCGTTTGTGACAGCTGAGCTTACAACAGCCTCCAAAAATTTTATCCAAAAAAAAGCACCGTTGCCTACTATGTGAGCACGGTGCTTTTTTATGATCTGAGTGAATCGAATTACCGTTTCAGCTCATATAATTTAATTCGGTTAATTGCCCGTTTAAGTGCAAGTTCAGCTTTAAGAACATCTTCCTGAGCGGCTTTTTGCTCTTTATCTTCACGAATTTTCGCTGCTGCTTTTTCACGTGCCTGCCGCGCGCGATCAAGATCGATATCACGCACATTTTCAGCTGACTCAGCGAGAACAGTTACCCGGTTATCAAAAACTTCAACGAAGCCGCCATTTACTGAAAATGTTTCCTCCTTCCCGCTTTTTTCACGAACAATAACTTTTCCGATCTCAAGCATAGACATCAGGCTGGCGTGATTGAATTTTACTTCAAATGCGCCTTCGGTACCGGGTAGGTTAACACCGGTTGCAAGCCCTTCGTAAACAGGGCCGTAAGGTGTGATTATATTAGTACGAATCATAGAAATAGGACGGTAGCAGATTAAAAGGTTCCCGTAACAGTTTCCGGATTAAACCGGGTTAGGGCATATTGCCCGGCCCGGTTTTTCAAAATCCGAATGCAGTCGCAAAGGCTTGTTTGTTTAAGCTTCAGCGAGGAGTTTTTCGCCTTTGGCCATAGCCTCTTCAATCGTACCAACAAGGTAGAAAGCACCTTCCGGCAGGTTATCAAGCTCACCGTCAAGAATCATGTTGAAGCCTTTGATGGTGTCTTCAATCTTCACATACTTACCGTCAAGACCGGTAAACTGCTGTGCTACGAAGAACGGCTGGCTCAGGAAACGCTGCACACGGCGGGCACGGCCTACGATCAGTTTATCTTCGTCAGAGAGTTCATCCATCCCCAAAATTGCAATGATATCCTGAAGGTCTTTGTAGCGCTGAAGCAGCATCTTCACATTTTCAGCACATTCATAATGATCCTTACCAATTACAAGCGGGTCGAGAATACGTGAGGTCGAATCAAGGGGATCAACCGCCGGATAAATACCAAGGGAAGCAATCTGACGGGAAAGTACCGTAGTTGCGTCGAGGTGAGAAAATGTAGTTGCAGGGGCAGGGTCAGTAAGGTCATCAGCAGGTACATAGATGGCCTGCACAGATGTAATAGATCCTGCTGTCGTTGATGTAATCCGCTCCTGAAGGGCTCCCATTTCTGATGCGAGCGTTGGCTGATAACCTACTGCTGAAGGCATCCGGCCAAGAAGCGCAGATACTTCAGATCCCGCCTGTGTGAACCGGAAAATGTTATCAACGAAAAGAAGGATATCGCGGCTTACTTCATCACGGAAATATTCAGCGATGGTAAGGCCGGAAAGTGCAACACGTGCACGGGCTCCCGGAGGCTCGTTCATCTGACCAAATACGAGTGTGGCCTGAGATGCCTTGAGGGCTTTGTGATCTACTTTTGTGAGATCCCATTCTCCTTTTTCCATGCCTTCCTTGAATGCTTCACCATAGTTGATTACGCCTGATTCGATGAATTCGCGCAAAAGGTCATTTCCTTCACGGGTACGCTCACCAACTCCGGCAAAAACGGAAAGACCACCGTGTTGCTTAGCGATATTGTTGATTAGCTCCTGAATAAGAACCGTTTTACCTACGCCGGCACCACCGAACAGGCCGATCTTACCGCCTTTGGCATAGGGGCAAAGCAGGTCAACTACTTTAATTCCTGTTTCAAGCATTTCAGTGCTTGACGAAAGTTCAGTGAAATCCGGAGCGGGTTTGTGGATTGGTGAGCGGCGATCCCCCTTAGGATTCCCGATGCCGTCGATGGCTTCCCCAACAATATTAAAAAGTCTTCCGCGAATATCTTCACCTACAGGCATTGAAATCGGGCCGCCCTGATCGGAAACTTCCATATTACGGACCAGGCCATCGGTAGAGTCCATTGCAATCGTTCTTACTCGGTTTTCGCCAAGGTGCTGTGCTACCTCAAGAACGAGCCTGCGTCCATCTTCCATATCAATATGCAGCGCATTCAGAATTTGAGGAAGATGACCATCCGGGAAGTCGCAGTCGACAACCGGACCAATAACCTGAGCGACGGATCCTTTATTCATGAGAAAAGAGCTTTGGAAATAATTTCAGTTAATAAAATAATGTTGGTGCAGATATGTACACCTTGCTTTAAGTAAAAATAAATACAAGGTTCAAAGATACCCCAAATAGCATCTAATCGCAACTTTAAAAGCAGCCCTGGCGGTCTTTTGATACATCATTTGAGCCAAAAATCCATTATATTGTTAAGTTATCAAACCCTAACCCTGTAACCGATTTTTCGATTTTGGAAAACGTAAGCCAATCACGATTAGCAAGCATCCGAACACTTGAGAAGTTTGAAAATACCAATTACCTCGAATTGGATCTGCTCAATAAGCTTGACCGACAGGAACGTCAGCAGGCAAATGAATATGTACAGGGGATCCTTAGACGCAAATCCTATCTGGATTTCCTTATCTCCCGCTACAGCTCAGTTGAGCTGGAAACCATGGATGAGTTTTTTAAAAACATCCTCCGGATGGGCATTTATGACCTGATGTTCATGGATTCGACCCCCGACTATGCGGCTATTAATGAAAACGTCGAGATTGCCAAAACTAAAATAAGCCCCCGTTCCGGTGATCTTGCAAACGCTATCCTCAGAAAAATTCAGCGGGAAATCAAAGAGCTGCCTACGCCTGATATGCACGACCGCACTGAACTGGTCGCAACCACTTTCTCACACCCCGAATGGCTGGTTAAACGCTGGTCAGATCGGTTTGGCGAAAGGGAAGCTTTTCAACTGATGACAGCAAATAATCAGCGCCCCGCTTATTACCTGCGTGCCAACTGTCTGAAAACTTCACCCGACACCTTCCGGCTGCGTCTCGAGCGTGCCGGTATCGAGTTCGAGGAAAGCGAGTGGCTGCCCGGCTATTTTCGTGTAACAACCCTTGCGGAAGTTCGCTCAAGAGGATGGTTCGAAAAAGGGCTGTGCTATGTTCAGGATATCGCCGCTGGTTTTGCCCCAACTATTCTCGACCCTGTAGCAGGAGAGTCCGTTATCGACCTGTGTGCCGCTCCGGGCACCAAAACGCTGCTGCTCGCCGAACTAATGGAAAACGAGGGTACGCTGCTCGCCGTTGATATCAACCCCGACCGCATTCAGCGTATTGCCGAAAATGCTGAACGCGGCGGCGCAAAAATTGTGAAAATCCAGCGGGCTGATGCTACCGAGGCGCGCTTCAAACTGGCCGATGCCGTTCTGCTCGATGCCCCTTGTACCGGTACCGGCGTACTTTCCAAGCGGGCCGACCTCCGCTGGCGCCGAACCCCTGAAGAGCTCGAAAAAGCTGTTGCCCTTCAGGAAGAGCTGCTCGATGCTGCGGCCAATATGGTTGCCAAAAACGGCCGCCTTGTGTACTCAACCTGCTCTCTCGAGCCGGAAGAAAATATGATGCAGATCGAGAAATTCCTCGAAACATACCCCAACTTCGAGCTTGAAGAGCTGGACGACTACCTCCCTGAGGAAGTGCTCAGCGAAGACCTCAAATCCTATCAAACCTTCCCGCATATCCATAACTGCGACGGGCACTTTGGCGTGCTTATGAAACGCAAGTTCTGATCATCAGTGACATTTTCTGACGCTGCATTGCCCGGACGACGACTCATTTTTCGTCACTCAGGCCCTGCAGCGTCTTTTTTTGTCACCCTGTCAGTTGTCACTTTCCCCGAATTTAAAATTTAACCTCACGCCCTGCACTCAGGGCAATTCCTGAACAGCCTGAATTTTATGAGCACTTCTGAAATCCCCAAAATCTTCTCCCCTTCCGAAGCTGAAGCCAAATGGTACCCTTTTTGGGAAAAGAACGGTTTCTTCCGCTCCGTGCCCGATGAGCGCGAGCCGTACGCCATCGTAATTCCGCCACCCAACGTAACCGGGGTGCTGCACATGGGGCACATGCTCAACAATACGATTCAGGATGTCATCATACGCCGGGCCCGCATGATGGGCAAAAACGCCTGCTGGGTGCCCGGCACCGATCACGCTTCTATTGCAACTGAAGCCAAGGTAGTGGCACGGCTGCGCGAAAAGGGAATCAAAAAAAGTGATCTGAGCCGCGATGAATTCATGAGGCACGCCTGGGACTGGACCAACGAGTACGGAGATACCATCCTGAAACAGCTTCGCAAGCTTGGTGCCTCCTGCGACTGGCAGCGTACCCGCTTCACTCTTGAAGCAGATTTATATGATGCGGTAATCGACTGCTTCATCCATTTTTATGAAAAAGGTCAGATTTACCGCGGCCTGCGCATGGTAAACTGGGATCCTGTGGCCAAAACTGCCCTCTCCGATGAGGAAGTGATTCACAAAGAGGTTAGCTCAAAGCTTTATTACGTAAAGTATCAGGTGAAGGACGCTGATGCGTTTGTGACCATCGCCACGACCCGGCCTGAGACCATTCTGGCCGATACTGCGGTTTGTGTGAACCCGAATGACGATCGATACACGCATCTCGTCGGTAAGAAAGTCATCATTCCGATGGTGAACCGCGAAGTGCCGGTTATTGCCGATGAATACGTGGAGATGGAGTTTGGCACGGGCTGCCTGAAGGTGACACCCGCCCACGACGTAAACGACAACGATCTCGGCATCAAACACGGGCTTGAGGTTATTGACATGCTGAATGATGACGCTACCCTGAGCGACACCGCACAGTTTTATATCGGGGAAGACCGCTTCAAAGCCCGCAAGCTCATCATAAGCGATCTGGAAGAAGCCGGTTTACTTGTGAAGGTTGAAGACATCAAAAATAAAGTCGGGTATTCCGAGCGTACCGATGCCGTAATCGAGCCGAAGCTGTCGCTGCAATGGTTCCTCAAAATGGAAGAGACCGCAAAACCCGCCCTCGACAACGTGATGAACGAAACGATCCGGTTTTTCCCGGAGAAGTTCAAAAACAGCTATCGCAACTGGATGGAAAACGTGCACGACTGGTGCATATCGCGACAGCTTTGGTGGGGACATCAGATTCCGGCATGGTATTACGGCAGCGGTGAAAACGATTACGTGATTGCCAAAACCGAGGAAGAAGCGCTCCAAAAAGCGAAGGCGAAATCAGGCCTGGATGCCATCACCCTAAAACAGGATGAAGATGTACTCGACACCTGGTTCTCTTCCTGGCTGTGGCCGATTTCAGTGTTTGACGGCTTCAAAAATCCGGACGGGGAGGAAATCAACTATTACTACCCCACCAAAGATCTGGTTACCGCGCCTGAAATCATGTTTTTCTGGGTAGCGCGGATGATTATGGCCGGTTACGAGTTCCGTGGCGAGAAGCCGTTCAGCAATGTGTACTATCACGGCATTGTACGCGACAAGCAGCGCCGCAAGATGTCCAAGTCACTGGGTAATTCTCCTGATCCCATCGAACTCATTAATAAATTCGGTGCCGACGGTACCCGCGTAGGTATGTTGTTTTCAGCGCCGGCCGGGAATGACCTCATGTTTGATGAAGCCCTCTGTGAGCAGGGTCGCAATTTCTCCAACAAAATCTGGAACGCCTTCCGCTTCCTCTCCATGAATATGGAGGAGGGTGAAACTTACACCCCAAGCCTGGCGCTTGATGCCGGATTTCTGCCCGATCAGTGGATGCTTTCCCGCCTGAACCGCACCATTTCGGAGATGGATGAAAGTTTTGAGCAATTCCGTCTGAATGAAGCCCTTCAGAAAATTTATTCGCTGGTTTGGGATGATTTCTGTGACTGGTACATCGAGCTGATTAAGCCCGAAACCCCGGGCTCCAAAATCGAAAAGGCGCGCCTGGAAAGAGCCCTTGGCCTTTTCGAAGCGCTGATGAAGCTGCTTCACCCCTTCACTCCGTTTATTTCTGAAGAAATCTGGCAGCGTATTCAGAAACGTAGTACCGGCGAGGCGCTGATCGTTTCGGCATGGCCGGAAGCTGACAAAAGCCTGATTAACGACGATATTGAATCCCGCTTTGTGATGGTTCAGGAGCTTGTTTCGGCCATGCGGAATATCCGCGCCGAATCCGGGCTCTCTCCTAATCTTGAGCTGGAAGTGATGCTGCGCGTACCCGATGAAGAAACCGCAACACAACTTAAGTCTGTTCAGGGCCTCATCCTGAGGCTTCAGAAAACCAAAAGCCTGGAGATAGGCACTGCCTTTGAGAAACCTTCGCAGTCAGCCAGCGCCCTGGTGAAAGGTACGGAGCTCATCATCCCCATGGCCGACCATATTGATGTGGACAAAGAGCGCGAGCGTATCCAAAAAGAAATTCAGCGTACTGAGGGCTTCCTCAAATCTGTAAGCGGAAAACTCTCAAACGAAAAGTTCGTGAACAACGCACCCGAAGCCGTTGTCGCTAAAGAGCGGGCTAAACAAGCCGATGCGGAAGCAAATCTGGAGAAGCTGAGGGCAGCTTTGGAGGAGTTGTAAGGTAATTATGTTCATTGAAACATCTATTATTTCACAAGAATTATTAGTCTTAAAATAAATGCAACCTTCTCACAAATGAGAACTTAGTACTCAAAACTGTAGTTTATACTATCATTTACTCGTTAAGCCTTCATAATATCATTTTCTGAAGGCTTATACAGGGGAAGTCAAGAGGCATTAAATCTGTCTCTGCAAATATTTAAACTATCCTACTGAACTGACTAAATTTATCTTAGTAATGAAAACTATGTATATCATCTTTTCAGCCGGACTATTTCTTTTATCCTGCGGAACCGAACCCAATACAGATGTTTTTTTTCTGAGCGAAAATGGAGTAACCATTAAATGCCCGGGTGTTAATATCGGTGAAACCGGCATCGTAGATGGCATTGAATACGAGGCTGTCGACAGAGCCTTATTGGAACAAAGAATTGAGGAAGGAGCCAATTTATCGAAAGTTTGCGTCAGCAATATAAACGATATGGCAGCTCTGTTTGCCGGAACCGATTTTAACGAGCCGATTGATAACTGGGATGTCAGTTCCGTTACCAGCATGAGAGCTATGTTTGCTCAGTCTCGGTTTAACCAACCTATTGAAAACTGGGATGTAGGCTCGGTTACCAATATGAGTCGTATGTTCTGGAGATCTTCATTTAATCAGCCGATTGATAAATGGGACGTAAGTTCTGTTACATCAACGGCCTCAATGTTTAAATTATCGCCATTTAATCAACCGCTCAACAGCTGGGATGTTAGCTCTGTTACCCACATGTATGAAATGTTTGCAGGTTTCTCTAATACTGAGGGTGTGGAAGAATCCGCATTTAATCAGCCGCTTGATCAGTGGGACGTAAGCTCAGCCATATACATGTCAAATATGTTTGCTTATTCCCCGTTTAATCAGCCGCTCGAGACATGGGATGTGAGTTCAGCGAGGCATATGTCCGCGATGTTTATAAACACCCCATTTAATCACCCACTCGATAGCTGGGACGTAAGTTCTGCAACAAATATGTCTGGTATGTTTGCTGATACTCCTTTTAATCAGCCTATTAATGAGTGGTGTGTGGAATCATTCACTCAGGAGCCCTTAGATTTTTCAAAAAACGCGCCGCTTACTCCCGAAAATACGCCCGTTTGGGGAACGTGCCCTTGACCGTTATTTAGTTTGTAAGAAATCATTACGTTCGTATTTCACATGAAATAAGATTGCAGTTAGCTTTGGTATATGAATCCTTAAATCCTCTATTTTTTTCTGCGATTAACTGGGTTTAGTGACACTAAGAAACTCAGATTTTTGGGATCAAATTTTATGCTTTTTAGATGGGCTTATTTCTTGATTATTGGGCAGGGCTATATCGTCAGCAGATAGTATGCATTTGGGATAAGTCGAGGTATTTATAAGTGGTCATAGGCTCGAATCTTGAGGAGGAGGAAAGCCGAAAGCTACTAAACTTCGCAAAAACCTGTGGGGGTATCCCCACAGGTTTTTCTTTCCTCCCGATTCGTGCACTTCAAATGTTAATTAGCCCTGCAGGTTAGCCGACAACAGCCAGTCCCTGTTATCTGGAAAGGCCTTGAAATTGATCATGGCTTCAGAGCTGATTTGATTGTTGAAAACAAAGTGCTGATTGAAATTAAATCGGTTCAAAAAATACTCAGAGTTCACAAAAAGCA
>JAFIET010000121.1 GCA_020832405.1 Balneolales bacterium
TTTCGCCGCTTCCGGGGAAAAAATAATTCTCCGTGATGAGCCAGCCCGTGCGTGAGAGCCGGTGCATGGCACTCAGATTCACAACCGGCGAGCTGGAAATATCTCCGTTGCTGAAGCCGTACCCCAGGCTCAGCGACACATTGCTGTCGGTGCCGCCGTAGGTAGCCGTGCCGTAGAACACCCCTCCCACACCGCTGTCGGTGCCCAGCACGCCCCCAAGCAGCGCCCCCGCGGAAAGGTGAAACCGCTCGCTTGCAAGCGGAACAGACACTTTCGGCGTAATCCAGACCGGCGTAGAAGTACCGAACAAAAACAGCGGCACGGTTCCCAAACCCACTGAAAAACGATCCGACACGCCATAGTTCGCATTGTTGAAAAACACCCAGGTATTCTGATAATAGCCCTGCCCTTTTCTGAGGCCGATGGCATTGGGCGCAAACAGGTAGCGGGTAGCGTTCGGATTTCTGTGGCGGTATTCGGCGGATAAGGTATGGCCCGCATCCAGCAGGGCGATGCGCCTGATATTTGCTCTGCGGATGGTGATCTCGCCCGTGCTATCCGTAAGCAATACAATGGTTTCGGAACTCACTGAAATCAGCTGCCCCACAAAAACACTGCCCTCAGTAGTCTCAACCCGATAGGTTTCCCCCACGACCAACTCCGGCAGGCTCTGTGCCTGCGCCTGCGCCTGCGCATCAGCCAGGGTTGGAAGAACTGAAAACAGCGCAAAAGCAACTAAAACAACGCTAAACCGGTGCATGGTACAAAATCCTGAGTGAATAGGGTGATAAGGAGGGCGTAAGGTACCATTAAAAATGCGGGATTGTGTATGGGACGGGGCGTGAGGGGGATAAAAAAAAGCAAGCATGTCGGAGTGGATCGTGCGGCGGAGTGGTCACATCCTGCACGGATAACCATGCCGTTAAGCTTGCTAATCTGAATCAGGCATAGCGCTTGGTTGCCGGAACCAATAACCAACAAGGTAGCGGTTAATTTCGGGGAAGAAGGGAGCCAATGCATGATGATTCTGACAAATTGAATCATCAAAAGAAGCGAAAAACAGAATTAATTGCCGGGTAAACAGCTGCAGGAAAGCGGCGGGTTGGTCAGCCCTGTTATGCTGAATCGAGATGGGAACATTACCGCGACTGGCAAAAATCATGCATTATAGCAGTCTTCCGACAGTCTGCCGGATTTGAAGCGCGATTGCTATTCCTGCCCCTCCTTCAGGCATCCTGCCAAGACTTATGGGCAGGTTATCACCAAAGTGTGAAACAAAACTTAATGGATCAAAAAAGATTACTCTTTTCGCTGCTTATAGATGAAAGCACCAACAATAGCAGCAAGGCTTCCTACTAAAACACCCAGGCCGGTTACATCATGTCCATTAAGAATTAAATAAAATCCGGCACCTATACCAATTAGTCCTAAAAGGAATGCAAAGACCTGGCCAATGATGTGCGAGACAAAAAGCATTCGCAGCTCTGAACGTTGCGACTTAATGCGGGCCTCCTGCTCAATTTCGGCCATTTTCAATATACGGTCCGCGGCTCCGGGTAAAATATTTTCGTAATTTGCAAACTCTTGGGAAGGAGGGAGAGGGCCGGAAAACTGCGCTAAAGTAATTCTTTCCTGACTATCACTCTTACTGCGTGGCATAGATCTTTCAGTAAGCCCGCGGCTTAGAATCTTGATTAACAGCGTTCATAGAAGCACGTATGTCGTTGCCTACCCGATTAAAGTCATTCGCGAGTGCTTCTTTTCCGTACTGATGGTGGGCAGGCTTAAACCTGGAAGGGGTACTTAAATCTATACCCGATGCGAACCCGCGTACAATAGCCCGCTTAATTTTATCTACTGTTTTATTTGCCATAGTGATAATAATATGCAAAGAATAAATTTAAACAACAACGGGTACAGTTTCCCTTTGTTTTATGCGGCTTTTTCTCACTTCAGTGTTTTGCCTTCCACGCTTCACCTTATGTGAGTTTTTGTACTTCTGCCCGCCTGATCAGCTCAATGCCCTGTTTTTTGAGGTCAACGAGGCGTCTCAACCCAGGTTTGTACAAAGCTCACAAGCCTGCTGTTCAACCGCTCAGCTGAAAACCAATTGCACGCACTCCTCAAGCAAACACCAGCACAATTTTGACAGATTTACCCCCCCCAAACCCAAAAACCCGCCCCCGGCCGGTTCCCTTTTCGGGTGTTGGCCATGGTGCGGGTTTCAGAAAAACTTCGCCTTAAAATAACGGGCGCTTAGCGGGCGGTCCACCAAAGGTAGGAGAGGAAAAACATCAGAATCATCATCAGCACAAAAAGCACGGCGATAATCATGTTGCCAATGTCATAGCCCTTAATTTCGCGCTTGATTTTACCGTCGCGCACTTCAAAAGCACGCTCGGTGCCGTCCTTATCTTTAATCTTGATTTCAGCATTCATGATATCTTCTACGATATCACCTGCAGTGGGCGATCCGGGCGACTGCTGCCGGATTTTGTAATTGCCATAGGTGAAAGCTTCCATGGGTCAAAATGGTTGGGTTCAGGATAAAAAACATGCCATCTGCCTGACAGATAAGCACATACTACTATTTAGGATACATGAATTATAATTTAGCTATTGCCTTTTTAAAATCAAACTGCAACTCAGCTTACCGCTTCATTTACCCTCAGCACGCCCAAAACCCCGCCCGAAAAGTACACAACGCATCAGGGTCTTTCATTTCATTTTATTTATGGGGTGGAACTCCGTGCGCATCAAGGTCTTTCGTGGCAGCCGATAGCGCCCAAACCTACGGCATATCCCGTGGTTTTGGGTTTTCGGGGCAGATTACCACAATTCCGATGCATCAAAAAAAAACAGCGCAGCACAATCCGGCAGTCAGATCCCGGATACGCATGTTTCAATTGGACCCTGAGCAAGTCGCAGCATCGTAACTCCCCCCAAAAAAAGCAGGGGATTATCCGCAGGTTTGGGAATTACCCTTTGGCACGAAAGACCGTGATGTGCACGGAGTTTCCCCCTCCTGAAAAAAAATACAGCGCAGCAGCACCTGCAAAGGTGTTTTGAATCACACGATGGCTTCGGGGCATGAGGCTGTTTCAGCCGGCATCAGTGTAGCGGCTGAAGAACTCGATCATGCGCAGCAGCCGGTCTTTGCGGTGGTGCACGTTTCCGGAGCGCGAAAGCTCGTGGTCGCCGCCGGGGTAGCGGATGTACTCGACCTCGCGCTCCAGCACTTTGAGGGCTTTGTACATCATCTCGCTCTGGCTCACGCCGGTGCGAAGGTCCACATCGCCGTGCAGGATGAGCAGCGGGGTGCGGATTTGGTGCACGTAGGTGAAGGGCGAGTCGTGCCGGAGCACGCGGTACACCTCGGGCTGCCAGGGGAAGCCGCCGAAGCGGTCGGGCACCAGGCGCCAGGCGTTGCCCTCGCCGAAGAAGGTGCTGAGCTCGTACACCCCGCGCTGTGCGGCGGCGGCTTTGAAGCGGTGATCTTTGGCCACAACGTAGGCTACGAGGTAGCCGCCGTAGGAGCCGCCGGTAATCACGAGCTGGTCGGTGTCGATCCAGCTGTATTTCCTAACGGCATCATCGAGGGCACCGAGCACGTCGCGTTTCGGGCCGTTGCCCCAGTCGCGGTGGTTGGCCCGCTGGAAATCGTAGCCGTAGCCGCCCGAGCCGCGCGGGTTGGAGAACACAATGCCGAAGCCGTGCGCGGCAAACAGCTGGAATTCGTGCCACATGCTGGCTTCGCCCGTGCCCCACATGGCGCTGGGTCCGCCGTGAATCTGCAAGAGGGTCGGGAATTTTTGGCCGGGCTGGTAATTGGCGGGCTTCATAACCCAGTATTCGATTTCGAGGCCGTCGGGGGTGGTGTAGGTGTGCTTTACCGGCTCGGAGAGCTGCCGCTCAGCGAGCCAGTTGTGGTTGTGGTCGCTCAGCCGCATGGCGTTTCGGGCGCTGGTATCGGCCCGGTAGAGTTCGAAGGGATTTTGCCAGCTGGTTTCCACATAAACAAGCAGACCGCGGCTGAGGTCGAAGGCCCGGATGCCGGTTTCTTCGCTTGTGAGGCGCTCGCCTATGCCCGTGCGTGCATTAATGAGGAAGAGCGGGAAGCCGCCGTTTTGGGTTGCGGTGGCGTAGATGTTGTTGCTGTCGCGGCTCCAGGCCATGTTGCCGAGGTTTCGGTCGATGTCCTGCCCGATGTAGCGGTTGCTGTTGCTGCGCAGGTCGTGCACGCCAATGTAGGCCTGGTTGTAGCCGCGCTCGCTGTTGTCGAACACGCGGAAGGCAACGAGGCGGCCGTCGGGCGAGGGCAGCGGGTTGCTGTAGCTGAAGCCCGGGGTGCCGGCCAGCCGCACCAGCCGGGTATCGCTGATATTCATGGTGTAGAGGTGGCTGTCGGCCACGCGGTCGGGGTGGGCATCGGTTTGCAGGTTTCCGGCAAGCACGATGTTCTGGCTGTCCCACATCCAGGCGGCGCCGCTGAAGCTGTGGTAGCCGGTGTGCAGGGTGAGGGGGCGGGCTTCGGCGCGGGGGGCGTCAGCCATCACGAACCAGTGCGTGTAGCTGCGCTCAGGGCTGAGGGCGCGCTCCCCCTGAAAGTCGAGCCGGTTAAGCACGGCCGGGCTGTTTTCCCGCTCGTTGCGGTCGAGCCAGGCGCGGATCTGTTCGATGCTGCCGTCGGGGTCAGGGCTGATGCCGTGATCGCGGGGCAGCGGCGCGATGCCGGGTTTTTCGACCGGCCATGCTGGACCCTCCGCAAAGCTTTCTTTCTGGAGCAGGCTGCTGTGGCTGTAGGTGCTTGAGAACAGCAGCAGGCTGCCGTCGGGGCTCCAGGCCGGGTTGGAGGCGCCGTTTTCGGCGGTGGTGTAGGGTACGGCTTCGCCGCCGCGCAGGTCGAGTACGTAGATTTGGGAGCGGCCATCAATGGCGCGGGTGAAGGCGATGCGGCGGTTATCGGGGTGCCAGGCCGGCTGCGAAGCCCCTGCCGGATGGCGGGTGAGCTGCACCGGCTCGTGACCGCTTTCGTCGATGCGCACCATCCAGAGCTGGTTTACGTAGCGGTAGTCCTGCCCGCCTTCGTGCTCAACCGAGCGTACTACGTAAGCGGCATGGGTGCCGTCGGGGGAGACCGTTACCTGGCTCAGCTGCTGAATCCGGGTGAGGTCGGTAGTGCGCACCAGCTTGCTTTCGCTGTTTTCGGCAAATACACCGCCCGGCTGAAGTACCGCGGCAAACAGAAAAAGCACGGCAAGCGCAAAGGCCGACCGTGCCTGTTTTAAAATGGGATGATGGTTCATGGCAGGAAAGTTTCGATGGATGAGGGCTCGGTTTTGTTTATGCCGAAGAATACTTTTATGCGCTTTAAATTGCACTTTAAAAGATGCTAAATGCCGGACGGGTTTTCACCATCGTTTCGCGTGGCTTCCGGCGGGATTAAATCGGCGGAGGTAGCGCCCCAGTTGCCGGTTCCGGTGCCGGGGTAGTAGGCTTTTACGGCGGGGTGCCGTTCAAGAATGCTGTGCACCAGCCTCCGCAGCGTGCCGGTTCCCTTGCCGTGGATGATGCGCAGCTGGAAGATGCCGGCTTCGATGCAGGCATCGATGTAATCCGGCACGAGCTCCTTCACCTCTTTGGGCCGGAACAGATGAAGATCGAGCACCCCATCGATCGGCAGCTCATGATCTTCGGGGAAATCGTCGTGGTCGGGTGGTTCTTGCATCAGGCAAAAAATCGGGTTCAGGTTTGGGAATGCATCAGCCCGAAAATAAACAAAAGGCGGTTCAGGTTTTGGGATGTTTTGCGGTTAAGGGTGATGAGCACCAGCCCTCACAAAGCTTTGTGCCATATTTTGGCGCTAAGTCAGCCGCGGGAAACCCGCATCACCCAAAAATAAATCCGCGCAAATCCGCGCTTGAAAATCCGCCAGATCCGCGTGCCATTGGCGTGGCTCCGCCGGACGCATCGCATCTGCGCTGCTCTTTGGATTTAGAGGGGGCGGACGGTTTCTACCCATGTGGTTTCCCTAACGGGAAACAGCTGAGCTTTCAGGCCGCTCAAAGATCCGGGGTATTTTTTCGGGACTATGCCGCCTATGGTTTTCCTAACGGCAAACGGGCGCTCTAAGGAGCCTTTCACTGCGCGGTGCCATTTTATGACGCTGAGCCTGCCGCGGGAAACCCGCATCACCCAAAAATAAATCCGCGCAAATCCGCGCTTGAAAATCCGCCAGATCCGCGTGCCATTGGCGTGGCTCCGCCGGACGCATCGCATCTGCGCTGCTCTTTGGATTTAGAGGGGGCGGACGGTTTCTACCCATGTGGTTTCCCTAACGGGAAACAGCTGAGCTTTCAGGCCGCTCAAAGATCCGGGGTATTTTTTCGGGACTATGCCGCCTATGGTTTTCCTAACGGCAAACGGGCGCTCTAAGGAGCCTTTCACTGCGCGGTGCCATTTTATGACGCTGAGCCTGCCGCGGGAAACCTGCATCACCCAAAAATAAATCCGCGCAAATCCGCGCTTGAAAATCCGCCCGATCCGCGTGCCATTGGCGTG
>JAFIET010000019.1 GCA_020832405.1 Balneolales bacterium
CTCACACTTCCCACCAGAAACTGACTATAATAATAGGTGAGGTTGTTGTTAATCCCGTAGCGGTAAATCAGATAATTTTCTTCCTCTTTGCGCATCGCAAAAGGCGTAAAGGCCAGGTTGGAACGGGGATTAACGAAGCCGGGAATAAGATATTCGAGGTTGCCGCGCTGTTCGATAAAAGAGGCACGCGTGCTCACGCTGAAGCGGTGCCCGTTGCCAAAGGGGTTCCGGTGTGTCCAGCTAACCTGCCCGCGCAGCAGCTCTTCGTTTCCGAAACCGGCCTGCACCTGCACCGAGCGCAGGGCCTGCTCCCGGATGCGGATGCGCACATCGACCTGCTCGCCGGGTTCCTGTTCGGGCAGGCTGATGGTTACAAGGCGCATGAGCGGGTGCCTGAACAGCAGCTGCTGTGCCTCGCGCATTTTGCGCAGGCTGTACACATCACCAGGCCGGATGGCCGACTGATACCGGATGAGGTCTTCTGATATGCTCAGCTCTCCCTCAACTTCGATATTGCGGAAGCGTGCGATCATTTTGGGCTCCATCACCACACGCACATCAGCGGTGCGGCGCAGGGTATCCACATCGGCTTCGATGCGGGTACGGGCAAATGCAAAACCGGAATTCCGCAGCGCGTTGAGGTAGGCAGACTCAATATCGGGGTGCTTCACCACTTCATACCGCCGGCCGGGCTGCAGCGGGTTGGTCCTTTCAGCTCTCAGAAAATCACGCATCTCCCTGATTTCGGCCATGAGGGCCTCATCTGTATTTTCAAAGACAAGCTCGAGCTCCTGAACGAGTGTGGGATCGCCTTCATCAACCGTGAAAGTGACGAGCCGCTGATGCCTTTTTTTACCATCTTCCACCTGATAGGTAACGGCTACATCATAAAAGCCACGGCGGCGGTAAAAGCGCTCAATCCGGATAGCATCACGGCGCACTTCATTCAGCGAATAATCAAACTCATCGGGCCGCCAAAACTGCATGCGCCTGAAGAAACCGGGTGCTTCTGTGGCAATGATATTTTGCAGCACGAGATCGGGGAAAGTCTCATTACCGCGAATACGCACCCTTCTGATTTGCGGTCGCCTGTCATTTTCAGCAAAAAATGCAGAACCGGCCAAAACTCCAGCAGCCTCAGCCCGCGCTTCAGCTTCAGCTCTGGCTTCAGCAATAACCACTGCCGGTAAAGCTGTAAGCAGCAAAACAGTTATTGGTAACAAGTAACCGTAAATAAGCAATTTGCCTGATTTCAATAGGCCGCCGTGATCTGTACTCAAAGTTTTGAACGATATTTTAAAAGCACTTAGCTGAAAGAATGAATTGGTTGGGTAAAATAAAGCAATTATCCTGAAATTATTACTTATATGCTGAAAAGACCTTCCAATTAAACTGAATGATGCTCCATACCGGCATCCAAACCGTTCTTCAACCCTGTGACAAAATTAAATTTTAACAGCTGCTTATCGCTCCTCTGCCTCGACAAGGGCGGCACTTTTACCGACTGCCTGATGCGCAGCCCCGATAGCAGCCTCCACAGCCTGAAGCTGCTGAGTTCAGGAGAACTCCGGCTGCCCTGCAGGGGAGCTGCCGGCTCACGCAGACTTTATTTTACTTTACCAACGGATGTGCTGCCGGGCGCACTCCCAGGCTTCCGGGTAAGAACAACAACTGCCGCAGGTGAGTTTAATTGCACGGTAAAGCGGATTTTCAGTAATAAAGCAGCTGCCGGTTCTGACATGCTGCCGGCGAAAACAGAAGCAGAAGCCGAACTCGAACTCGATGAAGCGCTTCCGGCGGAGGCTTCGTCGGTTTCTTTTTTTACAGGTGAAGACGCCCCGGTCGTTGCTGCCCGCCTGCTCACGGGCACCCCTGCCGGGCAGCCGCTGCCGCCGCTCAGCTGGCGCTTAGCCGGCACGCAAACAACCAACGCCCTGCTCGAAGGCCGGCACGCTCCGACCGCACTGGTTCTGAGTGAAGGCTTTGCTGACCTGCTGCGCATCGGCAATCAGCAGCGGCCTGATATTTTTGCACTGGAAGTGAAGCAGCCCGAACCGCTGTACAAGCATGTCAGCACGGTGCCGGGACTCATCAGCGCTGCGGGAGTCGAAATTGAGCCGCTCCGCACCGGCACGCTTGAAAAGCTGATTCCGGAATGGAAGGCTGCCGGCGTTGTGGCCGTGGCCGTTAGCCTGCGCAATGCGTGGAAAAATCCGGCGCACGAGCAGCAAATCGGCAGGCTGCTGCGGGAAGCAGGCTTCGATCATGTGGTGCTCTCAAGCGAAACGGCGCCGCTGATACACTACCTCGACCGCAGCCGCACGACCCTCATCAACGCGCTGCTTTCGCCCGTGCTCGCGCAGTGGCGGCGCGATCTCGAGCTGGCCGCGCCCGGCGGCAGCAAATTCGCCATGAGCAGCGCCGGCGGACTGCTGCCCTTCACAACATTCCGCCCGGTTGACAGCCTGCTGAGCGGCCCTGCGGCCGGTGTAACCGGTGCGGCGGCTGCAGGCAAAGAAGCCGGCTTCAGCCGCCTGCTCACCTTCGATATGGGCGGCACGAGCACCGATGTTGCCCGTATCGACGGCCGGCCGGGCCTGCGCTTCAGCCATCGCGTGGGCGAAGCCGAGGTGATGGCACCCGCCGCCGATATCGAAACGGTGGCCGCAGGCGGCGGCTCGCTCTGCCGCTTCGACGGCTACCGGCTGCTTGTGGGCCCTGAAAGCGCCGGCGCCGATCCGGGCCCTGCGGCCTACGGACGCGGCGGCCCGCTCACCCTTACCGACGTAAACCTGCTTGCCGGGCGAATCCCGGTGGCGGGCTTCAGCATCCCGCTTGACTTACAGGCCGCTGAAGCGCAGCTCGAAGCCCTGCGTGCTGAAATCGCAGCCCGCACCGGCGTAAGGCCCGCGCGCGAGCAGCTGATCCGCGACCTGCTCGACATCGCCAACGAGCGCATGGCCGGGGCCATCCGGGCGGTTTCGGTACAGCGCGGCTACCGGGCATCGGAACACACGCTGGTCTCGTTCGGCGGCGCGGGCGGACAGCATGCGTGCGAACTGGCAGGGCTGCTGGGCATCAGCCGGGTGCTGTTTCCGGGCTACGCCTCGGTACTCAGTGCCTACGGACTGCTGCATGCCGAACGTGAAGAAATCGCCGAACAGCAGATTCTGATGCCGTTTGAGCGCTGGGTTCAGGCTTCGGAGCGCATCACCCGAAACCTAAAAACAGAACTGCTCGCACGGTTTTCGGGGGATGAGGCCTCCCGGGCGGAAATCAGTATGGTGCTGCAGCTCCGGATTGAGGGTCAGGAGGAGAGCCTGCCGGTTGCCGTGCCGCTTGAGGCGTATGAGGCAGACCGGGCACGGGAGCTATTCGCGCAGGCCTGGCAGTCGCGCTACGGCATGGCATTGCGGAAGGGCGCCCCGGTTGAGCTCGCTTCGGTGCGGCTGATTGCCCGGCTGCCCGAAACGCCGCGGGTGCGGGCTTCAGCGGAGGCCGGTACAAGGCGCACGGAGGGTGATGCGCGCACGGCAGCAGTCATCACCCTGCAAAAAACCGAGACCGTTCCGCTGCGCGACCGGGCAGAACTGGCGGGCAGCAGGGAGCCGGTTGAGGGTCCCGCGCTCATCACCGGCGGGGCAACGACAGTGTATCTGGCACCGGGCTGGTCGGCGGCGCTCACGGAAACCGGCGCACTGCTTGCAACACAGCAGCCGGATTCGAAGCCGACTCACGATTCGGAGCGTGAGGGCGGGCGGCTGGCTTCGGCCCGGCTGGAGCTGGCCGGCAACCGGCTGCAGGGCATCGCCAACGAAATGGGTGAGGTGCTGCAGCGGAGCTCGGTTTCGGTGAACATCCGGGAGCGGCTGGATTTTTCGTGCGCCGTTTTTGATGCGGAGGGCTATCTCGTGGCAAATGCGGCGCACATCCCCGTGCATCTGGGTGCGCTCGGGCTGTGCGTGCGCGGGCTGATGGCGAAACTTGAAATGAAGCCTGACTCGGTGTACATCACAAATCACCCGGCTTTCGGGGGTTCGCATCTGCCGGATGTGACCGTTGTGAGTCCGTTTTTTGCGGACGGGAAGCTTCAGGCGCTGGTCGCGAACCGGGCGCATCACGCGGAAATCGGCGGCACCCGGCCCGGCTCGATGTCGCCCGATGCGGCGCACCTGGGCGAGGAAGGCTGCGTAATTCCGCCGCTCTGCATCGTGGATGAAGGCATGCCGCAGTTTGCAGCGCTCAGGGCCTGCCTCACCGAAGTACCCTGGCCAACCCGCGCGCTGCGGGAAAATCTGGGCGATATCGAATCGGCGATTGCTGCCAACCGCAGGGGTCTGCACCGGCTTCAGGAATGGACCCGGCAATACGGCACCGACGACCTGCACGATAGCATGCGGATGATTCTCGATTACGGCGAAACGCGCACCCTGGAGATGCTGGCGCAAAGCGGGCTTCGGGAGGTCAGCGCGAAAGAACTGTTAGACGACGGCACACCGCTGCGTGTGGCGGCATCGGTTCGCGAAGGGCTGCTGCATCTGGATTTCAGCGGCAGCGGTGCGGTACACCCCGGCAACCTGAACGCAACCCCGGCCATCGTGAACAGCGTGGTAATGTACGTGCTCCGGCTGCTGCTCAACGAGCCGGTACCGCTGAATGAGGGCCTGATGCGGGCCGTGCGGCTGCGACTGCCTGAGGGCACGCTGCTGAACCCGGTTTTCGGCGCAGAACCGGAAGCCTGCCCCGCCGTTTTTGGCGGAAACACGGAGGTGAGTCAGCGCCTCACCGACACCCTGCTGAAGGCCTTCGGGCGCATCGCCTGCTCGCAGGGCACCATGAACAACCTGCTGTTCGGCAACGAAAATTTTGGCTTCTACGAAACCCTGGGAGGCGGCACCGGCGCCGGGCCGGGCTTTAACGGGGCGCACGCGGTGCATCACCACATGACCAACACGCGGGTTACCGACCCGGAAATTCTGGAAAGCCGGTACCCGGTGCTGGTGAGGCAGCTGGAAATCAGACGGGGCTCAGGCGGGGCCGGCAAATGGCGGGGCGGCGACGGCATGCGGCGCGAGCTGGAATTTCTGGCTCCGGTTTCCCTCACCCTGCTCAGCGAACACCGGCAGCAGCAGCCCTACGGCCTGAACGGAGGCCTGCCGGGTGAAGCCGGGCGGCAGGGCGTTATCCGGACGGACGGCCTTACACAAGCACTGGAGGGGCAGGCCAAGGTACAGCTCGAAGCCGGCGACCGCTTTTGGATTGAAACGCCGGGCGGCGGCGGCTGTGACGAATGAAGAATAAAGTGCTCTGATCCTGAATTTTCTGAATCTGATTTTCATAACTTGTACTTCTTATTATCTAACCATCATTGGGCCGACATAAAGTGCATGTACCATGAAACCATTATCGAACTTGCTGTTCGCTTTCTTTTGGCTTGCAGTTCTGATTTCAGGCATTGGCTGCGACAAACAGGCCTATTACCCTGCCCCCGACGGGGAGCTTGAGCGCCGTAGTGAAGAAATCAGATCTTTTTTTATGTCAGTTGAGCCTGCTGAGGGTGAGGATGGGTTACGCCGCTTTGAAGCTTTTATGGACGAGTACCGGGAGCTGCATGGAAATGATGAACGCACAGAAGCTTACCTGCTCTATTATTTTGGCTACCTGAACGGCCTGTTACAGCAGTACCCGCAAACGCTGGGACTATATCTTGCTTCCTATGAACTTGCGAAAGCGCATCAGCTCCGTGCTTTAATATTAGAGCTAACGCAAAAACTAATCTATGTTAACCATGTGTTGTCAGCCGTACTCAACGTAGGTGAAATGGTTGACTACGCAGTTGAACTGGCCAACAGCCCGCCGGCTGATCCTTTTTTGCATCATTTGGCTTTGCATACAAAAGGGAGTATGTATTATTACAAGCAGAATTACACAGCCGCGATTGAAGTTTTACTGCCCGCAGCCGCCTTTTTCCGTGAGCGAGAAATCCGACAAAAGCAGCTTGAAGTAAATAATCTCCTTGCACTGTCTTTTCAGAGAGTAGACAGATATAGCGATGCATTGGAGTACCTGGGCAGAAATCAGGAACTACATCAGATTAGCGGTAACCCGATTGCAATTTCACAAACACGGGGCAACATCGCCATTGTACATGCCAGAACAGGGAATTTTAGGGCAGCTATAGATTCGACCAAGGTATCTCTTGCGTTTAATGATTCGCTGGGCCGAAGGGTTGTAGCCATTCAAAATATCTACAATATTGCCACTTTTTACCGCGATTCCGGAAATCCGGATGAGGCAATTGCTTACTTCCGGGAAGGGCTTGACCGTAGCCTGACCATCGGCCTTAAGCAGGGCGTAATGTTTAACGGCCTCGGGCTTGCCCGCCTTCTTTTAAATTCCGGCTCAGAAGATTTGGCTCAGATTCGTGACCTTTTAGACATGGCGTACCGCAACGCGGACAATTTCGAGCAAAGTGATTTATATGAAGATTATGCTTCCGCCATGTTCCGTCTTGAGCTGAAGTCCGGAAACGCGGATGAAGCCTTCAGCTGGCACGAGGTTTACCTGGTTGTACTGGAAACCAAATATAACCTTGAGAGGCAGGCAGCCATCGACGAAATACTGGTAGAAAACCGGCTGCTAAGCTCGCAGGCGGAAATTCAGCACCTCAACGAGACCATTTCGCTGAAAGAAGAAGCCCAGCGAAACCTGTATGCGGGTCTTTTTATTCTTATGACCATGCTGACCGGAGCAGCCGGGGCTACGTGGCACTTTAGCCGCCTCAGCCGGAAAATCAACCGTGGGCACGCCATCCTTAAATCACAGAATCAGGAAATTGTTGATCAAAATGCACGACTGGTGCAGCTCAGTGAGGAACGGCAGCGCCTGATCAAAATCATCATTCATGATTTGCGCAACCCGATCAGTTCTCTGAACGGCTCCCTTGAATTGCTCCGGGATGACCGCCTGAGCTTTCTTGAATCTTTTTTGGAAATAGCAACGCTTTCGGTCAGCCGTATGGGAACCATTGTGAACGGCCTTCTGGAGCTTTTTAAGACGGAATCGATGGATGTTTGCAACGAGCTCGAAAAGACGGCTGTTGATGACTTCCTCAAAGGAATCCTAAAAGAATTTGAAACACTTGCTACGCAAAAGCAGCAGTCAATTGTGGCTGAGCTTCCGCACTTAGAAGCTGTTACCCATCAGAAAAGCCTGCAAACGATTGCCGGCAACCTTGTTTCAAATGCGATTAAGTACGCACCTGCCGGAACCCAAATAAAGGTAAGCGTACAAACCGTGGAGAAAGGCTGGCAGCTGAAAGTCCGCGATCAGGGGCCCGGCTTCCGTGAAGCAGACAGGAAAAAAATGTTCACCCTTTTCGGGCAGCTCTCCTGCAAACCTACCGGCAATGAGGAAAGTACCGGCATCGGTCTTTATGCAGTAAAAACAACCATTGAAAAGCTTGGCGGCAGCATTACCCTCAATTGGGATTATGAAGAAGGAGCCGAGTTTATTTGCTGGTTTCCTTATCTTAGACCGGGCTACTTTCAGTAAGCTTATTTAACTTGTGCACATTCGGGGGCAGGTATGCGGCACAGTTGCCTCTGAGTCAGATCGTTGCTGATTCATACTTATTGTGCCTTACACACAGGTTAAACTAACTAACAATTGGACTGCTTTAAAGCTATTTTACAATGAAACACGCTTCGGGTTTACTGCTCAGCTTCCTGTTCACTCAGTTTTTGCTAACGGCCACAGGCTGTTACACACAGCCCCCGTACCCGGAACCCGGCCAACAGTTTGATGCTCATGATGCAGCAATCGACTCCGTATTTCAATCTGTTTCCCCTGGAGAAGGCCCTGATGGATTGCGTCGTTTTGAAATCTTCATGGAAGATTATCTGGAGCTTCATGATAATGATGAACGTGTTCAGGCCTACCTTCTTTATTATTCCGGTTATCTGAACGGTCTTTTTCAGCAGTACCCGCAGGCGCTTGAAAATTTTCTCGCCGCCCATGAGCTTGCAAATCAGCATATGCTGCGAAGCTTAGCCGTCCGGATTACAGCAAAATTACCCTACGCCAATAATATTCTGTCGGCCGGGCTCGACATGGATTCACTGGTCGCGCAGGCTATTGAAATGGCCGATATTCCTCCTGCTGCCCCCTACACGCAGCACCTGGCTCTGTACGCGAAAGGGGCCGCCTTGTATTACGAACAGGCATATACAGCAAGTATCGAAGTTTTACTACCCCTCGCTGCTTATTTCGGTGAACACGGCCATATAATAGAGGAAATCGACACCAACAACTACCTTGCACTGGCTTCGCAGAGAGCCGGCAGATTTGAGGATGCATTTGTTTACCTGAGCCGCAATCATCAGATACACCAAGTTAGCGGTGACCCGATTGCGATTTCACGAACCCGTAGTAACATCGCAATTCTGCATGGACTTTCAGGCAATTACAAAGCTGCCATCGATTCAACCAAGGTGTCGATTGCATTCAACGATTCGCTCGGACGCAGCTTCGCAGCAGTTCAGAATATTTTCAATATTGGCATCTACTACCGAAACATCAATCAATTTGAGGCGTCAGCTGCATATTTTCGGGATGGTCTTGCCCGAAGTGAAGCCCTTGATTTTACGCAGGGCATACTTTTTAACAGCCTTGGTCTTGCAGCTACTCTTATAGCGGCAGACTCAGATGATCTGAATGAAATCCGTGCACTTCTCTATATGTTTAAACAACATATAGAGAAGCCCGAAGAAACGGAACTCTACCGCGATTTTACCAGCTCCATGTTTAACCTTGAGCTTAGATCAGGCAATACAGCAGAAGCCCTTCGCTGGCATGCAATTTTTCTGGAAACACTGGAGAACTTCTTTGACCTTGAAAGACAGGCAGCAATCAATGAAATTTTAACAGAAAACCGTTTACTGCAATCACAGGCTCAAATTCTGCACCTGAACCAAACGATTCTCCTGAAAGAACAGGCTCAGCGAAACCTGTATGCAGGGTTGATTTTTCTTTTCCTCCTGCTCGCCGGGGCTGGCGGAGCAAACTGGCACTTTAGCCGCCTCAGCCGAAGAATCGCACAGGCACACGCGGTACTTCAATCACAAAACCAGGAAATTGCTACTCAGAACGAGCTTCTTTTAAAACTTAGTGAAGAACGTCAGCGCCTGATCAAAATCATCATTCACGACCTGCGTAATCCTATCACCTCGCTCAACGGGTCGCTTGAGTTAATGAAGGAAGATGTCTCTCAATTTCAGGAACCCGTCATAGAAATAGCAATGCACTCGGTGAGCCGCATGAGAACCATTGTGAACGGACTGCTTGAACTTTTTAAATCTGAATCAGCAGATATTTCTAATGAACTGCAACAATTTTCACCTGCTGATTTACTGAACAGGGTAATTAAGGATTTTGGAGCAGAGGCTAACCATAAACAGCAGGAAATTGTGGCTGAGCTGCAGGATTTTGAAACAGTTTCCCATAAAGAAAGCCTGCAAACGATTGCCGGCAACCTTGTTTCAAATGCGATTAAGTATGCCCCGCCCGAAACCCGAATACTTGTTAGCCTGAAATGCGCCGGAAACGGCTGGCAGCTGAAAGTCCGCGATCAGGGGCCCGGGTTCAGTGAAACAGATAAGGAAAAAATGTTCACCCTTTTCGGGCGGCTCTCCGGCAAACCCACCGGGAATGAAGAAAGCACCGGCATAGGGCTTTATGCGGTAAAAACAACCATCGAAAAACTCGGCGGCAGCATTTCCCTGAACCGGGATTACACAGAAGGGGCTGAGTTTGTGTGCCGGTTTCCTTATCTTAAATCAAACAATGATAGTAAGGCTAAACCCGTAACCACCTGATATTTGTGCCGGATGCAGGTTGGGTTTGACCTTTATTTACGAATGAAGTCCCTCTATACAAAGGCCTGTAGAGGGTTGATTACCTGATCGGATTATCCTTTGAGCTTACTTATAATTTCATAGCATTGAATGCTTCATAAACACAATTCCAAGCCTGCCTTGAAATAATCCGCACTCCCAAAAGATGCCTGTCTTCAATTTTGAAAAAATATGGCGTAAATAATCGGCTGTAGATGTATCAACACTGCGTAAACGTATCCAAATCCATTAACGAGGTAGCTTACGATGTCCCCTGTTTTCAAGACCCCTATCGTGCACTTTATATTTTTAACCCTCATTTTGCTGATTATACAAGCATGCGGGCACAAAACAGATCCGTTGAAAAGCAGTGAAGAGTGGAGACCTGCTGTTGCCAAAATGGACTCGCTGTATAACAGCTTTCGTGCTAACCCAAATACTGCTGATAAACAACTGGCGCTGAACATGCTGGCAGAACTTCGGGAGGAACATCCGGAAAGTGATGTCATTAAGGCTTACAGCTGGCTTTATAAAGGTTTTATACACAAAACCACCAGGGAATGGCAAGCGGTAAATGAGAACATGAACAAGGCTTATGAGCTTGGAATGGCCCTCAATATCCGTGAAATTCCGATTCGGGCAGCCCCTGCGCTGCTCAACTCAGCTTATAACCTCTCGCTCGAAAATTACCCGGCGCATATTGTCGATGAAGTGAATGAACTGGCGAGCCAGGCCCCGGAAGACCCTTTTCTGATACATCTGGCGCTTTTAAGCCGCGGCTTTTATCATTTTCATCAGGAGGACTATCCGGCAGCGCTTATTCCGTTTATTCAGGCGGCTGACTTTTTTGAGCAAAACGGCAACGAACAGCTTTTTCTGAGTACAAACAATTCCATCGCGCTGGCTATGCATCGGGTAGGGCGCAGCGAAGAAGCCATCAACCGATACTCGCGCAATCTGAGCCGATATTATGCTAATAACAACCTCGTCGGGGTCAGCCAGACTTTAAACAATCTTTCCATTACGCTCAATCTGATGGGGGAGCGGCAGCGTGCCGTTGATTCTCTGAAAGTAGCCCTTCAGATAAATGAGGAACTCGGGCTCGAATTCAATGCCATTCAGGCACAGTACAACCTTGGTTCTTATCTGCGGGAATTAGCTGAACTGGAGGAATCCGAAATGTACTTCAGAGAAAGCCTTGCCCGAAGTGAGGCCTTAAATCTCAGCATGGGTATTGTATTTAACAGCCTCGGGCTGGCGAAGAACCTTTTGATGAGGGAGCAGGAAAATTTAAACCTGACAGAAATAAGAAGGTTACTCCAGCTTACCAAAGATACAGCCGTTAACCTGCCCGAACAGGATTTGTATATCGATTTTGCACTGGCCATGACTACCCTTGAATCAGCTGCGGGAAATTATCAGGAAGCTTTGCGCTGGCATAAAATCTATCAGCAGCAGTACAGCCGGATAAAAAGCACCGAGCGACAGCTTGCTATTGAAGAGCTTATGTTTGCCAACCGCTTAGCACGCTCAGAGGATGAAATACGGCACTTGAGTGATGTGATCAGCCTCAAAGAGCAGGCAGAGCGGAATCTGTATGCGGGGCTTGCGGTGCTGATCCTGCTTCTGATCGGCACGGGTGCCGCAGGAATTCATTTTAGGCGCTTAAGCTACAAAATAAGCTCCATGTACAATGTGCTAAAAACGCAAAGCAATAAAATCACCGGGCAGAATAAGGAACTAAAACGCCTGAATGAAGAAAGGGCGCGCCTCACCAAAGTTATCATTCACGACCTGAGAAACCCTATCGGATCGATTGATGCAACTCTTGAGATGCTTGAGGATTACCCTGATAAAGAACTGGATCAGTTTAAAATGTTCATGCATCTTTCTGTCAGAAAGATGCAGCTCATTGTTGACGGCCTGCTTCAGGTATATCAGACTGAATCGCTTGGTATTCAGGATAAGCTGAAAATGCAGCCTGTCTCCCAGCTGCTTCAGATGGAAGTTCAGGAGTTTGCAGTTACAGCACTTCATAAACAGCAGACCCTGGTGCATCAGATTGATGAAATCCAGGCCGTAACCCATAATCAGACCCTGCACATAATTGTTTCTAACCTGCTGTCTAATGCAATCAAGTTTACACCGGCAGGTAAAACCATTACCCTGTTGGCTGAAAATAAACCGGGAGGATGGATGCTTATCGTTCGGGATGAAGGGCCTGGTTTCCGGGAATCAGACAAAGCCAAAATGTTCACCCTTTTCGGACGGCTTTCCGGCAAACCCACCGGCAGTGAGCAAAGTACCGGTATAGGGCTGTATGCCGTAAAAACGGCCGCCGACAAGCTCGGTGCCGTTCTTTCTGTGAATTGGGATTATAAAGAGGGAGTGGAGTTCAGCTGCTGGTTTCCTGAACTGCATATCAAACCTGAACCTAAGGCTTCTTTGGAAGCAGCAGAGATTGAAGCGGCAGAGATTTCAGAGGATGCCCGTTTGGGGTGAATCTCCTCATGGCCGCCTTATACTTTTTTAAAGGCTACCGGCAATCCTTGCTGTCCACCTTACAGCTCTTTCAATAACTGCCCTGTCCGCAACTGTTTGGTTCAGTCTGCTTAGCAAAATATCCGTGCTGATGAGCTGGTCCAGAATCAGCCGCCGCACAAACTCGGTATCTTTTTCGCGAAAAGCTACCAGTTTGCTTGCTGCGAGATCATGTGCTTCAATACAATATCCAATTTTGTTTTCATCCATATAATCACGAACAATTATTGTTCTTTACTTCCAGTCTTTCGGAAGTACGGTTGTTTCAACCGGTACTCCGTGCACATAAAATCCGTGTGTTTTGTGAAACGGGGAGTTCTCTCCAAGCGCACAATCTATTTTATCAACAGCTTCCGGTTTATTAACAGGGGAAACATCCACCTCAACAGATCTCCTCAGTTCAGGTGGTGCATCCGGGTACTGCCCTAAAATTGCCTGGGAGCCAAAAACAATAAGCTCCTCGTCCTCAGAAACCGTACAAGCAGCACGGATGGCATGTTCAAGCTGCTCTCTGTTCATATATTTAACAGTTCCCCGATCATTATTTTGAACTTTTTCTGTTCATGCTCAGTAAGCACGGGCCAGAATGGCAGCGACTGCCTGAGTCGGGTGGCTCTTTCCGAATCTGATGTCAGAAACTTTTTTAGCCTTTGAGGGGAACAGTTCCTGAGCAGGTGTTTCCATTCCAGCAGCTCACTTTTATCTCCATTGGAAATCTCTCTGATCCGGCTCTCCAGGTATTTGATCGTTCTGGGAATTATTTCCGGGTTAGACTTTAGCAGCTCGCTCCAGACTTCAGACTCAGCCAGGGATCTTTCATCGAAATCCTGGTGGCCATGCACAGCCGCGAATCCGTTTGTTTGCGGGTTCAGATAATTATCCGGGTCCAAACCCCACAACCGGATAACGGCACCTTCTGTAAGAAAAGGTCTTGCTTCAAGGTCGGCAAGTGTTACACCTCTCACATCTATCGTTACATCAAAAGAGTGCTCAACTTTTTCAACCATTATTTTTTCACGGAATTCCCGGGTTATATCATCAATCTCTTTCAGTTTTCCCAGCAGTGCCAGCTGTATTGGGTCACCATATTCATCATATCCAAGTGCAGCATCACCGAAAATCCAGGCTGATTCCGGCTTTTTCCCGAGCCCGCCAATTATCTGTTTCAGGGTTTCCAGAAAATTCTCATAGACCTTTAATTCTGAGGAAAAGAGTTGATTCAGCGAATCGTAGAGGGGGAAATCCTTTCTCAACCCGATCAGCTGCTGCCTGCCTGATCCGGAGTAAGCCGCGACTCCGGTTTCAGTCAGCCTTTTTGTAACATCATAAACTCCTTGCCTGGAAAGGTCTGTACGTTCCAGCAATTCGCTATGACTCACAGGATTTCCTGATCTGAATAGTTCACGAAGCACAACAAGGTGACCTCTTGAGCCAAGTATGGCTGAAAGCGGGTATTTTACAGCACTATCCTGTTTTCGGTTATTTTTCATGATACGGTCGGGTTTAATTCAGCGCACACACAAACATAATATTAGAACTGACAAATATCAACTGATTTAGACCCTTATCAATTCCACTTGACAAATATGCGCCTCCAACTCCCGTCCCATTTCAAGGAAAGAGGAGTTCCCAAATAAAAAAGCCGCCCGGCAGGGTATCCCCATTGCCGGGCGGCTTTCTGATTCAATCATAATTATTTTCAGGATTCACGCATCTTGTCAAACAGCGATTTACCCGATCCGCTTTATTTCACCACCCAGGTTTCTTCGCCGGCGAGGAGGGCATCGAGATCACCTTTGCCTTTCTTCTCGTAAGCCTGCTCAATCTGCCGGTTGAAGATTTCGTCGTAGGCGGGGCGCTCCACATCCAGGAAAACACCGAACGGGCGCGGCAGCCGGTCTTCGTGCCGGTTGTCCTCAAAGAAGCGGGCGAGCAGATAGGCTTTGAAGGCATCTTTTTCGTCGTGCACCCAGAGGTCGCTTTCACTCCACTGCCCTTCACCAAGCTTCACCAGCTCCGGACGCGTGCCGTCGAGGCGGATGCCCTTCTCTCCTTCTTTTCCGAACACCAGCGGCTTGCCGTGCTCAAGATACAGCGCGGTATCGCTGCGGCGCTGCTTATCGGTGTACACCTCGAATGCGCCGTCGTTGAAAACGATGCAGTTCTGGTAGATCTCCAAAAGGGAGGCCCCCTTGTGCTGATGCGTGCGGATCAGCATCTCGTTGAGGTGCTTGGGGTCGCGGTCCATTGCGCGGGCAAAGAAGCAGGCATTGGCTCCCATTGCCAGGGCCGCCGGGTTAAACGGGTGATCGAGCGAACCCATTGGGGTGGATTTGGTTACCGTGCCCTCATGCGAAGTGGGCGAATACTGACCTTTGGTGAGGCCGTAAATTTCGTTGTTGAACAGCAGGATGTTGAGGTCAACGTTCCGGCGCAGCACGTGTATGAGGTGATTCCCCCCGATGGAAAGCGCATCTCCGTCGCCGGTGATCACCCACACGCTCAGCTCAGGGCGGCTGGTTTTGAGGCCGGTTGCAATAGAGGGCGCCCGCCCGTGAATGGAGTGCATCCCGAAGGTATCCATGTAATAGGGGAAGCGTGAAGAGCAGCCGATACCGGCCACAAATACGATGTTCTCGCGCGGCACGCCCAGCCCGGGCATCACATTCTGTACCTGCTTGAGGATGGTGTAATCCCCGCAGCCGGGGCACCAGCGCACATCCTGATCAGAGGCGAAATCTTTGGGCTTCAGGGCAGGAGTGCTTCCGTTGGTTGAGGCAGTTTTTTGAACCATGTTTGTACTTAAGATCTGTTCTGTTAAAAATTTGTTGCACGACGGATGGCATCGCTCAGCGCGGATACCGGCAGCGGGGTGCCCTTCACCTGATTGAAACCGTGGAAGGTGAATGCCGGAAACTGATCGCGCAGCAGTTTGATGAGCTGACCGTTGTTGATTTCCGGTACCAGAATGGTTTCGAATTTTGCAAAAAGGTCGGCCAGGTTTTGCGGAAACGGGCTGAGATAGCGGATGTGCGTGTGCGATACCGCCAGGCCTTCGGCGTTCAGCTCGTTTACAGCCGCTTTGATGGAGCCGTGCGTTGAACCCCATCCCACAACCAGCACCTTGCCGCTTTCAGGACCTTCCTCGATTTTCTGCTCGGGGATGTTGGCGGCCACGTTGTTGCGCTTCTGCTCACGGATGAGCGTCATCTGATGATGGTTGTCCGGGTCGTAAGAAATATTGCCCGTGCCGTGCTCTTTTTCGAGTCCGCCGATGCGGTGCTCCAGCCCTTTGGTGCCGGGTACGGCCCATGGGCGCACGAGGCGCTCGTCGCGGCTGTAGGGCAGGTAAGGGGCATCCTCGGGCTCGCGGGGCGGGGCGAAGGAAACTTTAATCTGAGGCAGCTCAGCAGCTTTCGGGAAAAGCCAGGGCTCGGCACCGTTGGCAATGTAGCCGTCGGAGAGGAACATCACCGGAATCATGTGTTCGATGGCGATGCGGCAGGCTTCGAAAATCATCTGAAAGCAGTCCGCCGGCGATTCCGGCGAAAGCACCACAACGGGCGATTCCCCCGCACGGCCGTAAACGGCCTGAAGCAGATCTGACTGCTCGGTTTTGGTCGGCATACCCGTTGAAGGCCCAGCCCGTTGCACGTTGATGACCACCAGCGGCAGTTCCAGCATCAGGGCAAGAGTGAGGGCTTCCGTTTTGAGCGCAATACCGGGACCCGAGCTGCTCGTTACGCCCAGGCTTCCGCCGAAGCTCGCTCCGATGGCCGAGCCGATGGCCGCGATTTCATCCTCTGCCTGAAAGGTGCGTACGTTGTAGTGCTTCAGCTTGGACAAACCGTGCAGAATTTCGGAAGCCGGGGTGATGGGGTACGAGCCCAGAAAAAGCGGTAAACCCGATTTATCCGCGGCGGCTGCAAGCCCGATTACGGTCGCCTCATTCCCGGTGATGTTGCGGTAGGTACCGGGCCTGATCTGTGCGGCCTGCACGGAGAAGCGCTCGCTGAACAGCTCGGTCGCCCCGCCGTAGGCGTAGCCGGCCTTGAGGGCCAGCACATTGGCCTCGGCAATCTCAGCCTTCCGGCTGAATTTCTTCTCAATAAAAGTCTGCGTAACCTTGATGTCGCGGCTGAACAGCCAGTAAATAACGCCGAGCACAAACATGTTTTTGCAGCGGTCCACATCTTTGGGCGGCAGACCGGTATCGGCGAGGGCTGCTCGGGTGAGCTTGGTGACATCCAGCTGAATGAGGCCGTAGCCGGAGGTCTGAATCTGCTCCAGCGGCTTATCCTCGGGGCCGTACTTGGCCAGGCTGAGGTCGCGCTTGCCGAAGCCGTCCACATTGGCGATAATAATACCGCCGGCTTTGAGGTATTTGAGGTTGGCTTTCAGGGCCGCAGCGTTCATCACCACAAGCACATCGCAGCTGTCGCCCGGGGTGTGTATGGCCTTGCTGCCGAAGTGAATCTGAAAACCCGAAACCCCGGCAACCGTGCCCTGCGGCGCGCGGATTTCTGCGGGGTAGTCCGGCAGGGTACTCAAATCATTGCCTGCCAGCGCGGTGGTGTTGGTAAACTGTGAACCGGTAAGCTGCATCCCGTCGCCGGAGTCGCCGGCAAAGCGGATGGTTACATCGTCTTTTTCAGTAATTTTTACGGACATGCGGATGGATCAAAAAAAAAGTGGTAATAATAAAGAGGCGTTGTCTGAAACAAATAAATTTAAGGCCCGCTAACTCTGCCGGGCTGATGCTCAAATCCTGTACCGTTCTGCTGCCGGCCCCGTTTCACAACGCTGATTTCAAGCTGACAAGCAGCAGTTCAGGAAGATGATTTCATCCTAAAACAACTTCATAATCTAACTATATTATTTGAATTTATCTTCCCCCGATGCATCGGGGGCGTATCACTGCAATGAGGCCGCAGCCTCCCGCTAACTCTTTAATTCTGCACACATTCAAGCTATGAGTACTACCTATAACCCACAGAGCATCGCCATCATTGGCGCAGGCAAAATCGGCGAGGCCATGATTGAGGCCATGATCGCCGCCCGTTTTTTTAAACCCGAACAAATTCTGGTCAGCGCCCGGCGCAGCAAGCGCGTGGAGCAGCTCGAAGCTGATTACGGCGTGCGGGGCATGAGCAACACCGAGGCCGCCGCTCAGGCTGAGGTCGTCGTGCTCGCCGTAAAACCGCAGCTCGCCGGTCAGGTTCTGCCGGAACTCGCCCCTTCACTCGGGCCCGAAAAACTGCTGATTTCGGTGATGGCCGGCACCACCATCACGCAGCTCACGGAGTGGAGCGGCCGCAACTGCCCGGTAATCCGCGCCATGCCCAACACCCCGCTGCGCATCCGTAAAGGGATGACCGCCCTCTGCGGCTCGGCCCTCGCACAGGAGCATCACCTTGGGTTTGCGCAGGCCATGTTCAACACCGCAGGCCGCACCCAAATTATGGATGAAAAGCTGTTTGATGCAGTCACCGGCCTGAGCGCGAGCGGACCCGCCTTCATCTACATCATGATTGAAGCCCTGGCCGAAGGCGGCGTGAAAGCGGGCATCCCCCGGAATCTGGCAACCGAACTCGCCGCACAGGCCTGCCTCGGCTCAGCCTCGATGGTGCTGGAAACCGGCAAACACCCCGCCATGCTCAAAGATGAAGTAACAACCCCGGCCGGCTGTACCATCGACGGCATCCTCAAACTCGAAGAAGGCGGCATCCGCGTAACCCTCATCAAAGCCGTAGAAGAAGCCACAAAACGCGCCAGGGAGCTGGGGTAAGGGCGACCATCGTGGTCGCCCCGGATGCGAATCGACCCGGATGGCGAATTCGCTCCCTCCCCAATATCGCCCCTCCCCGGCCGCGGGGGGCGACCGCACGGGGCGACCACGAGGGGCGACCACAAGGGTCGCCCGTACGGGATGCTTTGATATGATATGGGATGGCAATGCCCTTCCCAAAAGCCCCTATCGGATGAGGAGCATTTTCCGGGTTTGCTGTATCTCGGGGCCGGGGCCGTCCGTGTTGCGGAGGCGGAGGCGATAGAGGTAGAGTCCGCTGGCGAGGCTGCCGGCATCGAATTGGAGGTTGTGGGTGCCGGCGGCGAAGGGCTGACCGCTGGCCAGTGCTGCGACCCGCTGACCCTGAATGTTGAAGATTTCGAGCCAGACCTCCGCCGGGGCGGGCAGCGAAAACGGAATAATAGTGACGGGGTTGAAGGGATTCGGGTAGTTTTGGTGCAGCTGTATTTGGGTGATGCGCTCCGTGCCCTCATCCGGGAGGTGAGATGGTTCAACAGCTTCGGCGCGGAGGTTGCCGAGGCGCAGCCAGGTGCGGCTGCCGTCGGCGGCATCGTGCCGGATGCCGGTATAGTAGTAGCGCCAGAGCAGCTGCACGTACGGCTTGCCGAGGGCCGCTTCCGGCAGGGCGATGTCTTCGAAGAGGGCGCTGTGCCCCGCTTCGGCTGCCCGCAGGTACTGCACCGGCGCACCGTCTGGACCGGTGAGGTCTTCAAACGGACCTGCATCACCCAGGCGGTACTGCAGCCGCCAAGCGTACTCGCGGGAATTGGGCAGCAGGGTTCCGGCTTCGAAGCTGAGGTTCACGGAGGCGGCCTCACGGGTATCGAGGGCGAGCAGCACACCGCCGAGGCGCGTGCCGGGGAATCCCGGGTTGCCGTCGGCGTTGCCGGTATTCAGGAAGGCGAGGCCCTCAGAACCCAGCCCGTTGATGCGGGTCCGGCTTTCGAGGTTGTAGGCGCCGCTGACCGTGCCCGCAACGGACGCCCCCAAACCCGGATCAGTTTCAGTCATATACACAAACTGCATGTTCGTGGGGAAGCTTCCCGGCTCAGCTTCCGCATCCCAGGCGGAAAAGATGTAAGGGATGCCGGCGCTGAGCGCAAAGGGCGGCGGATCGAAGGCTTCATCTCCCCCCGGCTCATACACAGCCCGCACCTGAAGGTCGGTTTCGGGCGAGAGGGTGAGTACCGGCTGGGTGAACATCTCCCCGTTAATTTCCCAGTGACTGAAGTTGAAACCGCCGAAAGGTTTGGCGGTAAGGGTGAGGGGGAAGTCCGCCGGATAGCGGCCGGTCCACGGGAAGGGCGCCGGGCCCGCGCCGGGCAGGCTGCTGTTTACGGTGAGGGTGTTCACGCCAATGCCGCCCGAGCCCGGCTGCGCGAGCTCAAGGGTGAGGGTGATGCGCTCCTCAACACCCGCAAATTCAAGCAGCTGTGCCAGCTGATGCTCCGGCCGCAGGTCGGCGAAGGTGCGCATCACCTCCAGCTGCTGCTGCCAGAAACTGTAGCTCTGTATGCGACGCCAGCGGCTGACCTGCCCCGGAATTTCGGCATCAATCAGGGCGGCGTATTCATCGATGATGTGCCGGGCGCGCTCCGGCCTGAACCAGGAGTTGAGCAGGTCGGCAAAGCGGGTGATGAAGTGCTGCCGGTACGCCTCGTTTTCGAGCATTTTCCGTAGCAGGAAGGTCGCTTCGGGCCGGTTCTGATTGTGGCCCTGAAAGCCGGTCCAGGGACCGTCGGGCTCGGTGAGGTAATCGAGCATGTTGAAGGTCCAGGGCTCATCCAGGCTCCAGAAGCCGCCGAAGCCGGTATCGAGATCGAACATCATCCAGCGCCAGCGGCTGCCGGGCGTGCGCTCGCGCCAGTGCCGGATGTTGCCGATATCCCAGCGGTAGAAAAAAGCCTCCGCAATCTTCAAGTCGGTGAAATTCTCCACATCCATTTGCGTCTCCAGCCAGGCGAAATGGGCATCGTTTTGCAGGCCGTTTTGACTGATATAGCTGAGCATGGCCTCGTAATGTTGCCGGTCGCCTTCGATGATTTCGAGATTGGTGTGGTTGAGCAGGTCCAGGTTTTCGGGATCAACCGGGTGATGGCTGCCGATGTAGTGCCGGTCGAAGCGCTCGCGGATGTTGTGGATGCCCCAGAACTCGCCGTTGATGTAGAGCACCGCCGGGCGAAACGCCTGGAAATCCATCGGCAGGCCTTCAGCTATGCGCTGCATAATGGGGTCGCGCAGGAAGGTGTAGATGTCGTCCTGACCGGCCATGCGCAGAATGAGGCGGCGGAATTCCTGCACGGGGTAGTCGCCGAAAACAGGATAGCGGAGGGCGTCGTCGCCGTAGCGGCTGCGCCAGTAGAGCCGCAGCGATTTCTGCGGCAGCCGCCGCGAAGTCCCCCCGTGAATGCGGAGTCCGGTGCCGCCCTGCCAAACGGGTGTGCCGTCGCTTTCGAAAAAAGTGAAGGATGCGGGCCGCTCCCACTCCTCGCCCCGCTGCCAGAAATTGCCGTTGGGCGCATTCCCGAAAACGTAGATGCCGATATCGGGGTCGAACAGGTTTTCGGGCGGGGTTACAATGCTGAGCACCGGCAGTTCATGGGTGAAGCGTCCCTCGGCCGTAATAAAGTAGGTGGCTGAGACCGGCTCGCTTGGGTACCAGCCTTCGCGAAAACTCCGGGCCGTGACCGTGAACGCGCGCGGCACTTCGCCCAGCGGGGCCTGCCAGCTGCCGGCCGTGGGGATGAGGGAGATGACGGCACCCTCAGCGGTGCGGTCGGTTACGGGGATGCCGGCCGGGTCCAGCAGCGGGGAGTCAGCCTGCGGCAGGCTGCCGTCGGTGGTGAAACGGATTTCGGCTGCGCCGCCGGCCTGCGCGCTCAGCTGAAAGGGAGCGGGGTAGAAACCCGGCTCATGGGAAAATGCGGGCGGGGCGGCGATGCCCTGCCAGCCGCCGGCACCATTGGCTGCCGCAGGGCTGGGCTCATCATAAAAAAAGAAGGAAGAAGCGCCGTCGGGGAAGCGACCGTAGGAAAAATCAGCCGGGACGGCCGTTTCGGGGATGAAATCGGCAACGCTGCCATCGGGCGCGGTAAGCTGCAGCGGCTCGCCGGCAGCGGCAATGCTGAAATTGGTATGCAGCTCCCCAAAGGCAAGGCGGCGGTCTTTGCCGGAGGCCCAGACCAGCAGGAAGCCGCCGGGCGCGATGCTGACCGGCGGAAAAATCCAGCGGTAGGGCCGGGAGGGATCGTCGGTGAGGCCGAAGCCGCTTAGGTTCACCGCTTCGGTGCCGGCGTTGAACAGCTCGATCCAGTCTTCGAAATCGCCGTCTTCATCAGCGATGGTGCTTTGGTTGGACGCCTGGAATTCGTTGATGAACACCTGCGCAACGGTCGCGGGAAGTGGGATGAGGCCAAATACGAATACGGCGCACATCACCCTAAAAAGAAAAGCATGTCCCTTCAAAAATTGTGATAAAGAGGCTCTTGTCGGAAGGATAGAATTAGGATTTGGCACGGCGTAATCAGTTGAGAATGGCTATTTTGTCCAAAATTTCAGATGAAACCTGCGACGCTTTACAGACAACTTTCTACAGATGGTATCCGCCGGCTTTTTTTGAAAGTGCTGCCTGTGAAAAAAATAATATTGACTACGGAAGCCGACAGGATGCAGTCTTTCCAAAGATAGCATTGAAGAAGATGAAAAGTACAGAATTACCGTAGCGGGGAAAGGTCTCTCATGGATGGTTCGAAGGTGTCCACACATTAATGGTCATACAGCGCATTTGCAAATCCATGGTTTGACAGCGAATCTGGGATTTTGTGATATTCGCTAAGGAACCTCATCTTTGGAACGAAGGCTATTAACGATGAAAGCTGCCAGTACCACAGAACTGTCCAAAACCCAACCTTCGCCTTTAGCCTGCGTAGGCAAAGCCTTTGTATTTTGACTTAACTATACCGACCTGAACTGATGAAAACGATGATGAAAGCTTACCACACGCCATCTGCTTTTCTATTTTTCCTGCTGGTGATTGCGGGGGGCTTCACGCTCCTCCTTCATCCGGCTGATGCCCTGGCCAAAGATTACGAGATCCCCGCCCTGCGGATTGTGGCGGAAATCCGGCCTTCGGGGGAAGTCTTCATCACCGAGGAGCGCACTTTCCGGTTTGAGGGCAGCTACAGCTGGTTCGAGCAGGATATCCGGAAGCAGGGTTTCCGGGAAATCCGGGAGATTGAGGTGCGCGAGGGCGGGCAGCAGTTCCGCTTTGAAGACAGCAACGAGCCCGGCACCTATTCGATCCGCGACGGGAACCGCGTGGTGACCATCCGCACCAATTTCAGTGCGCAGGATGAAAGCCGGACCTTTACGCTGAGCTACATTCTGGAAGGTGCGCTGGCTTCAGACGGCGAATGGGCGGAGTTTTACTGGGCATTTCTCGGTTCTGACTGGGACCGTGCCCATCAGAATATTGAAATCGAAATTGTGCTGCCGGAGGGCCTTTCTGCGGATGAGCTGATTGCCTGGCCGGAAACCCGCGCACAGAATGCGCAGCTCAGCACAGAAAGCAATCGGGTGCTTTTTACTGCGGAGCGGAACCGGGGCGACCGGGCGCTGCGCATCCGCACTTTTTTCCCGGAGCGTCTGGTCGAAAACACGGTACCCTCAGAGGCGACGCTCAATCCGTTCGTGATCATGCAGGAGCGGGAGGAAGCCGAGCTGCGCAAAGCCCGGATGTCAGCTTTTCTGATACCGCTGGGCTGGGTGCTTGCAGCTGCAAGCCTGGTTTTTGCGATGGTGCTGGTTCTCAAATTCGGCGGACGCCCGCAGCTGGCCGAGCACTTCCCGGAAATGCTGGAAACGCCTCCCTCTGAAATGCCGCCGGCAATGGTCGGCTGGCTGTTCCGCAACCTCTACAGCGATCACAACAGCCGCTTTGTGGCAACCATCTTCGATTTATCGCGGAAGGGCTACTTCCGGATTGTGCAGGAAAAAGAAGAAACCGGCACCTTCCGGAAAAAGGAGACCGAGGTTTACCTGCTTGAGCGCACTGGCAAAACAGATTACAGCGGGCTGAAAAGCTGGGAAACGGAAGTCGTTACCCTGCTCGAAGGGCGGCTGAACGGCGAAAAAAAGCGGCTCAACAAGCTTTTTGATTTCAGCTCAAAAGAGCACAAAGCCCAAACGGCATTCACGACATGGTGGAGCAAATGGTTCAGCGAAATCGGCCTGGAAGCCCGCGCCAATAACTGGATGGTGGATAACACCAAGCCTATTGTGCTGAATATGTTGGTTCAGGCGATGCTGTTTTTGTTCGGATTTTTCCTCCTCATTTACAACAGCGAAGCAGGGCCGGCAAGCGGTGTAGCCCTGCTCATTGCATCAGGACTTGCCTTGGTGCTGACCATCGCCCTGAATGTACGCACCGAGGAAGGCGAGCGCGTGTACCGCCGCTGGAAAGCCTACCGGCTCGCACTCACTGAAGGCCGGGTTTCCATGAAGCCGGAACTGAAAGGGCTGCACATCGTGTACGCCATCGCCCTGGGGCTGAACAAAAAGAAGATGGGTACACTCATCGAAAGCATTAATCCGCAGCCCGACGATTTAACGTGGATGTTTTTCATGCCGGGCTTTTTCCCCAACGCGGCCCTGTTTTCGAACGTAGTGCACACGGCGGTTGTGTCAACCACCACAAGCATCAGCACCGGCACGGGTGCGGTTGGCGGGGCAGCAGGTGGTGGTGGCGGAGGTCGTGCAGGATAGCGGAGGACAGGGCGGGGAGCCGGATATCGCACGCCAAAAAGCAAGGCGTTTGCCGTTGGCCTGCGATGGTTGTTAAATCACGAAAGACCTTGATGTGCACGGAGTTTCCCCCCCTAAAAAAGAAAACAGCACTGCCGGGCAGCCGGTTTCAGGCGGATCGGTTGCTTCCCGGACTTGCATAAAACAGCAAAAGCCTTCCGGCGCGAACCGGAAGGCTTTTGTTTTATTTGGAAATTTGAAAATCCGCGATGGGACGGCTTACTCGCAAAAAGCGTCGAAAACCATTTTGAGGTCGCCGGCAACTTCCTGTGCGCTGCGGCCTTCTACGCGGTGGCGCGGGATCATCGCCTTAATTTCGCCGTCTTTAAAGAAGGCAAAGCTGGGCGATGAGGGCGGATATTCCGCAAAGTACTCGCGGGCGCGGGCGGTTGCTTCTTTATCCTGACCGGCGAACACGGTGAAGAGGTGGGTCGGCTTCTTGTCGTTTTCGAGGGCGATTTTCACTGCGGGGCGTGCGTTGCCGGCGGCACAGCCGCAAACGGAGTTGATCACGAGCAGCATGGTGCCTTCTTTGGTGCCCTGCATCATGGTGTCAACTTCAGCCGGGGTGGTAACTTCTTTTACACCAAGTTCGGTGAGCTCATCGCGCATCCAGGTGGTGTCGGGACCTATACCAAAACCAAATTGCATAATAGTTTCTGTTTTCAGGTTAGTAATAGTTGCAGCAGTGCCGGTTAGGCACCTGAACTGCCCTGAATTGTGTTATTAATACAGGTTTTGTGTTAGCACAGGGCAGTCTTATCTTAGTGGGCTAATATAACATTTTTTGTTTTCAATACGTGCCCGTCCTAACGATTGCGGCGCCCACTGCTACGCCTTTACGTTCAGCCCTATGACTGCATTTTCCGTCCCAAAATATTTTGTTTTTTTGCTGCTGCCTGTGCTGCTATGGCTGCTTGCAGCCTGCTCCGGGCCGAGGCAGGTTTCGAGCCTCGCACTCGCAGAGCCGGTTACCATCGACGGCGACTTCAATGACTGGCCCTCAGCGGCTCTGAATTCTAATTTAATTGATGATTTCGATGTTGCCATTGGCAACGACGACCGTTTCGTGTACATCGCAGTGAACTTCCGGAATAACCGCACCTGGCAGATGGCCCGCGACCACGGGTTCCGGATGTTTTTCGACAACGGCAATCAGCTGCGGCGCTCGTTCGGGATTGTGTTCCCTACCGGAATTGTGGAGGCACTCGGCGACTTCCCCGGTGCCCGGCAGAGCTACCTCGAGAACCCGGGCTGGCAGAATATGCCGGAAAACCAGCGGCTGGTGCAGCAGGCGGAGCAGCAGCTTGGCGAGCGGGTGCAGGTGATACGGCGCACCGAACGCCGCGACCGCATCAGGCCAACGCTGGTTTCTACTGAGCGGCTGGAGGCCAACGGCATCCTCGTTGGGGTAAGCGGCAGCAGCCGGGTGATGTCGCTGGAAGTGCGCATCCCGCTCGATGACGGCTCGGGCGATTTTTTCGCCATCACACCGGATAACAACGGCCGGTTTTACATAGATTTCGAGATCGAACCGCTGAGCTATGAAGAGATTACCGGTGAAAACCCTACCTTCGAAACCGTAGAAACCGCTGACCGCCGCGACCCGACCGGGCGCCAGACCCGAACCCGGCAGCAGCTCAGCGTTTCAAACCCGCGGCTGTATGCGCAGCTGAGCTACATTTTCCAGGAGCGCGTTCGGGTTACCCTAAGCGAGCAAAACTGAGCGCGCAATTGCCGCATAGGTTGTTCAGGATTGGAAGCGCATCATCCTGAAAAAAATAAAGGCCGGACATCTGCACTTGCAGACATCCGGCCTTTTTTTTTGCGCTGCTGCTGCTAAGCAGTCATGAACTTATTTTGCAGCAAGGTAAAGCTCGTTCACTTTGGCCCAGTTTACCACATGCCAGAAAGCCGAGATGTAGTCGGGGCGGCGGTTCTGATAGTTGAGGTAGTAGGCGTGCTCCCAAACATCGAGACCAAGAATCGGGGTATGCCCGCTCATTACCGGTGAATCCTGATTGGCGGTTGAAGTTACGTGCAGCTTGCCGCTGCCGTCAACTACCAGCCATGCCCAGCCTGAACCGAAACGGGTAGCGGCTGCATTCGCGAAGGCCTCTTTAAAAGCATCGAAGCTGCCGAAAGTACTGCTGATCGCATCAGCAAGTTCGCCGGTGGGGTTTCCGCCGCCGTTTGGAGAAAGAACCGTCCAGAAAAGCGTGTGGTTGGCGTGTCCGCCGGCATTGTTGATAACACCCTGCTTTTTGTCAGCGGGTAGTTTATCCAGATTTGTGAGAACTTCTTCTACGGAAGCATCAGCGAGTTCGGTGCCTGCAAGGGCATCGTTTGCTTTGGTAATATATGCGTTGTGATGCTTGGTATGGTGTATTTCCATAGTTTTTGCATCGAAATGCGGCTCAAGGGCATCGTATGCATAGGGAAGTTCTGGAAGTGTGAAAGCCATAATAAATTTCCTTTTAATTTATAGTTAATAACAGCAGTAAATGAAGGCGCTTTTGAAAGGCCTTATAAACGATTTATGTGAAAATGTTGCCTGAAACAACATCATCCGGAACACTGCAAGTTTTATACCAGTGTTGCTATTATACAGCACAGCAACAAGTTAGCAGTCGTTTACATGTCAGAATAACAGAAGGCAGTTCATTATAATTCACCGGCTTGGGGCTATAAGTCAGGGAAAAACGTTTATCCTTTTGTATCTTAAGCGATTATATGAATAAACGCAGATAGAGAAGTTAGCAGCCTAAACTGCACAGCAAAGGACGAACCAAACCTATTTTTATGAAATACGATTATGACCTGATTATTCTGGGAAGCGGCCCTGCCGGTTTTTCAGCCGCGATGCAATCAACCAAGTTCGGGAAAAAGGTGTTGCTCGTTGAGGCCGACGCCAAACACCTTGGCGGCGCGTGGATCAATGCCGGAACCGTTCCGAGCAAAGCCCTGCGTGAAGCAGCAGCTTCCATTTTTAAGTACAATCAGCTTTTCGGAGCTGACGGGGCAAGCCGCAATTATCAGCGGTATAAAATGGCCGACCTGCTTCGCTTTAAGGATCAGGTAGTGAAGTATGAAAACAGCGAAGTAAAGCGCAACCTGATAAAAAATGAAGTTCATACGGCAAGGGGGATGGGGCATTTGCTCGATCCGCATACTGTAGAAGTGAGCGATCACCTGGGTACACGGAAAAAATACCGGGCTGAGTTTATCCTGCTCGCAACGGGATCTTCAGGCAGCAAGCCCAAAAACTTTGAAGTGGATCACCGCCTTGTGGTTGATAACCGCAGCCTTGTTAATATGAGCCATGTACCTAAACGACTGGTGATTATCGGTGGCGGCGTTAACGCAATTGAATATGCTACCATTTTTTCAGCTCTTGGCACCAAAGTAAACCTGCTGAGCTCACGCGAGACCTACCTACCTTTCCTGGATTCAGAAATTAAAAAGGAATTCGATCTTGCTCTCAGTCAGCAGCGCATGGTTATTCATACGCAGGTTTATGTTGAAGGCGTTTCTGAAAATCCGCTTCGCAATTGTACCGAAGTTAAGTACCGCAGCCTCAAAGATAATGAACTGCGGGTGCTTGAAACCGAACAGGTGCTGCATTTCGGTATCAGGCAGCCTAATACCCGCGGAATCGGCCTCGAAGAAGTCGGCATTGAGATGAACGAAGAAGGGTACATCAGCGTGAACGGGCACTATCAGACTTCGGTGCCTTCTGTTTACGCAGCCGGCGATATTGTTGGATTTCCCGGCCTTGCTTCTGCTTCTTTCACACAAGGCCGTATTGCAAGCTGCCACATGGCAAATATCGATAATGTGAAGCTGAGCGGCGCTCATCCGTTTGGGATTTACACCATTCCGGAGATATCGAGTATCGGTCTCACCGAAGATGAAGCCATTTCACAGGGGCTTGATTTCGCTGTGGGCCGGGCGTTTTATAAGGAACTGACGAAGTCATCAGTTTCTAACACAACCCTTGGTCTGCTCAAGCTCATCATCGACCGGAAAACCCTTAATCTGCTTGGGGTACATGTAATCGGTGAAAATGCCTGCGACATCATCCACATTGGTCAGGCGGTGATGAAGAATAAGATTGATGTGCGTTACTTCGTAGATAACATCCTGAATTACCCTACCTTCAGCGAAGCTTACCGGGTAGCCGCTTTCAACGGGCTGAACCGCATTAACAAGTCTGGTGTGAAGTATCGCAGCCTTATTTCTTCTGAAAAAGACAGCTGATTTTTCTGCCATCAATTTAAAAAGGGTACGTGAAGCCTGCTTCACGTACCCTTTTTTTTGTAATGCCGGAAATATTTCTGAACACTGCTCAGGTCCGTTAAACCATCACCCTACACAAAATGTATAGCCATGGGGATGCCGCGGTTGTCCGTTTCAGGAGGGAGCGGGAGTGTGCGGACCGGCCGGTACGGGCTTTGTGCGGCCATAAGGGCGAGTACGAGGGCATCCAGCAGGTCGTCGTCTTTGGCCTGCGATTTTTTCAGGCCCTCCCGCATTTTGGTGAAAAGCTCCTCTGTTCGCGGGTCGGCGCTGAACAGCAGTTTCTGCCGCCTTTCCACGCCTTCGGGGGTTTTCTTTTTGGGAAGCGGCTCACCCGCACGGTTCAGCTTCTTGAAAAGCAGTTCGGGATGGCTTTCGTGAAGCACCTGCCTCAGTGCCGGCTGCTCAGCAATCAGTTCATCAACCTGCCGTATTTTCGGCATGATGTTCCAGGCCTGTTTGGTGATGCGTTTGCCGGTTCTTGTTTCGTTGATGTCGCAGGCCGCGGTGTAGTCATTCACCAGAAATGCAGCCCTTACCGGCGGACTAAAAACCGATGATGCGTAGGCTCTGCCCAAAACCAGCCTGAGCAGCTGATCGCATTTACGCACCGGCTCGGTTTCCGACAGCCCGATCGGGATATCGATAAACACGGTATTTTTAGCCGCGGCATAAGCTGCGAGCTCCGTCGGGGTTTGCAGCAGCTGCCACGCGGCAAGGCTGCGGTCGAGGGTTACGGCCAGCCAGCCGGCCCGGCAGCCGTCGATTCCGGCAGTTTTCATGGTTGTTGAGAAACAGGCTAAAAAACGCCCGGCAGCTGAGCCGCCGGGCGCGTGTGTTTATTTGATGATGGGTTTGAGCTGAATGTAAAGCTCGTCGAGCTGTCGGGTTTCCACCACATCGGGGCAGTTATCCATGGTGCTTTGGGCCCGCTGATTTTTGGGGAAAGCGATCACATCGCGCAGGCTTTTGGCACCCGCGAGCAGCATCACGATACGGTCGAGGCCGAAGGCGATGCCGCCGTGCGGAGGCGCGCCATACTGGAAAGCCTCAAGCAGGAAACCGAATTTCTCGCGGGCTTCTTCATCCTCAATACCGAGCATGCGGAACATTTTCTGCTGAGTATCGAAATCGTGAATCCGGATGGAACCGCCTCCGATTTCGCTGCCGTTGAGCACCAGATCATAGGCCCTTGCGCGCACTTTGCCCGGCTTGGACTCCATGAGCGGCACATCTTCGGGCTTGGGTGAAGTGAACGGGTGATGCATGGCGTAGTAGCGGCCGTCTTCCTCGCTGTACTCAAACAGGGGGAATTCCGTAACCCAAAGGAAGTTGGCGAGGCTTTCATCAATCATGTCGTACTCTTTGGCGAACATAAGGCGAAGATCGCCAAGCTGCTGATACACGAGCGGCGCTTTGCCTGCAAGAATCAGGATGAGGTCGCCTTCAGCTGCGCCGGCGGCATCGGCCATTGCGCGGGTTGTTTCTTCACTCACAAATTTACTGACGGAGGAGTACAGCTCATCCGCATTGTTTTTGATATAGATGAGCCCGCCGGCACCGATTTCCTGCTGAACGCGCTTGGTGAGGCGATCCATAATGCCGCGGCCGAGCGTGCCGAAACCGGGTGCTACAAAGCCGACAACCTTGCCGCCTTCGGCAACGGTTTTGGAAAAAACCCGAAACTCGGAGTCTTTCACGATATCGGAAAGGTCGCGGAATTTCATCCCGAAGCGGGTATCAGGTTTGTCGCTGCCGTAGGTTTCGATGGCCTGCTGATAGCTCATTCGGGGGAAGGGGGTTTCGATTTCTTTACCCTGCGCTTCGCTGAGCACCTTCGCCATCAGGCCTTCTGCCATTTGGTAGATGGCCTCTTCATCTACAAACGACATCTCGACGTCGATTTGTGTAAACTCGGGCTGGCGGTCGGCGCGGAGGTCTTCATCCCGGAAGCACTTCACAATCTGGAAGTAGCGGTCCATGCCGGAAATCATGAGCGTTTGCTTGTAGATTTGCGGGCTTTGCGGCAGGGCGTAGAATTTACCGGGATTCACACGGCTGGGCACGAGGTAATCACGGGCGCCTTCGGGGGTTGAGCGCATCAGCACCGGCGTTTCGACTTCCGCAAAGGCATTGTCATAGAAATAATTGCGGGTACTGCGGTAAATCGCAGAACGAAGCATCAGGTTCTGCTGAAGCGGTGCGCGGCGCAGGTCAAGGAAACGGTATTTGAGCCGGGTTTCTTCGTTGGTCTGAATGTCATCCTTAATTTCAAACGGGGGGGTTTTCGCACGCGAATAGATATGCAGCTGCTGCACACGCACCTCCACATCGCCGGTTTTCATTTTGGGATTTACATTTTCGGCATCCCTTTGCTGAACTTGCCCGACAACGCCAATTACGAACTCGTTGCGCAGCTCATCGGCAGCCAGATGTGCCTGCGCATTGTCCTGAGGTGAAAAAACGACCTGAGTGAGGCCGTAACGGTCCCTCAGATCAATAAAAATTACACCGCCAAGATCCCGGCGGATATTTACCCAGCCGTTGAGCGTAACTTCTTTTCCTACGTGGCTGAGGCTGAGTTCACCGCAGGTATGCGTTCTGTTTAACAGCATAAAGTAATCCTGAAACTTAATCTAAATTAACGAAGTGATTGGGTTGAAATGTTTTCTGCACGCCTTTTTGTTAGGCTTAATTCTCAAAAGCCTGCAAAATAAGGATTTCCGCAACCAATTTTCCGTACTCTTATGCCACTAACCCATGAAACTGCTTTTTTGAGCCTGCTTCTGCTGAATCTTGTAAGCTGCGCTTTTATGTGCGGACTCACAACTTTTGTTCAGCTTGTGCATTATCCCGGCTTCGTGTTTGCTGATTCCCAATCAGGTACGGTATTTCATGACTTCCACTCCGGCCGGACCGCTCTTGTTGCAGGGGTTCCTATGCTTGCCGAGCTTTTCTCTGGCATTGCTCTGATAACGCTGAGTTTTGGATCATCTCTTTTTTGGGCTTTTGTGCTTAGCGGAGTATTGCTCGCATACATATGGGGTGAAACAGCCTTCCGGGTGATACCCGTACATAACAAAATGAGCATTACCGGCGCGCATAATGCGCAGCTTGTACAACGCCTTAGCCGTGCAAACCTTCCGAGAACCCTGGCCTGGAACCTTCGGGTTCTTCTGCTGAGCAGCCTCACTCTGTTCATCCTCTATGGAGGACCCTACTATTTGTAAAAATAAAGAGACTACGGCCGATAAATAAGGCTTTTTAGTCTTCATTATTTTTTATATTGCACACTATAGGATTTGGAGCCTTCGCTAAAGATTGAAATGCTGTTTTAACGCACGGCCTTACATTAGGAAGCTTCAACCATATAAGGGGTACCAACTTCTCTAAGCTGCTCATTATCCTTTTCGGTTCTTATATCCCTTTAGCTATCCGGTTACGCTTTTCCACTTAATTTATCTACCGTTAAGATTTTTTTGAAACATATCAAAAGCCCAGTATGTCCGTAATCACTTTACTTGTAGCAGACGATCATAGTGTAGTCCGTTTAGGGCTTACTTCCATTTTAAACAGCGTATCCACATTCAAAGTTGTTGCAGAAGCTTCGTCGGGGAGAGAGGCTGTAGAGTTGTACCAGCAGTTCAGGCCGGATGTTTGTTTTTTAGATATAACCATGCCGGAGTTAGACGGCATCGATGCGTGCAGAGAAATTCTGAAGTTCGACGAAGATGCCCGCATCATTATGATGACTATCCACCTTGATGAAAAGTACCTGAATGAAGTGCTTGAAGCCGGTGCATACGGTTATATGCTCAAAAGCTCCGGCAAGGACGAGATCATCGAGAATATTCACCGGGTACTGAACAACGAGCGTGTTTTCAGTAAAGCCGTTTCAGATATGATCACGACCAGTTTCCTGCAACGGAACCGCAAATCTGATGATCCTAAGCCCCTTTCCAGACTTACCCGCCGGGAAAAGGAAATCCTCAAATATATCGTTGACGGTAAAACCAATCAGGAAATAGCTGAAATACTTTCCATTTCTCCCCGAACTGTTGAAACACACCGCTCTAACCTGATGCAGAAAATGGGTGTCAAAAATATAGCAGCGCTTGTCAAAAAGGCTCTTGCTGAAAATCTTATCTAATTTATACGTATTTATACTTATAATTATTTTTTAGATAATTACGCGTAAATACTAATTGTTTGAACACCTATTATTTCCTTATATTTAAAACAACAAATGGGGTAATAGCCGTCTGTAGATGATAAATTTAACGCCGCGTTTTGAACAGACGCGGCGTTTTTTTTGTCCGTTATGCTGCTAAGCGCCTGTATAAAACAGCCATTCAGCATCAGCCGTCCGGCAGCTTGGTCTTGAAGACACAGTTCAGGCAAAGAAAAAGCCCGGACTTCCGACCGGGCTTTTTGTTGTTCCAAGTATATGTTTTTATTTGAGATCGTATGTTGATACTATTGCACTTCGTCAGGAGCAGCCGCTTGTTGAACCGCAATTCTCACATTTAAGGCAGGTTCCGTTTCTTACCATCGACATACTGCCGCATTCGCTGCAAACATCGCCGGTGTAGCCCATACTTCGGGCTCTTTTGTAGCGGCTCATGAATGAGTTCTCTGCTTTCTCCGTGCCTGGCGAAACAATACTAACAGTTTCAGCTACTTCTGCTTTGAGGTTGGCAATGTTGCTTTTGGGAAGTGTTTCGGAAACCACATCCTGTGATGAGCCTGAATTTTTTTCCGCATCTTTCACTTCCTCTTCGGTTTTGAGGGTACGCTCCATAATTTCATCAGCCCCTACATGAGCAAGATCATGACGGCCAAGATATGAAATGGCAAGCTCGCGGAAGATGTAATCCATCACAGAAGTTGTCATTTTAATATGCGGATTGCCGTGTACCATACCGCTTGGCTCAAATTTGGTGAATACAAAGGCATCCACAAATTCATCAAGGGGCACACCATGCTGCAGGCCCAGTGATATAGAAATGGCAAAACAGTTAAGCAAACTCCGGAAGGCAGCGCCCTCCTTGTGCATATCTATGAAAATTTCACCCAGCTGACCGTTTTTATACTCGCCGGTACGCAGGTAAACGCTTTGTCCGCCTATTTTGCATTTCTGTGTGTAGCCCCCACGCCGGTTTGGAAGCCTGCGGCGCTCTGAAACATATTTATGAATGATGCGCTCCGCAACCTGAAGCACTTTATCCTGTGCGGCGGCAACTTCCGGGTTCATCATCTGTTCATTCTCTTCTTCTTCTTCAGCTTCAGCTACCTGAAGCACGTCTGAAGTAGAGTTCAGCGGCTGACTCAGCTTGGAGCCGTCGCGGTACAGCGCGTTGGCTTTGAGCATCAGCTTCCAGGAGGTCATATAGGCTTCCTGAATTTCGCTAACAGTTGCTTCGTTGGGCAGGTTAATGGTTTTTGAAATCGCCCCGGAAATAAACGGCTGTGCAGCCGCCATCATCCGGATATGGCCCATGCTCGAGATAAAACGCGTTCCGGTACGGCCGCATTTGTTGGCACAGTCGAACACCGGCAGGTGCTCGTCTTTGAGTTTGGGCGCGCCTTCAACGGTCATGGTTCCGCATACGTAATCGTTGGCCAGGCTGATTTCACTTTGCGAAAAACCCAGGTGCGCGAGCATGTCGAAGCTCCAGTCAGAGAGCTGCGCATCAGTAATGCCGAGTACCTCTTTGCAGAAATCTTCGCCGAGTGTCCACTGATTAAAGGCAAACTTGATTTCAAATGCTCCCGGCAGGCCGGCTTCAACGGCTTCAATTTTTTCGTCGGTGAAACCGAGCGCCTGCAGACGCTCATGCGTAATGGTCGGGCATCCTTTAAAAGTGCCGTGCCCCTTGGCGTACTTCACAATTGCATCAATTTCTTTTTCGCTGTAACCCAGCTTTTCAAGTGCAGCAGGCACACTTTGATTGATGATTTTAAAGTAGCCGCCTCCCGCAAGTTTTTTGAATTTCACCAGGGCAAAGTCCGGCTCAATACCGGTTGTATCGCAGTCCATCACCAGGCCGATGGTGCCTGTTGGTGCGATTACGGTAACCTGTGCATTGCGGTAACCATGCTTCTCGCCCAGCGCAAGCGCAAGATCTGCATCTTCACGGGCAGCGGCAATAAGATAGTCCGGGCACTGCGTTGCATCTATGCCCATCGGTCTTATGGTGAGGTTTTCGTACTCTTCGGCTGAAACATTATAAGCAGCACGGCGGTGATTCCGGATCACGCGCAGCATGTGGTCTTTGTTCCGGTCGTAGCCTTCGAAAGTGCCGAGCTCTTTGGCCATCTCAGCGCTCGTAGCATAGCTGTGCATGTGCATGATGGCGGTAAGGGCGCCGGTAAGCGCTGCGGCCTCTTCGCTGTCGTAGGGGATGCCCTGAATCATCAGCAGGGAACCGATATTGGCGTAGCCCAGCCCAAGGGTGCGGAACTGCCAGGAAAGCTGTGCGATCTCTTTTGAAGGAAACTGCGCCATCAGCACGGAAATTTCCAGGGTGATAGTCCACAGGCGGGTTGCATGCCGGTAGGCCTTCACATCAAATACACCGGTTTCGCGGTCATAAAACTTCACCAGGTTCATCGAGGCAAGGTTACAGGCCGTGTTGTCGAGGAACATGTACTCGCTGCAGGGGTTGCTCGCGTTGATGGGGCCGTCTTCGGGGCAGGTGTGCCACTCGTTAATGGTATCATGGTACTGCGTGCCCGGATCGGCTGAAGCCCATGCCGCGTAAGAAATCTGCTCCCAGAGGTCGCGCGCTTTCAGGCTGCGGTACGGCCTTGGTGCGCGGCCTTCTTTTTCAGCAACTTTCTTTTCTGTGCGGAAGTACAGGTTCCAGTCGCCGTCGTTTTCTACGGCTTCCATGAATTCGTTGGTGATGCGCACCGAGTTGTTGGAGTTCTGTCCGCTCACGGTTCCGTACGCTTCGGAGTTCCAGTCGGTGTCGTAGGTATCAAACTCAATATCGGTGAAGCCCTGTGCGGCAAGCTGCATAATCCGGTGGATGTAATTCATCGGCACCTGATCGCGGTTCGCTTCGCGGATGGCTTTCGCAAGCGCTTTGTGCTTGAGCGGGTTGCGGCTCATTTCGCCGTTGTAGCTTCTGCCCTCAATTTCAACAGGCGTATGGCAGAGGTTGATGATGCGCTTGAGGTGTTTCTCAATAATTTTGGAGCCGGCCACGATGGAAGCCACTTTTTCTTCTTCCTTCACCTTCCAGCTCACATATTCTTCAATATCGGGGTGATCGAGGTCGAGGGTCACCATCTTCGCTGCCCGCCGCGTAGTGCCGCCTGACTTGATAGCACCTGCCGCGCGGTCACCTATTTTGAGGAAGCTCATCAGCCCGGATGACTTCCCTCCGCCGCTCAGCGGCTCGTTTGATCCGCGCAGGTTAGAGAAGTTGGTGCCCGTTCCGGAGCCGTACTTGAACAGGCGCGCCTCACGCACCCACAAATCCATAATGCCGCCTTCATTCACCAGATCATCATCAATGCTCTGAATGAAGCAGGCATGCGGCTGCGGATGGGAGTAGGCATCCTGCGAGCGAAGCACCCGGCCGGTTTGCGGATCCGCGTAATAGTGCCCCTGCGCCGGTCCGTTAATGCCGTATGCCCAGTGAAGCCCTGTATTGAACCACTGCGGACTGTTGGGCGCGGCCATCTGCGTAGCCAGCATGTAGCGCATTTCATCGAAGTAGGCTTTCGCATCAGATTCTTCGTTAAAGTAGCCGTGCTTCCAGCCCCAGTAGGTCCAGCAGCCCGCCATGCGGTCAAAAACCTGACGCGAGTCGGTCTCCATTCCATAGCGCTCTTCTGCGCTGAGCCCTTCCATACTATCAGTATCGGCCTCTGAGCGCTGCAGCCACTCGGGAACGCCTTCCTCAGCTACTTTCCGCAACTTTACCGGCACACCGGCCTTCCGAAAATACTTCTGCGCAATAATGTCGGTCGCCACCTGACTCCACCCGGAAGGCACCATCACCTTATCAAGAGAAAAAACTTTTGACCCGTCCGGGTTTTTAATTTCTGATTTGCGGGCTTCGAAACCAAGCTTGCTGTAGGGAGATGTACTTTTCTTATCCGTAAAATGACGACTGATTTTCATAGTTATAGCTTGTCTTGTTGAACTGCGATTATATATGTGTGAAGCATGTTAACGGGCTTCTCGGGCATTCTAATTTAGGGCCTTAAGCCTTCCCGTTCAAAGTTATTTATCAACAACTTATTAACACCAGCCGGTACCCGTAAGCGACACACACGCCTGTTGACAACATGTGGATAACGTTCTAATTATCTGTTATATCACTGCTTCAGCACAAATCCCGAAACCTGACCAAAAACCCTTCCAAAGCATGTGCAAACTCATGATTTCAGGAACTTAGGCCTGCCGGCAAAACCCTTCGGAAAGAAACCCCTCCCCGAAAACCGAAGCCGCCAAAAAAAAAAGGGCACGACCGAAAACATCTGTTTCCGGTCGTGCCCTGAAGATCTTATCCGATACTGAGAGCGCTTACCCACATTCGGGGAAACACCGGCTCAGCACCGGCCGGAATAGCTGACCTACCCCTCCAGCGCCTCATCCACAATGCGCAGAATGTGCGCGGTGTGCGCGCGGGTTTCGGCATTGCCGCGGGCGCGGTTGTTCATCATCGTTTTAACACGCTGCAGGCTGTGCAGGGCAGCACTCTGGGTGAAGGTATCGTACTGATTCCGCTCATTGGCCAGCGCAGCGGCGAGGTTCGTAACGTACAGCACCTGCAGGTTCTGACGGAAGGTGTTCACGTTGGTGCGCAGATCGGCCTGAAATACGGCGTTGGTGAGGTCATCCATCATTTCGATGAGCGAATACTCATTGCCGTACAGGCGGGTGTTCGTGATGCGCTTCGTCGTGTTCGGGTGCAGGATGTGCGCAAGGGCGTTGCGCTGCATGTTCAGCACGAGATCATGGATGCGCGGATCTTCGCCGGCAAACGGGTTGCTGAAGCCTCGGCGCTGACGCATCAGGTGATTGTACACCTCGTGCTGCTCGTAAAACGCATCGGGAGCAAACAGCCTGCTGCTGAGCAGCTCCATGGCGCGCTTCTGATCGGTACGCGATACGGGCGTGTAGGGAACATCTGCACCCGTCTGACCCACAAAACCGCGATCAATATACACCCCGCCAATAAAGCGCGCACTCACGCCCATGGCTGTGTTAATCTGCCCCATGCTTGACATGAAAGCGTTATACAGCGCCTGATAGCTCTCGTTTTCAACCGAGTACTTTTCCAGAAGGTTGTCGAGCATATCGTGTACAATCTGTACGCGGGTTTCAGAGTAGGCGATGGGGTCGCTGCTCATCGCGCCGATCATGATGCGCGGATCGATACCCTTGCCAGGGCTGCGCATGTCGTCGGCGTCGTTGCCGAAAATGAGCTCGGGCTGTGTGGAGCGCTCAAGAATGGCGTTGAGGCGGGCTTCCTCAGCTACAGGATCTTCGAGGCCGCGGGAGTAGCCGTACTCGATGGCCCAGATATCGTACGGGCCGGTCGTAGTGGTGTAAAACTGACCCTGCTGAGAGCGGTCGCGGGCAACGTTAATCGCCGGGTAGTCCATCACCGAGCCTGAAAGGCCCATCTGCTCGGTGAGTGTGCGGTCGTGCACCTGATCAGGGCTCAGCATGTATGAGGCCGCCATGTTGTGATTAAGGCCGAAGGTATGGCCCAGCTCATGCATGATGAGGTAAACCAGCGCTTCATGCACCAGCTGCTCTTCGTCCAGATCATCGAAATCGAGGGCACGCAGTGCGGCTTTACCGAACATGTTGCTCATTTGGATGAAATGACCGGCTGAGCAGAACACCCCGTGCTCGTGGCTGTGCCCGTGCTCCAGCTCATCCTCTGAGGGCAGACCCATGTTAAGGAAGTACTCAATTACGTTTTCCGTGAACAGCCGCTCGCTGTTGGCCGCGTTGCGCAGGAAAACATACTCCAGCATGATATCGGCGCCCAGAATCTGACCGGTGCGCGGGTTGGTGAAGCTCGGACCGTAGCCGCCAAAGGGAGGCGTCGGGGATGAGGTCCAGCGAAGTACATTATAACGGATATCGCCTGCATCCCAGTCAGCCGTATCGGGCTGCACTTTCACCTGAATCGCATTCCGGAAGCCGGCTGCCTCAAACGCGCGGTTCCACTCCAGGGTTGCCGCTTTAATGGCGGGGCGCAGCTCATAAGGCGTTGTGTTTTCAATCCACCAGGTGATGGGCTCTACCGGCTCGGAAATTTCCGCATCCGGATCCTGAGGCTCCAGGTGCCAGCGGTTGATTACATCGCGCCAGGGTGTAGCGCCCAGTGCGGTCTGATCATTGATTTGCTGTGTGAAATAGCCCACACGAGCATCATCGCGACGGGGCACGAAATTGTTATCAGGCATTTCGATGAAGGTGTGCTGATACACGATGCTGATAGCACGGGCATCGGTAACGGCAGCGCCGCCGCGGTTAATGGGCGACGGATTATCGTACACGTATTCCACAGTAACGGCCGTGTTCATCGGGTAACTGTGAATGCTGCGGAACTTGGTCTTGTCGCGGCTGAGGTTACCCAGGGTGAGCATCGCGCCCGGAGGCATACCCGGAAACGGGGAAGGCTTCACCTGATGCAGGGCTTCGCTGAGGAACAACGGATCAGAGTTAACGAGCATCTGACCCTCGTGCTCGGTATCAATTTTGGCCGAAAACAATACCGCGCGGGAAATGTTGGCATCGGCGGCGCGGGCCAGCGGACTCGCCTCATCAAAATGGAAGCGGGTGTTTTCTACCACAAATTCGATGCGGTCGAAATACCGCTGAATGCTGAAAACTTTGTTGTCGCGGTAGTTTCCGCGGAAGTGCCCCACCTGCGGCACGCCGTCAACGGTGTGGCCCCAGTAAATGAATTCTTTGCCGATCTGATCTTCGGTTATCAGCATTTTGGTGCTTCCGGAGGTCGTATCCTGATACACGGTAAACAGCCCTTCAAAGGCAACATGGCCGGATACAGCTCTTTCAATGGGGTTTTGCCGCGGTCGTTCCTGCTGATCGCCGGAGGCAGGTGCAGTTTGCTGCGAGCCGGTGCATCCTGCTACGATCAAAAATGAAAGCAGCAGCATGGTAATTGAATGCTTCATGCGAGATTTCTTTAGATGATTAGATTGAAATGAGATATGGTTTTGCCTTCGTCTCCGACGCCAAACAAACAGATAAAGTTCTGTAATGTGTGCGATTTGTTCGGAAAAAGATTACAAGTGCATAAAGTAAGGCATTTATACAGAATCGTTCTGTAAATTAACAAAAGGGGCATATACAAACCCTTTACATTTAAGCCAAAGACTGCCTTCTGTTTCTTTAAATCCCTATCTCAACCTGAAAGCGCAGGTACCAGCTGTCGCGGGCATCCGCAAAATCTGTAGCAGGGAAGCGGTCGTGTGTGAGCTCGAGCTGCAGCTTCAGGGCGTGTTCCCACACGTAGCGGGTGATGCCCCCGCTGAACTGTTCCCGCGGCCGGAATGCGCGCCTCACCTCCCGCTCAGGGGTCTGTTTTGAATACCGGCCGATCAGCTCAAAGTCGGATGGAAACAGGTAGCTTGCCTGCACATCGAAGCCCGTACCTGTCAGGAAATAGGCCGTTCCCTGTTCAGCGCCGGGATCTGCTTCTGGAAGCAGAACCACCGGATTATCGGTTTGCCGGCTCATCCAGGCGCCCATCAGCGCCCAGCCCTGATATTTCAGCATGGCGTCGAGGTGAATAACGGTGAGGTCGCGTTTGCCGAAAGTGGCCGAACCCAACTGACCCTGCGTGCGGCGTGCGCCCACATTGTGGTGCAGGGTTCCGGCAAGCAGCAGCTTCGGGCTCTGCTCACGGGCGAGGTCGCCCTCAAACTGCGTTCCGTTGTTGCGAAAAGCGCCCAGCGGCATCAGCTCAAGGCGGCCGGTGTAGGCCAGATCCGTGTCCGGGCTGCGGGTGTAGTTGCGGCCGTCGCCGGTGCTCACTGCCGTTCTCAGGTTGTAGGAAAAGCGGTTGAGGTCTTCCCGGCCGTAGTTCACAAACAGGCCGTAATCGCGGTCGATAGTGAAGGACGCGTTGTTGATAGAGCGGTCGGTGAGCTGCAGCGCGCCGGAAGAATTTACCCGCTGACGGTTACCGGGCAGCTTGGTCTGCCCGAAACCAATGCTCCAGTGCCGGTCAGGCCGGTAGAAGAACACCGCATCCCGAATCACGTTGAGGTTTTCGCCCTCTTCCAGCACGCCGACATCGCCCGGGGCAAACGACAGCTGAATGGCGTACAGGAAGCGCGGATCGCCCACGAAACCGTCAAACCGGAGCCTCAGCCGGCGCACCATCGCCTCAACGGCGCTGTCCTGATGGCTGTAGCTGATGTAGGTGGCCCGGTTCTGCATCCTGAAACGAATGTTGACCTGATAGGTGCTGTCAGGCGTAGTGAGCCCCAGCCCGCGCCCGAAGGAGTAGTAGGGCAGCGACGGGATATCGATGTCCTGAAAGCGTCTTTCGGCTTCCGTTTGCTGCGCCTGTGAAGGCTGCGGGAGTGCAGCAACTGTGAGCACGACAACCAGGAGAAATGCTGTGATAGTTTTTTTCATAATCCTCGATAGGTGATTTTTTTGCTTTGGTTGAAGGAATCCTCAAATAAATTCCTGCTGTTGGGCGGGCGCATCAAAACGGTTCCAGGGTGAATCCTGCGGGAAATCTGCCGAGAACGTCATTTCTTTTTTTAGGGTGGGATGGGTGAAGCCGATCCGGGCCGACAGCAGCGCGAGGGTGCGGCCCTGCGGCTGATTGCCGTCGCCGTACTTATAATCGCCCCACAGCGGGAAGCCTGCATGTGCGCACTGCACCCGAATCTGATGCGAGCGCCCGGTTTCCAGATCAATTTCGATCAGGCTCAGGCCATTCAGGTGCTTTATCAGCTTCAGACTGAGCCGCGCTTCTTTTGCCCCTGCCCGGCCCGGTGCCACAACGCTGACCTTATTCGTGGCAGCATCTTTCACCAGAAAATCGCGCAGATCTGCCTGCGGCGGCGGGGTGCCCTGCACAACGGCAAGGTATTTCTTACTCAGCTGCCGCAGCCGAAACTGCTCCGAAAGCCGGGAAGCTGCCTTGGAAGTCCGCGCAAAAACCATCAGCCCCGAAGCCGGACGGTCGAGCCGGTGCACCATCCCCAGAAACACATTCCCCGGCTTGTTGTACTTCGTTTTGAGGTACGCCTTCAGCGCATTCAGCAGGTCGGGGTCGCCGCTTGCATCTTCCTGCACCGGCACGTTGGGCAGCTTGTGCACCACGAGCAGGTGATTGTCTTCAAAAACGGGGGTAAAAAAGGGGTGGGTTTCTTTTTCTTGCATGAAATTGGATGGGGTTAAACCTTAACCGGCAGAAGACCTGAGCCGCCTGAAGTTTTGAAGGACATAATTTCGGGATCAAATCTAAAGGAAATTGGAAGGAGATGCTTTTGGAAAATAACTCATCCAGCTCAATTAAATATCGCTTCCTTCAGTCTTATAAAGCTCTCAGCACTAAACCATATCCACATTTCTTTCTATTTTTGCGAGATTCAATTTCTCACCTTAACGGCTTTAAATAATTGCTTCAAATGAAAAAGATTATCATCCGCTCTGTTATACTTCCCTGTTTGCTGGGGCTCTTTGGCCTGCTTCTGCCTCAATATGCTGATGCCCAATATGCTGATACCTGGCGATTCAAGGTATCCCCCAAACTACTGATTCCTTTTAACTTGAAGTCTGATGTGAGTGTTCAGGGAATCACGGAAACCTTTGAGTTGGGGCTGTCTGATTTTGTCTCCCTCGATCAGGCTTTTTCCGGTGGCTTTCGCCTGGAAGGCCGAAGAAACGACTGGGGACTTTTCGCCGACCTCAGCTTTACTTATGCCGAGGATACACGCCTGGCCCAAAATTACCCGCTTCCCCCAACCCTGGCGCTCATCATTAATTCGCGCTTCAATCCCCCAAGTCCGGTACCTGCCGGCACGCCGGTTACGGCCGGTATTCTGGCAAGCGGCAGCGCACTGAGCCTTGAATTTGGGGTTTTGTACCGCCTGTGGGAAGCGGAGGCGACCAACGGAAACCGCTACTTTGCCGAGCCGCTGGCCGCCGTACGCTTCAGCAGCCTGAAGTCAGAACTGGATTTTGAACTGGATTTGGCAGGCATCCCCGTGGTGCGCACCAATCTGAACGTAAGTGACAGTCCGCTAAAGTCGGTAATCGGGCTCAATCTGGGTCTGGAAACAACAGGCCGGTGGTCGGCTGCACTGCTCACTACTGTTGGCGCCTCACTGATCAGTCAGGAAGATCACTTTTCTTTCCGAATCTCACCGCAGGCTGCTTACGCCTTTAACCCCAACCTTGCCCTTACCCTGGGCTACGATTTCCGCTACCTGAATTACGAGCGCAGCCCCAATATCGGGCTCACCCAGAAGCAACATGCGCTCAGCATTGGGCTCAGTGCTGGCTTTTAAGCCCCTTTTGTAGCTCATATTTCCTCAACAGGCAGCCGCTTCGGATTAGTTAAAACTTCCCGGAGCGGCTTTTTTTTGCCCGGATGCTGCCACAGGTGAAGCCGAACGGCTGACCAAAAGCCGGCCCGGGGGATTTTATAGGGGGATGGGGGAACTAACCGGCTGATGAAAATTTATGTTGCCCTACCCCGGCATTTGGTTTTGGGCAATGGCCTGCGGTTCTGTATCATAAATGCGCGTCACCTTTTTTTCAAATTTCCCACCAAAGACCCTCTTTCATGCTGAATTACATTTGGGCCGGCCTCATCATCTTCAGCCTGCTTTTTGCCGTCTCGTCCGATCTTCGCGATTATGCGACGGACGAATTCCAAAATGGTGCTGAAATCGGCATCGAACTCATCATCCCCGAAAACACCCCGCTGCAGCGGCGAACGGCCGTACAGTTCCGGATTACGGCAGGGCCTGATGCTTCCCCCGAAGTTTACCGGGCGGAGTGGTTCCCGAGCGAAGATCAGGCGGAGCTCATCATCCCGGTAACGGAGGCGCTGCCCGCGCACTGGCGCAAGGTGGCGCAGTTTCAGGATGCGCGGGACCTCACGCAGCTTCGGGCGCTGGTGGTGCAGCGCGAAAGCGGCGCGGCGGCGGTTACGGCGGTCATCACCCTGCCGGAAGTGCATCTGGTGAAAATGCGCAGCATCACCAAGGCGGCCTTCGATATGGCCGAGTTTGCCGTAACCCTGGCCATCGGGCTCATCGGCATTATGGCGCTCTGGCTGGGACTCATGAAAATTGCCGAAGAAAGCGGCCTGATCTATAAAATTGTGAAGGTGGTGAATCCGGTGCTGGGCTTCCTGTTCCCGAATGTGCCGAAAGATCACCCGGCGCTGGGGGCCATCAGCCTGAACCTTTCGGCCAATATGCTGGGGCTGGGCAATGCCGCTACGCCGCTGGGCATCAAGGCGATGGAGGAGCTCCAAAAGCTGAACCCCGACAAGGAAAGCGCGACCAACGCCATGTGCATGTTCCTTACCATGAATACCGCGAGCGTGCAGCTGGTGCCGCCGGTTACGCTCATCGCGCTGCTTGGGGTCGGGGTCGCGGAGCTGTTTTACAGCATCCTCATTACTACGGCGATTTCGCTGGTGGTTGGCGTCACGGCGGCTTCCTACTACGCCCGGAAGTTCCCCGAGCCGCCTGCCGTCGTACCCGCAGCGGCTGCGCCTCAGTCGGAAAGCTGATTTCCGCCCGGAACCCCATCACCCTACAAAAATTGTGAACCCACACCGCTCAACACCATGCAGATTTTAAGTATTCTCGTTTTGCCGCTCATCATCGTTGCCATCCCGCTGTACGGCCTCATCAAAAAAGTGCGGGTCTATGAGGTTTTTGTGGAAGGCGCCAAGGAAGGATTTCAGATCGGGGTGCGCATCATTCCGTACCTTGTGGCCATTTTGTTTGCCATCGGCATGTTCCGGGCAAGCGGGGCATTGGAAATGCTCATCGGCCTGCTCGATCCTGTGCTGGCGCTGGTCGGTTTTCCGGCCGAAGTGCTTCCGATGGCGATCATGCGGCCGCTCACCGGCAGCGGCTCGGTTGGCGTAATGGCCGACCTCATTGCCGCCTACGGCGAAGATTCATTTGTGGTGAAGGTGGCCGGAACCATGTTCGGCTCTACGGAAACGACTTTCTACGTGCTCGCCGTGTACTTCGGCGCCGTGGGCATCCGCAAGGTGCGCTATGCCGTGCAGGCCGGGCTCATTGCCGACCTCGCCGGCGTTATTGCCTCCGTAGCCGTGTGCTACTGGCTGTTCGGGTGATGTGTACCCTGGCCTACCCTGTTTTCAAAGAAAAACAAACATTTAAGTTTCACAGCCCTTTAATTTTTGATAACTAATCACGATTATCAAAAAAATGAATATTTGATTTCTGTACCGGATTGTTAAACACTGCGGCAGTCCGGTACTTTTCCAATACGACTGAAAACAGGCCTGCGGAGGCATTTTTATGGGGATTCAAAACATAGCAATTGCAACTAACCCGGAAGCCCGGAAGGTTTTTCTGCGGCACCTGATCGATGACGTTCAGGCGCTGCAGCAAATGCTCGATGAAGAGCTGTTCGAATCGGGCATTACCCGCATCGGGGCGGAGCAGGAGTTCTGCCTGGTGAACAGTTTCTACAAACCCTCGCGCAACAACCTGCGGGTGCTGGAAACCATCGGCGACCGCCATTTTACGACCGAGCTCGCCCGCTACAATCTGGAAATCAACCTCGATCCGGTAGAACTGAAAGCGGGCGCCATCGACGGAATGGCCGCACAGCTGAAGGAAATGCTGGAAAAGGCAGACCGCGGAGCAGCGCTTCACGGCGAGAAGGTAGTTTTGGCCGGCATACTGCCTTCCATCGATTACCGCTGCGTGCAGCTCGATTACCTCACCCCGCGCGACCGCTACCGCGCCCTCGACACCATGCTCAAAAACCTGCGGGGCGGCGAATTCGAGCTCAATATTTCGGGCGTTGATGAGCTCATCATCAAGCACCGCAACATTCTGTTTGAGGCCTGCAACACGAGCTTTCAGATGCACTATCAGGTCAACCCCGCTGAGTTCGTGCAAAAATACAACTGGGCGCAGGCCATCGCGGGCCCGGTGCTGTCGGTCTGCACCAACTCGCCCCTGCTCATCGGCCGGCAGCTGTGGGCCGAAACGCGCATCCCGCTGTTTCAGCAGAGCATCGATACGCGCAGCATCGGCTTCCACATGCGGGAGCGGCAGCAGCGGGTTACTTTCGGCAACAAGTGGATTTCGGTGCCCACCGATGTGTACAAGAGCGACATCGCCCGGCATACGATTTTATTTTCGACCGATATCGAAAAGAGCTCGCTTCAGGTACTGCGGGAAGGCGGCATACCCAAACTTCGGGCGCTGATGCTGCACAACGGCACCGTTTACAAGTGGAACCGCCCCTGCTACGGCGTGAGCGGCGGCGTGCCGCACCTGCGTATCGAGAACCGCTACCTGCCTTCCGGACCAACACAGGCCGATGAAATGGCGAATATGGCATTCTGGGCCGGCCTGATGCACGGCATGCCCGAGCGCTACTCGGAAATTGAAAAAATGATGCCTTTCGAGCACGCCAAAGAGAATTTCCAGAAGGCGGCCATGTGGGGCATCGGCAGCATTATGTGGTGGGAGGGTGAGCACATCGCAGCTAAGCGCCTGGTAACTGATAAACTGATCCCCATTGCCGACGAAGGTCTCGCCAAAGCCGGCGTGCCGGAAGAAGAGCGCTTCCGCTGGCTGAGCATCGTGCTGCGGCGCACGGCAAGCTACCACACCGGCTCCCGCTGGATGCTCGGCAGCTTTCGCAAGCTGCGCAAAGATCTCAGCCGCGACGAAGCCTGCACCGCGCTCACGGCCATTCTGTACAAGCGGCAGCAGTCAGGCGAGGTGGTAAGCAAGTGGAAAACCGCCGAAACCAAAGAGCTGGAAGGCATCCGCATGCGCTACGAAATTGCGGGCAACGCCATGACAACCGACCTCATTACCGTGCAGGAGCACGACCTTGCCGATATGGTACAGCGCATTATGAGCTGGCGCAACATCCGGCACCTGCCGGTTGAAGACAACGACGGCCGCCTGCTCGGGCTCATCACCAAGGCCGGGCTTACCGCCTGGCTGCAGGCCAACCCCGATCAGCCGTTTGCAACCGCAGCCGACGTAATGCAGCGCGATCCGCTCACCATCTCTGCCGGCATGGAAATCGAGGCCGCCCTCGACCTCATGGAGCGCAACAACCTGAGCTGCCTGCCGGTTGTTACCGAAGGCCTGCTCGCGGGCCTCATCACCGATAAAGACGCAGCGAAAATCCGCTCCCGGCACCGTCTGATCAGCGATAATGAGGATAATGACACCACACCTGAAGGATGATGGGGTGTTGTATCAGGGTGATGCGCACCGCGCCCTTAGACTGCTTCCGGCTTAGCCGAAACGGTCGGCGAGCCGGTTGATGAGGTAGCCGCTCTCCCGAAGCGCCTGCGGACCAAATTCCCCGAAGAAGTCGGTCGCGGCTTCAAATTCACGGATGAATTTTTCCTTGTCGCCGGTCTGCACCATTTCCGAAAGCTGCGTGTGGTGGGCGAGGAAATCGGTAAGCAGCTGCCGCCGCTCGCTATCGGAGAACACGATATCGGCATAGAGGCGGGCATCCTGCGCAAAAATGCGGCCGGTCATCATCAGCTCGGCGCGGTAAATGGGGCTGCTGTAATCGAGCATGTCTTCGGGGCGCAGGTCGAGGCGGTTCATAAACGACGCATGAAGCAGGGCCACAAAGTGCCGCAGGCCCTGCACGAGATGCATGGCGCGGTCGTGAATACCGGCATCGGCCCTTTTGATGCGCATCCCCCAAAGCTCAAACTGACGGATCAGCCATTCTGAAGCATCAGGCTGCCGGCCTTCACAAACCACCATGAGCTGTCGCGAAACCTGCCGCACATCGGGGCCGTGCATGGGGTGCAGCCCCACAACCGGGCCGGCGTGTGCCTGTGTCATGGCCGCTACATAGTCAGCCTTCAGGCTGGTGAAATCGCACAGCAGCTGCTCCGGGCTCATGAAGCGCGCCACACGGGCGATCACATCTTTGGTAAGGTTGATGGGCACCGTGATCAGAACCACATCGGCGCCCTCAATCAAAGCTTTGGCACGCAGCCAATCGTTGCGGTCGAGCGTGCGCACCACATGACCGCTTTTCCTGGCCAAACCGGCGTACAGCCAGCCCATGCCGCCTTCCCCGCCCACAATAAGCCAGGTTTTGGGCTCAGCAGTGGCGCTTGGAAAAGTAGCCTCAGACTGATTTGCGCGGGAGGCGCTCATCATCATCCTTAAAAAATCTTCTGCCCAGTCCGGGTCGATGCCGAGTTCTTCGGCCTGTGTGCGGAAACGGTCGGTTTTCTCCTGTTCGCGGCCGGCAACGTAAACCGGCACTTTGGTCTGCCGTTTGGCCTGCACCACCTGCCCGATTACTTCCTGACGTTCGGCGAGCAGGCGCAGCACGGCTTCGTCAATTTGATCGAGCTTTTTGCGCAGCTCTTCGAGGGGTTGACTCATTATTAAGTATGCACTCGTCTTATTTTTGTTGATGGGCGTCAAAGATAGCACATTTACAAGTAGCCTGCTCA
>JAFIET010000001.1 GCA_020832405.1 Balneolales bacterium
TGAGCGGGTTTTTAAGGCTTGCCGACATGGGCACCGTTATGGCGGCTCCGCCGGTCGCATCGCATTCTACCCACATGGCTTCCCTAACGGGAAGCGGCATCAATTAAAGCCAAATGCGGATTGGACGGATTGGTCCGGATTTGCGCGGATTTTTTATTCGATTTGTTTGTGGGCCAAACGAAAAACCCCGTGGGTTTTAGACTCCCGGCTCAGGTAGGAGCCCAGGCTTTGTAGCAACCCGCTCAGGCTCCGAAACCCAAATCCACCCCGGAACAAAAAGCCCCTCTCCTGAAGACCAGGCCGGTGAAGCATCGCAGCAAGTTCAGGAGAGGGGTTGGGGTGAGGTGGACCCAGATGGGTGGCGATCGGATTTTGCCAATCTGGCCGGATTCGCGCGGTTTGTATTAAAACCATGTATTGCCGTTCAGAAGGTGATGCGCATAGCCGGTTACACACCGGCACACTGGCTACTGACAAATTGCAGAAGTTCACTAAATCACGGAATCACGCTGCCTCAGCGATTAGCAGCTGTATTCTCCGGCTGCTGTTGTAAAACCTGATTGAGGTCATGCGGCATAGTCTTGTTTCTATCCGTAGTTTTGGGTATAATGAAAGCGCTTACATTTTTACATGCCGCATCCGCTGTGCAGTGCCGGCGGAGCTTAACCTTTAGTTTTGATATGAAAAAATATCTGTTACTGTTTGTTCTTTCGCTGATTATGTCGGGGGCTGCTCATGCGCAGCAGGACCGTACCATGATGCAGGGCTTCTACTGGGATGTAACGCCCGGCGGGGTTTGGTACGACACCCTCGCTGTTAATGCCAATCTGCTCGGCCTTGCCGGATTCAACAGCATCTGGCTTCCGCCGCCCAGCAAAGGCGCTGCCGGCGGTTTCGATGTGGGCTACACTCCTTACGACTATTACGATCTCGGTATGTTCGACAGCCGCGCCGGAGATCAGACTTCCGGCACGGGCGCTTTCATACCCACCCGCTACGGTAATTTTGAAAGCCTTCAGTTCGCTATCGAACGGCTCAAAGCCAATGGACTGAAAATTTATGCCGATATCGTGCTTAATCACCGTTCCGGCGGAAACCTTGAGCCGAACATTTACGGTCAGTTTTTTACCGACCGTAACGGAGGTTCGCTGTTCAGCCCGGATGGCGACTCGACCTTCACCGCTTTCCCCCTTACACATGGTTCAGGCCGTATTGGCTGGCCGGTGGGTGAGGGCAATGAGTTCTTCTTCCCCAATGCCGTACACAACCAGAGTAATACCGGCGATTTTCTGAGCGGGAGTCAGCTGGCCGGCTTCCATCAGATGTATGTGAACGAGTTTGGCTACACCAATGCGCTGCATACCGGCTCCGGGCAAAGCCTGGCCATCGGCGACAGCCTCAAAGTGTGGGGCGACTGGCTCACCAATACCCTGGGTCTCGACGGCTTTCGCTTCGATTTTGTGAAGGGCATCCATCCCGAGTATTTCAAATCATTTATGAATTTCGGAGCCATGCAGGGCAAGTTCCATGTGCATGAGCTGTTTGACGGCGATCTCGGCCGAAAGCAGGCCTATCTCGAAATGCTGAATACCACCAATTCGCCTTTTAGTCCGTCTCCGCCGCCTTCCAAGCCGGGTGCCATTTTCGATTTCAACATGCGCTTTGCCTATAAGGCCATGAGCGACGGTGGCAACAGCTACGATATCCGCAACTGGCACAACTCGGGTCTGCACAATGTGTTTGGCGTGCCCTTCGAGCAGATTGTGTTGTTTGTGGATAACCATGATTTCGACCGTACCGATTATACCGGTTCCGTCACCGCCCCGGGCCACAGCCCTGTGGTGAACAACAAGATGCTGGCCTACGCTCACATGCTCACCCATCCGGGTTATGCGCAGGTCTGGTACCGCGATTACTTCAATTACGGCCTGCGGGATGAAATCAACCTGCTGCTGCAGGTGCGCAATCAGCTGGGCGGCGGCAGCTACCGTGCGCTTACCCGCCCCGGACAGGGCGGCGGCAACCCGTTCTTCCCCGGAAATGCCACTGACGACCCGCGGCACGTGTACATCGCAGAGCGCAGCGGTACCGGCGGCGATACCGGCCTGATTGTGGCCATCAACAAGCATTCATCCAATAATATTGATGTCTGGGTTGATACGCAGTGGCCCGAGCGTACCCTGTACGACCTCACCGGAAACTTCGACGGCACCATTCAGGTGTTTGCTGACGGCCGTGCCCGTATTCAGACGCAGCCCTCAAGCTACCACATTTTTGTGCCGGTTGAGTTCGCCCTCGATCTGCCGCCTGCCAACATCGCCCTGAACGAGATTCAGTCGCCCTCCGGCACCCGCTTCATCGAAGAGCCCCTCACCCCGCGCGTAAGCTTCACCAATGAGAGCCTGTTTTCCCAGCAGAATATCGGGCTTACCTTCACCGTGCTTCTCGGGGATGAGGTGGTTTACACCGATGAGCTCACCATATCCCAAATCGGCTCCGGTGTTACTTCTGTGGTCACCTTCGAAAGCTTTGAGCTTTTCGTGCCCGGAACCTACACCGCGGTTGCTGAGGTGAATTTTGAAGACGACAGCGATCCGTCAGACAACCTCATTGAGATCATTTTTGAAGTTGTTGACCCGAATGAGGCCACTGCCTTCCGCATCGACGGCGTCATTAATGAGCCGCAGTATATCCTCATGGCCGAGAAGGAAAACGACAATGCAGGCTTCGGCCCGGGCAAAGATGTCCGCTCGATCTGGTACTTTGCCGACTCCGATTCGCTCTACATCGCAATCGAGTCTCAGGTTGTGCTCGATGGTGCCGATGGTATCGGCCTGTTCCTCGATTTCGAGGAAGTTCAGGGCCTGCCAGCCGGAACAGCACTCGGCGGAGCAACCGGAGCAATTTCCTTCCTGAACGCAGGAGATGCTACCAACCATAACTTCAAAATGGATTTTGAGGTTGATTACGGCTTTGCCTGGATCGGGGCACAAAACCGCGTGCTGATGTCCGTTGCGGATTACACCGGCGATGAGAAAGAAGGCATTTTAGTGCTTCCCGCCTCGTCAAGTCCGGCCGGAAACGGCACAACCGGCGTCGGACCTGCAGAAGACGGCCTGTTCCCGGCCAACAGCTTCCGCTATGCCATGCTCAACGACGGCAGCGATCGGCACGGGGTTGAAATTGCACTCTCCCTTTCGGATTTGGGTGTAAGCGGCGGACGCTTCCGCGCCTTTGCCTTCATCATTTCGGGTACGGGCTACTTCTCGAATGTGCTGCTGCCCGGCGATGCCAACGGCACGGCAGATCCCTTCCAGAACTTCGGGTTTAATGTCGATTTCGGAACCGTTGCCGGCGGACCTTTCCACACGCCCTGGTTCTCCATCAGCGACCCGACCAATATTGAGCCGGCACCCCGGTCTGAGCTACCGGTGCAGGTTGAGCTGAGCCAAAACTACCCGAATCCCTTCAACCCGACCACCAACATCCGTTACGCCGTACCGGAAACCGGCCAGGTAACTCTGGAGGTGTTCAACCTGCTGGGTCAGCGGGTCGCGCTGCTGGTCGATGAGGTGATGCAGCCCGGCACCTACACCCTTAGCTTCGACGCCTCCCGCATGGCAAGCGGCGTGTACCTGTACCGCCTGCAAACCAACGGACAGGTGCTCACCCGCAAGATGACGCTCATCAAATAAAAAAAACGCAGCAAATGCTGCTGCACCCATAGTGCTGTGAGACAGATACACAAAACCCCGACCGGTGAAAACCGGCGGGGTTTTGTGGTTTTTTTGGGGGGGATGGCACGCGGATTGGGCGGACCGCACCGGATTTTTACGGATTTGTCATAAAGCCTGATCACTCACACTCAAACACTGTTTTTAGGAAAGGGGCTAGCTCGGCCCAGAGCAGTTCGGCTATCAGCCGTGCGCCATCGGGGTTGGGGTGCGTATCACCGGGGATGGTTGCCGGTTCGTAATCCCCGCCAAGCGTTTCATAAAGTGCGGGGCTGATGTCGAACCAGGGTACATCGAGTTCTTCGAGAAGCTGCGGGAGTGCTGCAAAAACAGCTTCATTACCGGCACTAAGGTGTGGATACGCCAGCCAGCCCGTCGAGCCGGCCCACAGCGGCACCCCTGATTGATCTGCAAGCTCCAGGCTCCGAAGGTAAAGCGCCCGGCTCAGCCGTATGTTGTAATCCACCCATTCTTCCATCTGTTCAAAAAAGGGCGGCGGCATAAAAGCCGGATTTCCGCTGTTCACGATGTCCTCAAAGAAGAGGCTGCGCCACATCAGGGTGTGTATCATGGTGAAGCTTCGGAAGTTTTCCCGAAGCCAGCGCCAGCTGCCGGAGCGGTCAAGGCGCTGCTTAAGCGGTCTCTCGATCCAGCGCAGGGAAGGCAGCAGCTGACCGCCCTGCAACACGTAGTGGTTCGACCAGAAACTCCGCTCCATATCATCATAATTGTGCATAAAAAAGAGGGCATCAACCGGCAGGTCATCCCCAAATACCTCAAGCCAGGCCGGCCAGTTCGAAAGTCCGGTGCCGCCCACGCCGGCATTTATGAACCGTATATTTGCCCGGGCAAGACAGCTTTCGCTTTCTGCGAAGGTATTCAGGTGATGTACGAACGTTTCTTCTTCCTGTAAGAGAAGGCCGAAAGTAAAGGAATCTCCGAACATCCAGATGTTGAAGTGCTCCGGATCAGGCGCTGTGCCGCGGGTGCGAAGCTCCGAAAGCTCGTAGCGCACCCGGATGTCGCGGTGTGTGTGCAGAGGGCTCAGGTTCGGGAGGTTGGTGGAAGCACCCCGCTCATGAAATGCGAGCCACGTGCTTTGCACCGGTGCGCGGTCGAGGATCCCTAGCCCGGCTTCCAGCACAATGAAGCCGCATAGCGCCGAAGCAAAAAAGATAATCAGCAGAAAGCCCGCTTTTTTCATGGTGAGACAAATGTGATGTGAGGTAGTGTTAAAACGGCAGGGTCAGCAAACCTGAAGTCCGGTTAGCGCCCGAACTCCCGCAGCCAGTCGCTAAAAACCCAGGCTGCATTCTTGCCCAAAACTTAGCTATTTTCAGGGAGTGATGAAGCCCTGAATTTCAAAAAACGAACCTCCGAATGGATAGTGCCAAAGTCCGTGACCTGATTAACCGCGCGGAAGACAGCCGATTGCGATTTACCTGCGGCGGATGGATGGCACGCGGATTGGGCAGATCAGGCAGGGATTTTCGCGGATTTTATTTGTACAACAATCCATCCCAAGTCTCATCAAAACACCGGGTCAGGCAAGCCTGCCTTCGTGCTCTTTGCGTGAGCCTTCGCGTCCGTCGCGGTTTTAAAAAGCTGTGAAAGGGGGGATGCATTTCAACCCCGGATGAATGATTCCCCCGTGGCTCAGAGTTACCGTGCTGTAACCGCCATCCCCGAATCCGAATCCGTAACGCTTGTGAGCAGCAGCGAAACCCTTCCCGCATTTTCCTCCTCCGGACGCCTTCACAATCAGCTTTGGTTTGTACATGCCGATCAGCTGAATCAGGCGAAGATCCCGTCATCCTTCACCCCCGAAAACACCAGCCTTGTGTTTTGCGAGTCGGCGGCGGAGGTCTCGAAGCTTCCCTTTCACAAGAAAAAAATCACCTATATCTGGAGCGCGCAGCGGCATTTTGCGCAGGAATGTCTCGATGCCGGCTGGCAGGTGGCCTATCTGAAGGGGGATGACCCGGTCGCGGCTCAGCTCGAAGCCCGGCTTGCTTCCGCCGATCATCAGCTGCACTACATGATGCCCGCCGAGTACGACCTGCGGCAGCAGCTCGCCGCCCTCGCTGAGGAAACCGGCCGCATGGACTGCCATCCTAACACCTTTTTTATGTCGGATCCCGAAGAGTGGCGGGAGAAAATGGCCGGCGGCTACCTCATGGAGTATTTTTACCGGGAGATGCGCAAGCGTACCGGCTACCTGATGCAGGGCGACAAGCCCGAGGGCGGACAGTGGAACTTCGACAAGGACAACCGCAAAAAACTCCCCGCCGGCAAAAAGCCGCCGAAACCGGTCAATTTTGCTCCAGATGAAATCACCCGGGAAGTCATGCAGGAGGTGGAAGACCGCTTCCCGAAGCATTGGGGCAGCACCGGGGGCTTCGACTACGCCGTTGACCGCGCCGGGGCGCTCCGTGCCGCCGACGATTTCTTCCGGAACCGCTTCAAAGAATTTGGCCCTTACGAAGACGCGCTCGTTACCGGCGAGTACGTCGTCTATCACTCCACCCTCTCGATTTACATGAACAACGGCCTGCTCGGGGCCGAAGAACTCTGCCTGCGCGCCCTTGATGCATGGGAAAACGACGCGGCACCCATCAACTCGGTCGAGGGGTACATCCGGCAGATTATCGGCTGGCGCGAGTACATCCGCAACTACTACGAGGCCATGATGCCGCAGGTGCGTGATGCCAACACCTTCGGGTTCACGCACAGCATCCCCGAGTCGTTCTGGACCGGTGAAACCAAGATGAAGTGCATTAGCGAGTGCGTCAAACCGGTGCTCGAAACCGGCTATTCGCACCACATCCCGCGGCTGATGGTGCTCAGCAACTACAGCAACCTTACCGAAACCGACCCGCGCGAGCTGCTCAAATGGTTCTGGTACGGCTACCTCGACGCCTGGGAGTGGGTGGTGCTGCCCAACGTGCTCGGCATGAGCACCTTTGCCGACGGCGGGGTGCTGGCCTCCAAACCCTACGTTTCGAGCGGCAACTACATCAACAAAATGGGCGACTACTGCAAAAACTGCCACTACTCGGTCAGTCAGAAAAGCGGCCCCAAAGCCTGCCCCTTCAACTACCTGTACTGGAATTTCGTGGATAAGCATCAGCCGGCTTTCGAGGAAAACGGCCGCGTTTCGTTCATGCTCAACATGCTCAACAAAAAAAGCGGGGAAGAGCGCCGGCAAATCCGCGAAGATTCGGAGCGCTACATCGACGCCCTCAAACGCTACGAACACCGCTGATTTTTTTATCGGGGGATGTGCTTCCGTCAGCTCCCGCCTGCTATGCCTCAACCGGGCATTTCATCAACAGCCGGCTCCGATTGGGCCGGGGACCTTATTGACTTTCAGCTTCTGACTCCAAATTAAATTTCAAAAAACGCCTCATGAAGAATGTAAACAGCCTTCGGGTTTTTAAACGCAACGAAAACGCGCCCAATCCGGAGGGCGATTTTGTGCTCTACTGGATGCAGATCAACCGCCGCCTGCATTACAATTTCGCGCTTGAGTACGCCATAGCCTGGTCGAACAAGCTGGGCAAACCGCTGCTCATTTTCGAGGCGCTCTCCTGCGATTACCCCTGGCGCACGGCCCGCACGCACTGGTTCATCATGCAGGGCATGGCCGAACATCAGGAAATCGCTGAAAAACAGGGACTGAACTACTACAGCTTTCTCGAGGAGGAAGCCGGCGAGTACCCCGCGCTCTTTCGTGAACTTGCCGCAAAATCGTGCATGGTCGTAACCGACGAGTACCCGATTTTCATCATGCGCAAACGCAATGAGGAAATCCCGCAGACGCTGGATGTGCCGTACTATTCCATCGATTCCAACGGCATCATCCCCACGCAAATGAGCGATAAGGATCCGTACTCGGCCTACATCTTCCGCAAGACCATGCAGAAGCATTTCCGGATCTGCTTCGAGAATCCGCCGAAGGAAAACCCCCTCGAAGACCTGCAAAACACGGAGCGGATTGCGATTGATGAAGCCATCACCCGAAAATACCCCGATGCCAAAACCGCGGGCCGCTTCTCAAAAGAGTGGCTTTCGGGCATCGATGTGGATCAGTCGGTGAAGCCGCTGGCGATGGAAGGCACCCGCGCGGCCGGGCTGGAGCGCCTCGCGCAGTTTCTGGAGTTCGACCTGAAAGCCTACGACGAAATCCGCAACGATCCCGACACCGAGGGCACGAGCCGGATGAGTCCGTGGCTGCATTTCGGCAAGGTGAGCGAGTATGAGCTGGCCGAGCTGGCCCTGCGCCGGCAGCCCCGCGACTGGAGCCGCGACACGCTCAAGCCGCAGAACGGCAAGCGCGACGGCTTCTTCGGCGGCGAAACCGGCATCGAAGCCTGGCTCGATGAGCTCATCACCTGGCGCGAGGTCGGCTTCCATTTTGCGCATCACCGGCCGGATTACGACCAGTTTGAGTCGCTGCCGGACTGGGCGCAGCAAACCCTCACCGAGCACGAGGCCGATCCGCGGCCCGTGGTGTACACCTACGAGCAGCTGGCCAATGCCGAAACCGATGACGACATCTGGAACGCGGCGCAGCGGCAGCTCGTGCGCGAGGGGCGCATCCACAACTACCTGCGCATGCTCTGGGGTAAAAAAGTGCTGCAGTGGACCCCCGACGCCCGCACCGCCCTCGACTACCTCATCCGCCTGAACAACATCTACGCCATCGACGGCCGCGACCCCAACAGCTACTCAGGCATCTTCTGGATTTTCGGCCGCTTCGACCGAGCCTGGGGCCCCGAGCGCAAAATCTTCGGAAAGGTCCGCTACATGACGAGCGACAGCACCCGGAAAAAGGTGAAAATCAAGGAATACCTCAAAAAATACGCCCGCTTTTAGAGAGCGTTTTTTTCGATGGATGCGGGCTGAAGGCCGCCTCAGTTTTCGGGCTCAAGCACGAAGATAGCCGCCACATCCGGCACCTGATTGATGAGCTGCACGTGAAGTCGCCCCTCGCGCAGGGCAAGGCGGGCTTCACCCAGTACATCGCCGCGCTCGTTGCGGATTTCGGCGTTCAGCGTGCGTGCAGCAGAACTGCCGCTTAGCGTTGCGCTCACAAAAAGCCGGCCCGAATCGGAAACCGGCTGCAGGCTGGGGTCAACGCGCACGTACTGAAGCGGCCCGCTCACGCGGAACTCCGCCTCGTTCAGGCTGAGGCGAATCCGTGCATCTTCGAGGCCGCGGTAGGTATCCGGGGTTATCCAGGTGCCGGTAAACTGCGAGAGGGCGGCGAGTTCGGGTTGCTCGGTTTCATCGAACAAATGAGCCTCAGTATTTTCCGGAACCTGCTCTGATGAGCAGGAATAGACAAAGATGGCGAATAAAAGGAAAATTGAGGAAATAGAAACGACGTTCACGATACTGTATTTAGGTGAAGTAAAGCTCTAAAATAAGCACCAATGCCGCCGCATGCGAAGGAAAGCTGCGGGTTAAACCGGAACGAGTTGCAAAGTTTCTTTAAGAAGACCTTACAAGTTAAAACTATTGAAAAGGCACTACTTAGCTTAAATTCAGGTTTCTGTTTAGTGTTTGAACAAACAACCCGTAACTTAATGTACTGCTACTATGCGTAATTATCTGCTGTTAAGCATCTTGGGGGTTTCCTTGCTGGCGTTTCAGGCCTGCGGTGATGCCTCATCACCTTCATCCGACGAACAGGCTGTCGGTTCAAATGTAAATTCCGAGCGCAACACCGAATATCACCGGGTGCGGGTTTCAACCGTTGCGAGCGGGCTTGAAAATCCGTGGGCCGTTGCGTTTCTGCCCGACGGCAGCATGCTGGTTACCGAGAAGCCGGGCAGGCTCAACCACATCAGTGCCGACGGCTCTGAGCGCCGCACCCTCGACGGGCTTCCGCGCATTCATGCTTTTCGTCAGGGCGGGCTGCTCGATGTTTCCGTGCACCCCAATTACGAGGAAAACGGCTGGATTTACATCACCTACTCCAAGCCAAACGAGGCCGAAGAAACTGCAACCGCGCTTATCCGTGCCCGCATCGACGGCGACAGCCTCGTTGATGTAGAGGAGCTTTTCGTGCAGGATCGTTTCTCGCAGCCCGGCCGCCACTACGGTTCGCGCCTCGCCTGGACCAACGAAGGCCACCTGCTGATGTCAGTGGGCGATCGCGGTGCCAACCCGCCGCGCGCACAGGATCTGATGGACCATGCCGGAACCCTGCTCCGCCTCAACTACGACGGCACCGTACCATCTGACAATCCCTTTGTGGGCCGCAGCGATGCACGGCCTGAGATTTTCTCCTACGGCCACCGCAACATTCAGGGCCTGGTTGTTGATCCCGAGACCAACGAGATCTGGGTAACCGACCACGGTCCGCGCGGCGGCGACCTGCTGAATCGTCCGCAGGCAGGCCGCAACTACGGCTGGCCGACCGTAACGCAGGGCTTCGATTACCGCACCGAAGGCCCGTACCCCGGCTCAGAAGCCCGCGCGATGGAAGGCATCGAAGACCCCTTCTTTGAGTTCCTGCCAACTCTGGCGCCCTCCGGGCTGGCGCTCATCACCCATGAAAGCTTTTCCAACTGGCAGGGCAACCTGCTTGCAGGCGGCCTTCGTCCGCAGCGGATTCTCCGTGTTCTGAAAAGCGATAGCGAAGTGCTGCACCTCGAAGAGCTCTTCACCCAAAGCTTCGGCCGCATCCGCGACGTGCGTCAGGGTCCTGACGGGCACGTGTACATCCTCACCGACGAAAGCAATGGCTCGCTGCTTCGGGTAGAAGCCGTGCCGCGTTCGTAGATTAAATTTCCTGCTCAATCAATAAAAACCCCGGCCGAATGCGCTCAGCCGGGGTTTTTTGTAGGTTGATGTCGTCATCCGGGCAGCTTACAGCTTCCGGGCCTCATCCGTTTACGCCTGCAGCGCGGCCATCACGAAGCGGATTTCGCCGTAGGTGTAATCGTCGCCCAGGGCTTCTTTAATGTCGCGCATCAGGCCGGAATCATTCTGCTCAATGGCTTCTTCGATGGCCTTCATTTTGCCGGGATCCACAAAGGTTTCGACCTCCAGCATGCCGCGCTCCACAAAGGAAGCGAGGTGACTTTCAATGGTGGTGGTCTTGAGTTCGCGCTCTTCAGCGATTTCTTCGATGGATTTTCCGGCCCGGAACAACTGCAGGCTAAGCAGGGCGGTGCTGCCGGCTTCCTTCGGGCGTTTGGAGCGCGGGTAGCTTCCCTTTTTCTTTTCCGGCACAGGCTTGGGTTTTATGCCGTTTTCGGTGCAGTAATCCACAATGGCGTCCAGAAAAAACTGTCCGTAGGTTTCCACCTTTTTGGTACCAAAGCCCGTGATGCTGAACAGGTCGGCCTTCTTCTGCGGGTAGTAGGTAGCAAGCTCGTGCAGCGAGGCATCAGAAAGGACCACGAATGGCGCAACGCTTTCGGCATCGGCGATGCTCTTGCGGAGCCTGCGAAGCTGCTGAAACAGGGCCTTGTCGGAGCGCGGGGCCGAAAGCGAAGCAGCTTCGGAAGCTTGAATATTTACAGCAGCGCGCGGCTTGCGTACCATGAATTTGGCCTCACCTCGGAGAATGTCCCGGCTTTTTGCCGTGAGTTTGAAAACCGAAATCGGATTCCCCTCCCGCTTCAGGTAGCCCTGCGTGGTGAGTTCGTAGATGATTTCCTTCCAGAATTCGCCGGACTGATCGCTGCCGGCCCCGTAGGTTTTGAGGTCGCGCATCCAGAACTGCACCTTTTTCGACTTTGAGCCACGCAGCAGCAGCGACACGATTTCAGCGCCGTACTGCTGACCCAGCCGGGCTACGGCCGAGAGCGCTTTTTGCGCTTCGATGGTGTAATCATAGGAAATGTAATCGTGCAGGCACACATCGCAGTTGCCGCAGCTTGAAGGGTGCTCTTCCCCAAAGTACCGCATCAGGTACTCGCGGCGGCAGGTTTTGGCTTCGCAGAAGGCCAGCATCAGGTCGAGCTTGCGCATCATGATGTCGGTCTGCCGCGGGTTGTCTTCGATGGTGGCAAAATACCGCAGGGTACTCAGGTCGCCGTAGTTCAGGAAAAGCAGTGCCGTGCTCGGAAGGCCGTCGCGCCCTGCACGGCCGGTTTCCTGATAGTAGCTTTCGATGTTTTTCGGCATGTTCATGTGCACCACAAAGCGCACGTTAGATTTATCGATGCCCATCCCGAAAGCAATGGTTGCCACCATGATGGGCACTTCATCCTTCAAAAAAAGATCCTGATAAGCCGCGCGCTTATCAGGCGGCAGGCCCGCATGGTAGGGCAGGGCGTTGAAGCCGTGTGACTTCAGCCGGGCAGCGAGCTCCTCGGTGCTGCTGCGCTTCAGGGTGTAGATGATGCCCGATTCCGAGCGGTAGTTTTCCAGGAAATCCAGCAGCTCGCCGAAGCTGTCGGACGGCTGACGCACCTCATACCGGATGTTCTGCCGGTTGAAACTCGAAATAAGCGTGAGCGGCTTTTCGAGGTTCAGCTTATCGGTGATGTCTTTCCGGGTGGTTTCATCGGCGCTTGCCGTGAGCGCGATGACCGGAACGCCCGGGAATTTCTTTTTAAGCGCCGAAAGCTCGAGATAATCCGGCCGGAAATCATGGCCCCAGTGCGAAATACAGTGGGCTTCATCCACAGCGAAAAGGCTGATTGCGGTGCCGCTCAGGATATCCTGAAAGATGGCGTCTCTGCTTTTGAAACGCTCCGGCGCCACATAAAGCAGCCGTATTTCACCGCGTTTGATTTTCTGCGCCGTTTCGAGCTGATCGGCGTAATCGGTGCTCGAGTTCAGGAAGGCCGCCCCCACGCCGTTGGTCCGCAGCGCATCAACCTGATCTTTCATGAGCGCAATCAGGGGCGAAACCACAATGGTGAGGCCCGGCAACAGCAGGGCCGGGATCTGATAGCACAGCGATTTGCCACCGCCGGTGGGCATGAGCACGAAAGTGTCTCTGCCGTTTAAGACCGCCTCAATGGCGTTTTTCTGATTCGGCCGGAAGGCCTCGTATCCGAAATACTCTTTAAGTATGTGTTCTGCTTTTTTCATTGTCATGCCGGTTAAACTAAAATTTCCCGTAATGATTCGCCAACAAAGCTTTCCTTACAAGGAAAATTTTATCGGAACACCTGTTTTAGTTCATGTTAGTGGAATGATGCCGATTGAAGCAGGTGTTACTTTTGATGATTTGCAGTGCCGCCGGCTGAATTCCCCCTCCTAAAATTTCTTATCTCTATCCTTCTGCTTTTCATGTGCACACGGGAATTCAGATTTTAACTGTAAACGTTTATATTCACGATGATTTTTTATACCTCATTTAAAATGATATGCTTGACTCTGATTTGACCAAAAAGCTTCAGTCTCTCGCCAAAGATGAAGCCTCGTTCGAAACCCTTAAAGCCCTCTTTCAGGCTGAAGCGGAAAAGGCCCAACAATACAAAACATGGCTGGAACTCCTGGAATCTGCCGTACGCAACGACTACGACTCCATCATCGTGACCGAGCTTGAACTCAATAACCCCGGCCCGCGCATTTGTTATGTAAACGACGGGTTTCAGCGTATGACGGGTTACAAGCGGGAAGAAGTAATAGGCAAAACACCCCGCATGCTTCAGGGTGAAAAGACCGACCGCAAAACGCTCGACCGGCTCAGAGCGAACCTTGAGAAAGGTAATTCATTCTTCGGTCAAACGGTCAATTATCGCAAAGACGGCTCCGAATATATCAATCAGTGGGATATCCACCCGCTCACCAACCGCAGAGGCGAAATCACGCACTGGGTTTCCTATCAGCACGACATCACCGAGCGCAAACGCTCCGAGAAAAAGGTGATGGATACCAACACCAATTTCGATGACCTTTTCGAGGGTTCAAAACAGACCTACGTTGATCTCAGCCTCAACGGATTGGTGCTTGATGCGAATAAAGCTTTCCGCGAGATGCTCGGGTACACCAATGAAGAGCTGCAAAATGCGCAGATATGGGAGTTTACCCCTTCGAACGATGTGCCCGTACTTAAAACGATTTTTACCGGCTCCGAAAACGATATCAAAAATTCAGCAGAGCCGCTCACCATTATGTTCCGCCGCAAAAACGGCATGCCTGTACAGGCGGAACTGAGCCTCAAGATTCTCAGCAACGACGGTAAAAGGATTGCGCGTGCCGTTGTTTCGAATGTGAGCATGCGCAAAAATGTGCTCGAAATTCTGAAAAAACGGAATCTTGGCTTCGACAAAATTTTTGAGCGCAAGAATGATTTTACCTACGGATTCGAAATTGGCGCTAACGGTCTGCCTGTGATTAAATGGATTTCCGAAGGCTTCGAGGCGCTCACGGGCTACGAGAAAGACGAATGCCACGGCGAAGCAGGCTTCAGCAAGCTCATCCATCCCGAAGATCTGCTTGCGGTACGCAGGCACTACAAGGCCATAGCTGAGGGTAAGTCGGCCACACAAACCTTCCGGATTGTTAAAAAATCAGGCGAGGTGGTTTTGGTGATGGACTACTCAAAACCAAATGCTGAAAGCGAAGGCGAGTTTAAAGGCTCGTTTGTAGCTGCCGGTAAAGAAGCCCTCAAAACGGTATAGCCCGATTAACCACCGCTTTAAAATTTAAAGCCCGCCCGGAAACGCTTCAGTGTTTTTCGGGCGGGCTTTTTTTTTGTGAAGGGCATCCCGCCGGGAAAGCCGTAATCAGGCCATTTTTTGCCGGAAAGATTTACCCGTTTGCTGCCGTCTGATTCGAAAAAGCGAAGCCCGGAGTGTGCGATCTCTCCTCACGGAAGTCAGGCGCAGGCATGCTCAGAACCTTTGTTTCAGCAGCCGGCTTTTTCCCGGCGCATTTCCGGACGATTTCAAAATTGCTGTACAGGGAGAACAGGGTATCACAAACTTCTGTGAGGATGTCGGGGTAGTTCACAGGTTCCGGAGCGGGGAGTGCGAGCATGTTCTGCAGGGCAATTCCAAAACCAGCGTCAACTTTGTGAAGTACCGGCACCCCGATCTGTTCCAAAGCAGCGGCGTTGCAATGCTGCTCGTACTGCTGCTTCATGGGGATGCACAGCATGCGCTTGCCGAGGAACAGGCCCTCCGAGGGCGACTCAAACCCGGCCCCGCACACCAGCGCCGTGCAGCCTTCAAGGCTCTTCAGGTAAGCTTCGCTGCTTACCGGGTAAATTTCAACCAAACCGCTTGTGCGCGGCTGCTGCTCGTGTTTGGTGAACAGATGCACAGGCCGCCCGGTCTGCTGCAGATAGGGCAGCAGGCGCTCGGGGCTGTAGGCCGGCAGGTAAACGGTGATGTGCCCCTGATCGGTAGGGTGCAGGCTCCTCACCTCATCCCGGATTACAGGTGTGAGGATGTGATGATCATACGGCTGATAGTGAAACCCGATGGCCGTATCAACCGGGGCATAGCTCCGGAAAAGAAGCTCCCCAAACCACTGCCGGTCCGCCGGCCGCGGTGACTTCGCCGACAGGAAGGCCGCCTGATGGCTCACGCCTATGCAGGGCACGCAGGCGAGCTTTGCAGCCCAGGCCGATACCGGCTCGAAATCGGTTACAACCAGATCGTACTCCTTTACCGGCAGCGTGCGGATGCTCTTCCAGAACGCGGCCGGTTTGGAGCGTACCAGCGACTGCCAGTAATTGATGCCGCCGTTTTTGCCAAACGTAAATCCCAGCCCGGGATACTGATATTTAACCGGAAAGGCTGAAGTGATTTCGCTGCTGTGTCCGCTCACCAGAACATCCACTTCTGCGTACTCGCTCAGCCGGGGCAGGATGGCGTTTGCCCGGCTCATGTGTCCGTTGCCAGTGCCCTGAATGCCGTATAAAATTTTCATACTCAATATCTCCCGTTTGAAGTAAATGGCTGTATTTCAGCGGCATGGCGCACCAGCTGCCCGCCGGCGAGCTCTTCCAGAACCATGTCCGCAAAAGAAATGGCGGGGATGCCGCTTTGCTCGAGCACGGCCTCTTCGGCGTCTGCTTCCGCTTCGCCGGCTTCGGCGAAATCGGTCTCGTCGAAGCGGTACATCGACCACTCGCCCTTGGTGTACTCCAACGCGGAGAGGTTTTCAATCCAGTCGCCGGAGTTCAGGTAAGTGACCCTGCCGCGCTCGTTTGTGACCTCTTTGATGGCCGGCCGGTGGATGTGCCCGCAAATCACGTAATCGTAGCCGTTTTCGATGGCAAGGTCGGTGGCCGTACGTTCAAAGTCATCCACGAACCGGACCGCAGATTTCACACCGTCCTTGATTTTTTTGGAGAGGGAAATCTTGCTGTACCCAAGCGAAGTAGAAATAAAATTCACAAAGCGGTTGATCAGGATGAGCAGGTCGTAGCCGAAGCCGCCCAGCTTGGCCAGCCATTTGGAGTAGCGCATGGTAACATCAAAAACATCCCCGTGAAAAAACCAGGCCGTTTTCCCGTTGAGGCGGAGCAGCAGCTTGTCGGCCAGATGAAAATTACCGGTCTCGAAATTGCTGAAGCGCCGCAGGTTCTCATCGTGGTTACCGGTAAGGTAGTACACCTTTGTGCCTTTGCTCATCATGCTGATGATGCGTTTTAGCACCTTGAGGTGGCTTTTCGGGAAGTAATACTTCCGGAACTGCCACATGTCCAGAATGTCGCCGTTCAGCACCATAATGGCAGGGTTCACGCTTTTAAGGTAGGTATTGAGTTCCTCGGCATGGCAGCCGTACGTGCCCAGGTGCACATCAGAAAGCACCAGCAGATCCAGTTCGCGTTTTTCGGCCATGTAAAGGTGGGGTTGGTTTTGGGTTCAGTTCAGTTCAGTTTGTGAGTTGGGGCAAGCTAAAGCGCGTTATCCGTTAGGAAGCAGAGGGTCCGGCGGTGGTCCGGCGGCGGTTAAAGCCTTTGCGAAGCAACTGACCGATACCACCACCCCAGCCCGAACGCGGACGGTTAACCGGCAGATTTACCGCAATCAGCGGGTGCGTGCCGTGGAAAAGTTTGTAGAGGAAATGCTGAAGAAAATCGAAGGTCGCAAAGCCAAACGCCAGATAAACCCACCCACTCGCAAACCAGGAGGCGGGGCTTACCACGGTAATGAACAGCTGCGCAGCGAGCATCGCCCAGACCACTACGTTCACAAGATGCACCGCAAACAGGGCAATCAGCTGATAGCGGCGCAGCACGAAGAAAAACCGAAGCAGCAGGTAATAGCAGCCAAACGAAGAACTGTTTATGAAGGCACAGCCCAGCAGCGCAAAGTAGTCGGCCTCCGTGTTCGCATAAAGCAGGGTGAGCAGCACGGCCGTGAGCGCAAACAGCGGACTAAGCGCAAGCTGCCGCATTTTTTGGGAAAGGACCCGAGGCGTAAGGCCGAGTTTCATCACACAAAAAGAAATGGATTTCCGGGAGGTAGCTGCTGCCCCGTTCGGCCGCTGTTCAGGGCCGGAGCAGCCAAACGGGAGCTGAAGCAAACAAGCCCGCCGGCTTGCGGGCCGGCGGGCTTTTTGAGGATTGTTTGAGGTCGTTTGCGGGAGCTAAGCTCCCTGTTTATACCTGTCACGATGCTGCCCTGAAAAGAGGAAGGAAACCATAAACCGGTCAGCACGCGGAAGGCGGCTGCCGTTTTCTGAGTACGCCCCTAAACTAACCATCCAATGTTTCCCAACTGTTAAGGCTGTGTAACTGCCAGGTTATCCGCCGGAAACTTCGCGTTTCATCCTTGGCTTATTTGGTGCTATTTTCGCACAGCTCACCCTCAATCAACCTTTGCAAACCGATGGAATCGAATGTTCTGACGGCAGTTTTTCTGCCCCTCGCCCTGGCTTTTATCATGATGGGCATGGGGCTTTCGCTCCGCCCGGATGATTTTCGCCGCATAGCGCTCGCCCCCAAAGCAGCGCTTATCGGTCTTGCCGCGCAGCTTGTGCTGCTGCCCGTCGTCGGTTTCTTGCTCGTGAAGCTTTTCGGCCTCACCGGCGCCCTCGCCGTCGGACTCATGATTATCGCGGCCTGCCCCGGCGGCCCCACTTCCAACCTCGTCTCTCACCTCGCCCGCGGCGACCTTGCCCTGTCCATCAGCCTCACGGCCGTAAGCTCGGTCATCACCATCGTAACCATCCCCCTCATCGTGAACCTTTCCATCGGCTGGTTCGGGGAGGAGGGCAGCGTAACCCTGCCGGTTCTGCGCACCATTATTCAGATTATGGGCGTAACCCTCATCCCGGTCGCCATCGGTATGTTCATCCGTCACCGGAATCCCGTCTTCTCAAAAAAATCAGAACGGCCGGTGAAAATCATCTCTGCGGTCTTCTTCACCCTCATCGTTATCGCCGCCCTGCTCAAGGAGCGCGAGCAGCTCCCCACCTTCTTCATGCTCACCGGCCCCGCCGTGCTCACCCTCAACGCCGTCACCATGTCGGCCGGCTTTGCCCTCGCCCTCGCCTTCGGACTCTCCGCCCGGCAGCGCCTCACCGTTGCCATCGAAAGCGGCATCCAAAACGGCACCATGGGCATCATGATCGCCGCAACACTGCTCCAAAACTCTGTGATGGTGATCCCCGTAGCCATGTACGGCATCCTCATGTACGGCTCGGCCGTGCTCGTCATCTTCCTTGGAAACAAATACATCCGGCCCGAAAAGACAAAACCCGAACTCGAGATTTCATAGCCCTGAACCCGCCGCCGTGTGGGTTCCTGCTTCTGTTTTTTTTGGGGGGGGAACTCCGTGCACATCACGGTCTGCAGTGCCTGTGAACAATCCCAAATCAACGGAATGGCCCTTGCTTTTTGGGTTCAGGCGCGCCATCCGAAGCTGATTCACTGCGGACTTTTTCAGCTTGCCGCCGCCTGCGTGAGCTTGTATTCGATAATCAGGCTTACGAGCACGCACTGAAACCATTTTTCGATACCTGCAGGCAAATCGGCTTCAAAAACATTGGTGAAAAATCCGCTTCGGCTTATGGTGCCGATGTAATCACCATCTTCGCCCAGCGACAGCCCGAAGTTCGTCTGCAAGATGTTGGTGGGCCGCAGCACAAAGGTCCGCTCTTTGTAATACACCAAAATGCGGGGTTTGAAAGAGAACAGTTTTTTTTCCACCCGCGCGATTTCAGTATCACCCGCCATCACAATCCGGTTGGAGCTGTACCACTTCTCGGATTTGAGAAAGAGGGTTTTTTCAGGCAGTTCAATCACAAAGAGGTTCTTCCAGTGTTTTTTTACAATGGTACCGATTTTCACATCGTCATCTAAAATGTCGTATTGGGATTTAAAGCTGTTTGTTGATTTAAAGGAAAGCATGGGCACAAATTATCAGTTGCTGCTGTTCTGGTTGAATCCTGTTAATGAGCTGAATTAACTCAGCTTCCGGTCAAAAATGGCTGTGAACCAAAAGACAGGATTGTGGTATCATACGGAATCGGCTTACAGAAGATAATCGTAAATCAGCTTTAATAATATTCGGAGGCAAATGGCGGACTGGCAAACTTTTCTGGACTGGTTCATGGGGCTTGGTGAGCCGTACGGGGTAAATCCCGTCATTTTCGGCAGCATCTATGTGGGGGCGGTTCCGTTTTTCTGGCTGGCGATGGCCTGGCTGGCACGGAACATCAAACGGAAAAAGCCGGTCACCGGCCCGGTGCTCATGGCGAGCGCCTGCGCGGTTTCGGCTTACGTGTACCTGATTATTGCCGGGGAAAATGTGCCGGCCTGGGTGTATGTTTTCATTGTGGCCATCATCGTGTATGCCGTTTGGTCAACCCTCCGAAAAGCGCGGCAGAAAATGAAGCAGGCCGCCGAAACCGAAATTCAGGGTGAAATGCAGGCGAAACCTGCCGCTGACCCCAACCTTACCCCCAAACCCTGAGGCATAACCAGAATATGGCAAAGTTTGAATATGATTTAATTGTGATAGGCGGCGGCGCGGCAGGGCTTACCTCTGCGGGCATGGGCGCCGGATTCGGCGCAAAAACCATGATGATTGAAAAAGCCCGCCTCGGCGGCGACTGCACCTGGTACGGCTGCGTGCCGAGCAAAATTATGCTGAATCTGGCCAAAAAGGCGAAAATCCGCGGTGAGAAGGCTGATTTTGCGGAAGTTTCCGAAACCCTCAACCGCATCCGGGAGGAGGTGTACGAAGATGCCGATCATCCCGATATTTTCCGGAAGATGGGCATTGAGGTGGTTTCGGGCGAGGCGGCCTTCACCGGAAAAAACACCCTGCAGATTACCCTGCCCGACGGCAGCCTGCGCGGGGTCACGAGCCGCTACTTCCTCATAGCGAGCGGCAGCCGGGCTTTTGTGCCGCCGGTGCCGGGTTTGTCTGAAACGCCGCACTTCACCAATCACACGCTGTTTGAGCAGACCAAGCGGCCGGAGAGCATGATCATTATCGGGGGCGGCCCTATCGGCACGGAGATGGCGCAGGCGTCTCAGCGCATGGGCACGCAGGTAACGGTGGTGGATATGGGCAATGAAATTCTGAGCAAAGACCTGCCACAATTTGCGGCATTGCTGCGCGGCGTACTTGAGGCCGAAGGCGTGCAGTTCCGGCTCGGAAGCCGGGTGAAGGCCGTAAGCGGTGATGCCCGGCAGGTGCAGGTCAGCATCACCAAAGCTGACGGCAACGCGGAAACCCTCACCGCGGAGAAGCTGCTCGTTGCCGCGGGCCGCATCCCCAATACCGAATTGCTCGGTCTCGATAAGGCCGGGGTACAGTTCACCAAATCGGGCATCACCGTGAACGACCGCTGCCGGACCAGTCAGCGGCATATTTATGCCGCGGGCGACGTTACCGGCCGGTTTCAGTTCACGCACATGAGCGAGCACATGGCCAAGGTAGCCGTCACCAACATGCTGCTGAAAGTGCCCATGAAAATTGATGCCGCGCATCTGCCCTGGGCTACCTTCACCGATCCGGAAATCGCGCACCTCGGCCCCACTAAAGCCGAGCTTGACGCCGCGGGCACGCGCTACGAAACCTACCGCTTCCCCTACAAAAAAATAGACCGGGCCATCACCGATGAGGTTACCGAGGGATGGATTCACGTGTACGCCAAAAAGTTCAGCGGCAAAATTCTGGCCGCCGACATCGCGGGCGCGCACGCCGGCGACCTGATCGGGCAGTTTGCCCTCGCCATGCGCAACGGCCTCACCCTGCGCAACATGGCCGACACCATTTTCCCCTACCCAACCTATGCCCTCGGCGCGCGCCGGGCCGCCGATCAGTGGTACATCAAAAACCAGAGCGTCGGCCTCGTGAAGTGGATCCGCCGCATCTTCGGCTACCGCGGCCCCCTGCCCGACCTCAGCGACCCGGACCGGATTGTGTGAGGGGGGGCTGGCTAAAAGCTTCCGTTTTTCGCAAAGGCATCCCAGTACAGCAGGTTCGGGATGCCTTCCTGCGGGGGCAGCGGGATGTCGTCGGCAGAAATAAGCAGCTTGGGATGTGCATCCCTGATATTCAGAAGCGGCGCATAATCGCGGGCTTTCGTCCTCTCATCGGTGAGCTGCCAGGCAACTTGCAGGTAGCGTGTTTCCTCCCCCAGACTCGCCACAAAGTCGATTTCCTTGTCCTGATGCTGACCTGTGTAAACCGTGTAACCTCTGGCAAGCAGCTCGATATACACAAGGTTTTCCATGAGATGTCCCCAGCCGAGGTGTACACCCGGGAACAGGTAGTTTTTGAAGGTCAGGTCGTTGAGATAATATTTTGCGCTGCCGGATAAAACATCTTTCCCCTTAATCTGGTACCGCTCACACTTATGGATGATGAAAGCATCCTCCAGGTATCGGATATACTGTGCCGCCGTTTCGTAGTTTGTTTTTCTGCCCTGACCCTTGAAGTAAGCTATAAGCCGGTTCACGGAAATCAGGCTTCCGGCGTTTGCCGCAATAAAGGTGAACAAATCTTTTAGCAGGCTTACATCACGGATGTGGTGCCGCTCCACAATATCGCGCAGGATAACGGTATCGTAAACGGCGCTTACGTAGTGCCGTCGCGACTCCTCATCCGGGAGTTTGAAAAGCTCCGGCAGTCCGCCGGTTTGCAGGAACTTCAGGAAAGAGGCTTTTCCGGCTGGAAGGCTGCTGATGGCCAGAAATTCATCATAACAAAAAGCGGTCACCAAAAAAGAAACGTACCTGCCCGAAAGGTGGGTCGCGAGTTCACCGGAAAGCAGCTGCGCATTTGAGCCTGTAATGAAAATCCGGTAGTTGCGGGTGTAGTCTTGCGAGAGGGAGTTTACCGCTTTTTCCCAGTTCTGTATGTTTTGGATTTCATCAATAAACAGGTAGCGGGTCTGTATGCCCGGGATGCTGCTGAAATACGATTCGCAGAAGTCTGCGAGATCGCGCCCGTCTTTGAGAAAATCAAAGTCTGTGAACTCTTTGTTGATGTACAGGGTGTGCGCCGGCGGGGTGCCATCATCGATGATATCACCGATGAGCTGCCGCATCAGGTAGCTTTTCCCGACCCGCCGCTGCCCGACAAGTACGCGCACGAGGGCGCTTTGCCGGAATTTCCGCACTGCATGAAGGTAGCGTTCCCGCCTGACACCCGTGTCAGGGCGTGCGGTCCAAAAGTTGTAGCGGGCGATATGACTGATATTTTCAAGCATACCTGAAAATACGCCGAAAATCCCAAAAACTTTCAGGTATAACCGAAACTTTCCCCAAAAACCCCCAAAATTTCAGATATACCTGAAAAAAACTACCTCATCACGACCGCCCGGCCTGTTTCTGCGCTTTCGCGGAGGGCGTCGAGGGTTTGCATGTTGGCGAGACTTTCCTGCAGGGGGATGGCCGGGGCGGCTTCTCCGCGCACGAGGCCGACGAAATGTTCGGCCTGCCGGGTGAAATGATTCGCGGCCGGGATTTGGGTTTCAACCGCATCACCCTTCGCAAAAACGCGGACAATGGACGGCTGATCGGCCGGCGGGTTGAAGGGCACCGGAATTTCGATCCGGCCCGCATCACCCGTAATCACCAGGCCCTGCCACAGGTTGGCGGCCGTTGCCGCGGTGAAGGTTGCCGTCGCATCCCCGAAATCGAGCAGGCCGCTCGCGATGCGGTCGGTGCCGTAGCGCTCGTCTTTCACGAGCAGGGCCATCACGCGCTGCGGCTCCCGGCCCATAATCCAGCGGGCGGAGGAAACCCCGTAGCATCCGATATCCAGCAGTCCGCCGCCGCCGTATTCGGGCTTGTTCCGGATGTTATCCGCCTCGGTGTTGAAGTAGCTGAAGTGCGCGTGCACGGTCTGTACGCGGCCGATGGCGCCGCTGCGCAGCTGCCCGATCACGTACGCCCACTGCGGGTGATGCCGGTACATGAAGGCTTCGGCCAAAACCAGCCCTGGGTGCTGTGCCGCCGCTTCCTGCAGGCGGCGGACTTCCCCCGCGTGCAGCCCCAGCGGCTTCTCGCAGAGCACATGCTTGCCGGCTTCGAGCGCCCGCACGGTCCAGGGCAGGTGCAGGTGATTGGGCAGGGGGTTGTACACCGCGTCGATTTCCGGATCGGCGAGCAGGGCTTCGTAGCTGCCGTACGCCTGCGGGATGCCGAGTTCCTGCGCGGCCTGCCGGGCGGCGTCATCATTCCGGGAGGCAATGGCGCGGATCTCGGTTCGGGCCGCCTGCTGCATGGCCGGTATCACATATTTGCGCCCGATTTTGGCGGTGCTGAGGATGCCCCAGCGCAGTGGTTGGCTCATAATGTCGGTATCCGGTTAAGTTGGGTTTGGTTTCTTTTAGGGTGATGCGCTCAGTGCCCGTGGCCGGCATGGTTCCCGTGCGCCGCGCCGGTTTGTCCGTCGGAGCGGTACGCAAAGGCCGGCCTGTTGAGCGGCTGCGCATCCCCGTTTTCATCGAGCAGCCAGTGCTGCCGCGGGGCGAGCCCTTCGTGGACCGTAACCTGACCCGAGGGCCAGCGGACTTCCGCCCGAATGCTGCCGCTGTAGCCGGCCAGGCCCACGTGCTGCCGCAGGGGCGAGGCCCCGAAGCTGCCGCCGCTCCTCACCGTGGTGAAGCGCACAAAGCCGGGTTCTTCTTCGGCCTCAACCCGGATGCGCGCACCCAGCCCGGCGCGGTTCGACTCCCGCCCGCGCAGTTCCAGCGAGACCCAGTTTTCGCCCGCAGCCTGATTCACGAAAAAGGCGTTCATATAGTTGTCGCCTTCCAGCGCGCCGCCGATGTTGGCGTGGATATCGGCCCGGCCGTTGTGGTTGAAATCCGCGAAGGAAACCGCGTGCCCTTTCTGAAGATGCCCGAGACGGCTCTGAAGCGTGACTTCAGCGAAGCGCCCATCACCCTGATTCAAAAAGGCGCGGTTCGGCATGAGCGCCTGAAGATCGGGGTCGCCGGTGCCGAGGTACATATCCGGGTAGCCGCTGTTGTTGAAATCGCCGAAATTGGCGCCCATGGTGTACATGAGCTTCCACAGCCCGGCCTCCTGCGTGATGTCGGTGAAGGTGCCGTCGCCGTTGTTGCGGTACAGGCGCGGCCGCTCGCCCAGCGGCTCCATGCCCAGGTACTCACGCGCGGTATCGCCGGGATCCATGAAGTAGCCCGACACAAACAAATCTTCGAAGCCGTTTTGGTTAAAATCCCAGAACCAGCTCGTGAAGCTTGCCATCGGCTCATCCACGCCGGCCTGCGCGCTCTGCTCTACGAAGGTCCAGCGGCCGTGCTCGTCCGCACCCTGATTTACAAAAAGGAGGTTGGGTTCGCCCATGCGCGACACGTACAAATCCTGCAGGCCGTTGTTGCTGATATCGCCCCAAACCGCGCCTTTCACGAAGCCGTCGGCGATGAGGCCGGTTTGCCGGGAAACATCGGTGAAGGTGCCGTCGCCGTTGTTGCGGAACAGCCGGCTCGGCGCCTGCTCTGTGCCCTGCTGCTCGTGCCCGACAAAAAGATCGGTCCAGCCGTCGTTGTCGAAATCGGCCCAGGCGATGCTGCCGGTCGGGTGGAAGTCCAGCAGCCCGGCCTCGCGGGTTACGTCGGTGAAGGTGCCGTCGCCGTTGTTGCGCAGCAGGGAGTTGGGGTGGCGCCCGTCTGACCCGAGCCAGGCACCGCGCATGATGAACACATCGGGAAAGCCGTTGTTGGTGAAATCGGCCTGTGCCATGTTCAGGCCGCCGATGATGCCTTCAAGCCCGGCCTCGCGGGTGCGGTCGGTGAAGGTGCCGTCGCCGTTGTTCACGAAGAAGCGCAGCTGATCAGCAGGGCGCAGCCCCCAGGAGGAAGTGAGAATATCGATAAATCCGCTGCCGGTGAAGTCGTCGGCTATGCTGCCGCCTGACAGCGCGTTTACGTCGAGGCCGAGCTGCGGCGCGATATCGGTGAAGGGCGCAAGCAGGCCCGGCGTTTCTTCGGGCAGGGGGATGAGCCACTGCGCCGGAACCTGACCGGGGTGCTGACCCAACGTCATGTAGGCCACGTTCAGCAGCCAGCGCGCCTGCAGGTTTTCCGGATCGCGCGCCAGAATGTGCGTGTACAGGCGGATGGCGCCCTCCGAGCCTCGGGTAAGCTGATGAATCCCATCCCCCTGAATCGGCAGCAGGCAGGAAGCGGCGCTGTGGTTGAGTTCGCAGTTTTGCTGCTCGCCCAGGCGCAGGTAGGCCAGGGCGGTGAGGTCGGTTACAAGCCTTGCAATTTCAGGTGGATAGCCGGCCGGGTTGCGCGTAACAGAGGCCTGAAGAGCTTCGAGTTTGGTAATGGCCGATTCAGAGTCGCCGGAGAAGAGCGTTTCCATTGCGATGTACAGCTGCCGGGCGGCGCGGTCGGTCGGGTTGCGCGGCTCAGGCATGCTTTCGAGCATGGCAAGGCGCCTGCTGTTCAAAAAAGGATTTACCTGCGGGTTCTGGGCCTTGTAGGCATCAGCCAGCAGCTGCACCATCTCAAGGGTACTTTCCGGCTGCTTCGGACCGGCGTCGTGCCCGTGCGTGCAGCCGGCGATCACGACACACATCACCCCAAAAAACAAACCGGCAAACAGAGCGGAAACGGCATTCATGCTGAGCAAAAAATTGAGAATGTCCGGGAAAGGACAACTTGTGAAGGGTTCATTTTAGGTTTTGGAATTTCATCTGAAAAATCAGTATATCTCAGTCTGAACTGAAATACAAATCAAGTTAGGAAAGGGATTTATGTCAGCTAAAGATTCGACTGAGCAACATGCCGGTACCGCGCCGGGCATTTCACGGAAAAGTTTCCTCAAGCGCAGCCTGCTCGCTGCCGCGGGCTTCACCATTTTGCCCAGCCATGTGGTGAGCGGACTCGGACACCGGGCCCCGAGCGATAAGCTCAATATCGCGGGCGTGGGCGTTGGAGGCCGCGGTTTCGGCGTGCTGCGCGGCATGGAGGAAACCGAAAACATCGTGGCCCTGTGCGATGTGGACTGGCGCTACGCGAAAAACTGCTTCGAGCATTACCCCAACGCCCGCCGCTACTGGGACTGGCGAAAAATGCTCGATGAAATGGGAGATTCGATTGATGCCGTTGTCGTGGCAACTTCCGACCACACCCATGCCGCGATTGCCGCGCACGCCATGACCCTCGGCAAGCATGTGTTTGTGGAGAAGCCGCTCACGCACACCGTTTACGAGAGCCGGCTGCTCACGCGGCTCGCCAAACAGTACCGGGTCGCCACCCAAATGGGGAATCAGGGGGCTTCGGGTGAGGGTACCAATCAGATCGTGGAGTGGATTCAGAACGGGCTGATTGGCGAGGTGCGGCATGTGGAGGCCTTCACCGATCGGCCGATATGGCCACAGGGCCTCAACACGCCCAAAGAAGAAATGCCGGTGCCCGACACCATGAACTGGGATCTGTTTGTAGGCCCCGCGAAGATGCGTCCCTATCACGAAATTTACACGCCCTGGAATTTCCGGGGATGGTGGGATTTCGGAACCGGCGCCCTCGGCGATATGGCCTGCCACATTCTCGATGCCGCCTACCGCGGGCTTGATCTGGGCTACCCCGACCGCGTGCAGGGCAGCTCAAGTATGCTGCTGCTCGATGCTGCGCCGGTATCGCAGCGGGTGCAGCTGCGCTTCCCCGAACGGCAGAGCGAACGCCTCGGCCGCCTGCCCGCCGTGAAGGTTGACTGGTACGACGGCGGGCATCAGCCGCTTAAACCCGAAGGCTGGCCCGACGGCCGCAACATGAATCACCTGGGTGGCGGGGTGCTGTTTCACGGCACGAAAGATACGCTCATCGCCGGCTGCTACGGCCGCGATCCGTGGCTGCTTTCCGGCACGGTTCCCGAAAATGTTCCCCAAACAGAGCGCCGCGTGGAAACAAGCCATTACATGGATTTTGTGCGCGCCTGCAAGGAAAGTCCGGAGAACCGCGTGCCCTGTAAGTCTGATTTTGAGCTGGCGGGGCCCTTTAACGAAATGGTGGTGATGGGCGTGCTTGCCGTGCGCCTGCAGGCCCTGAACAAGGAGCTGCACTGGGACGGCGAAAACATGCGCTTCACCAACATCAGCGACAGCGAGCAGCTGCGCGTGATTATTGAGGATGGCTTCGAAATTACCGACGGGCATCCGACCTTCCGCCGCACCATGACCGATCCGCTAAATGCGCGGCATTTTGCTGACAACCTGATCCGTACGCCCTACCGCGAGGGCTGGGAACTGCCGCCCATGCCGGCCTGATGCCGGTAATTTTATCCGGCGGGGAACCGTGGGTTCCTCCGTTCGTCTGACACCGCAGCAGCGGCCGGTTTTCTGCACAGCTAAGCCGGCCGCTGTATGGCATTTTTTGTAGCTCTCAAAAAATCTTATATTTACGGAAATGCACGGACTGTAAATGGCTCCTTTATGAGAGGTGCAGAAACCGAAATGCCTGCTCCGACTTCCATCAACTAAACCGACATCCTATGAAAACCAACGTCTTTTATCTTGCTTCATTCATGTTTGGCCTGCTGCTGCTTCTGGCTTCCTGCAGCGATCAGGTGAAGCAAGCTGATGAACCCGAAGCTTCAGCCGAAGAAGTTGAAATGCTGCTCAGCATTGTGGGCAGCGCGCTCTCGGATGAACATGAGGGCCTGCTCTCAGGCATCATGGATCTCACTGCACAACCGGGCGAAAACGGCCTGAACTACCTCTTCCGCCATCAGGGTTCGGAGCGGGGTGGTCAGAACAATTTCGTACGCCGTTACGACCCCGAAACCGGCGTGCACAGCATCAGGTTCCGGCGCGGCGTTGACCGTCCGCAGTTTCGCAGCCTGCTTCGGGTGCAGCTCGAGTACATTTTTCAGGATGAAACCGGTGCCTTCATCGCAAGGCCCGCGCAGAATCCTAACCTGATCGAGACCATCACCTTCAGCGGTGTGCGCGACGGATTCACCGAAGGTCCGGCACGGCGCTCGGAATTCGAGCGCTCGGCCAACTGGCTGCTTGAGGGCTTTGGTCCCGCAAATGAAGCCATGCAGCTCTCCGGCGTTCAGGAAAGCAGGGGTCGCATGGCGCTGAAAAACCGGGACGGCGGCGTGCAGGCATCCCGAAGCTATCAGATGCTCTTCAATCTCACTGATATTTCCATCCAAAAGCCGGATGCCTCCGAAGACCGCCTCCCGTTTTTGGTGACCGGCGAAATTGAATACGAAATCCGCATTCGCACCATGCGCAACGGCGAGCAGGAAACCCGCGAATTTGCCGGTACCATCGAGCTCGACGGCAGCGGTCAGGCGCTGATGCGCGTGTTAGGCATCGATCGCGCCTTCAGGCTTTACCTCCAAACCGGAGAAGCGGCCGCCCGCGATTAGGCGCATTTATTTTTTTATCGATGGATGGGCTTCCGGGCCTCATCCTAAATTTGCATCGTTAGCAGGGCCCCTCAGCTGGGGCCCTTTGTTTTTGGGGGATGTTTTTCCAGCCCTGATGCAGCGTTCAGTGTAGCCGGAAGCGGGATGAGGGCTGTTCAGCATCACCCTAAAAAAAGCAAAAAAAAAATGCGTCACCGTGCGGGAACCTCAGTAAATGAGGGTGATGCGGATGGTGGTATCGGCCTGCACTTCAAACAGGCGGGCACCGAAGGGGGGCGGGCCAAACCTCGCCGGAGGATTGTTCGAAAAACCGTAGCCCTCCCGCGGGATGCCCAGAAAGTTGGTGTCCAGTTTTTCGTTGTTGTTCTCGTCGTGAAACAGGCGCACAGCCCATTTCCCGGCCGGCACTTCGGTGAAAACCCAGCGCGACTCCCCGTCGCGGATGCTTACTTTTGCACCGGAAACGGCTTCCCCCTCCGCATTCGAAAGCTCCATGATAACGGCTCCGTTTTCCGAGCGGACGCCCTCCGCGATTACGGTGAGCTCGTATAACAGCTCCTGACGGGGCGTTTCCTGAGAAAAAGCGGTCGGTCCGGAATCAGCAAAAGCGAAAACCGCCGAGCAAAAACAGATGAGCGGGAAAAGAATCATTTTTGGTATATGATGAATGGTAAATAAAGGGTAAGCATCATTTTCCCCGCAAGCAAAAAGAAAACGGGAAACGCGGGGAGCGGAAAATAGATGCATCATAAATCAATGATTCCCTCTTATTTTGAGCAAAACTCAAATTCAATAAAGTCCTCCGAAGATGTTTATGTTCCGTGATTCCGCTAAAGCGCTGTTTCTCAGCCTGTCCGTTTCCCTGCTGCTTTTTGCGGCCTGCTCCGCGCCCGAACCCGAGGCGCTGCCGCGCTCGCCGGCCTTTGGCGCAAACGGCATGGTGGTAACGGCCAACCCGGAAGCAACGGCGGTTGGGCTTCAGATTTTGCAGGAAGGCGGCAATGCCTTCGATGCGGCCATTGCCGTGAAGTACATGCTCTCGGTTACCTACCCGATTGCCGGCAACATCGGCGGCGGCGGCTTCATGGTGTATCGCACGGCCGAAGGCGAAGCGGGCGCCCTCGATTTCCGCGAAACGGCCCCGGCAGCGGCCACCCGCGATATGTACCTCGATGAGGAGGGAAACCTGATCGACGGACTCTCCCGCATCGGGCACCTTTCGGCGGGCGTGCCCGGCACGGTAGCGGGCATGGAGGAAGTCTGGCAGCGCTTCGGCAGCCTGCCCTTTGCACAGCTCATTGAGCCGGCCATTCAGGTGGCAGAGCAGGGGCATCGCGTTACGGCTTTCAATGCGGAACAGAGCAACCGTTTTCAGGAGGAATTTGCGGAGGTGAACACGCAGCTGCCGCTATTTGTGAAGGAGGGCGGCTGGCAGGAAGGCGACCTGCTCGTGCAGCCCGATCTGGCCGAAACCCTGCGCCGGATTCGCGACGAAGGCGCAGCCGGATTTTACACCGGCACAACCGCCGACCTGATTGTGGCCGAAATGCAGGCCGGGGGCGGCATCATCACCCATGAAGATCTCGCAGCTTACCGCGCCGTCTGGCGGCCTGCTGTATCGGTGGCGTACAAAAATTACCGCATCCACTCCATGCCGCCCTCCTCAAGCGGCGGTATCGCCATTGCGCAGCTGATGCTCGGCAGCGCTGACTTTGATTTTGCCGCGCTCGGACATCTCACCCCCGAAAGCATCCATCTCATGACAGAGCTGATGCGCCGCGTATATGCCGACCGCGCCACGCACCTGGGCGACTCCGATTTTTATGATGTGCCCTTCGAAATGCTGCTCGATCCGCAGTACATCCGGGCGCGGAATGCGGATATCAGTATGGAGGCCGCAACGCCTTCATCAGCGATCAAAGAGGGGGAAGTTGAGCGCATTGAAAGCTTCGAAACCACGCACTTCAGCATTGTGGATGGTGCGGGGAACGCGGTTTCCCTTACCACGACCGTGAACAGCTTTTTTGGCAGCAAGGTGATGGTGGCCGGTGCCGGCTTCTTCCTGAACAATGAAATGGATGACTTTGCCGCCGCGCCGGGGGTGCCGAATCAGTTTGGCCTTGTAGGCGGAGAGGCCAACGCCATTGAGCCGGGCAAGCGCATGCTCAGCAGCATGTCGCCCACTATCGTAGAGCGCAACGGCGCCCTGTACCTTGTGCTCGGCACGCCGGGCGGCTCGACCATCATCACCAATGTGTATCAGGTGCTGATGAATGTGCTCGAACACGGCCTCGGCCTGCAGCAGGCTGTTGACGCCCCCAAAATGCACGCGCAGTGGCTGCCGGATGTCATCACCCTCGAAGAAGGCGCTCTTGATGAAGCCGGTATGGAAGCCCTGCGGGCACTCGGGCACGAGCTGAGGGTTATCCCGCAGATCGGGCGGGTTCAGGCCATTCAGCTGCTTGACGACGGCCGCCTCAAAGGCGTAGCCGACCACACCCGCACCGGAGATTCGGTAGCCCGCGGCTTTTAGCGCTGACCCTGAAGGGCTATCATTTCCATAATTTTACCGGCATTGAGCGGCTTTTCCACAAAATCGCGGACACAGCTGTAGGTTGTGGCACGCTTGATTTCATCCGGGTTGGTCGTGCTTGAAACCACGTAAATAACAGGTTTGTGGCTCAGGCTGAGTTTATTGTATTCATTCAGGAAATCCCAGCCGTCCCATACGGGCATGTTGATATCAAGCAGAATGATATGCGGGAGTGCCTCCGGGTTGTCGCTGTTTTGCGAAAAAGCCTCATAGGCTTCGCGGCCGTTTTTGTAGGTAAAGAGTTTGCCGCTGTAATTGCAGGTTTGCAGCAGCCGTTTCACAACCCGATGGTAAATCAGGTCGTCGTCGATTACCGCGAGGTTCAGTTCGGTATTCATGGTTAGCCGATTTAATGAGATTCACTGTAAGCTGGTTCGTTCGTTTTTTTATTTAGCCGTATGCATGGTAAGCGGGCTCATTTATTATGTTTCCTAAGCCACAGGTGAAAAACGGAGCCCTGGCCCGGAGTACTTTCCACATCTATTTTGCCGCCCATTGCTTCGATCTGGGCTTTGCTCATAAATAAACCTATGCCCCTTGATTCGGGGTGTTCATGGAATGTATTAAACATCCCGAACAATTTCCTCTTATTTCTTTCAAGATCAATACCGAGGCCGTTGTCCTTAACATGTATGATGAGCCAGTCATTATCTTCGGTGCAGCTTATGTGGATAAAGGAATCATTTCCGGGCGACCGGTAGCGGATTCCGTTTGTGAGCAGATTCAGAAAAATACTGTCGAGATAAGCTGGTATGGCCCAAATATGGTAATTGGCCGGTATTTCGTGGGAGATACGCACGTCGGAGGACCTTGCAATAGCTATAATTCCGGCAATGGCTCTTTCCGCCGTTAATCTGAGGCTAACAGCCTGCAGCGGAAGAGGTGAACTTGTGTGCAGCCGGGCAACTTCAGACAGGTGTTCGATACTGTCCTGCAGGTTATAGGCTGCGGTTTTCAGGTATCGGAAATCTTCCTTGTCTTTAAGGGAGGTTTCGTCTTCCTCAAGAAAACTGATAAGCGCAGAAATATTGGTGCAGTGCGACCGAAGGTTATGCGAGGCAATGTGTGCAAATTGCTGCAGGCGTTCATTTTGTGACTGTGTGAGTGTAAGAAGCTGCTCTCGCTCAATTTCGGTGTTTCGCCTTGAAGTTATATCCCGAAGGGTAATTACTTTGCCGGCGGTTTGGTTGCGGCTCGTTTTAAAAGACTGTATGCTGATTTCAATCCATTGCCCGGTAAGACTGTTAAATAGGTCTGTGTTTACAGGGACGGATTCTGTTACATCCTGATAAAAAGCAGCGAGGCCGGGAAGTTTTTGATCCAGCAGGCGGATATCGGGCAGGGCTGAGAGTTCCCTTAAACCCAACAGCATTTCTGCATAGTTGTTGGCACTAATGAGGCGGTCGTCGTTATCGAGCACCAGAAGCCCCTGATTCAGGTTTTGAAATACCTGACGGTGGGCTGCCGGTATCACGTTAAAAAACTGTGCCTTAACGAGGCCCACATAAAAAAGCAGGCCGGTAATCAAAAACATGAAGGGTACAGCATCAAGCCCAAGGGGTATTATGCCGAGCAGATGCAGGATGTAAACGAGCCATGTGAGCGTAATAGCTGTAAAAACAAGAAACACCCGCCAAAAAAAATAGCGGTGCACGGTAAACAGCAGCATAAAAATGTAGATGTCGGCAATCAGCGTGAGAATGAGGCTATAGATTACATGAAGTTGGTAGGCAGGTCCCTTACCGGTTATGAGCACATCAAAAAATCCGTTGCTGACTGTTGCGTAGCTTGTGTAGGCCAGCCCATGGAAGCTGTTTGTTAGAACTGCCGCCATAACGAATAGCGGAATTATAAAGATAGATACGATCTTCAGGGGAGAGAGCGGACGATCACTGTTGGTATAGCGAATGGCAAACAGCAGCAGAAACGGGATTATGAAGGGTGCACCTAAATACTGAAGCTTTAAAAACAAAGTCATCAGTTCAAGGTTTGCCGAGCTGAGCTCGAGCGAATAGAAAAACCCATAAACCGATGTCGAAGCCATAGAAAGCCCGAAATATCGTTCCCCCCGAGTGTTTCCAAGAGTATAGCTTTTAGCTGTTACCAGCAGTCCCAGCAACACAGCAATAAACACCGGTACAGCAAAGAGGTTGAAAAACATGGAAGCAGAGTAGGGTTAAGCTAAGCCGCACGGCACGGCACGTTCGATGATAATAATCCAAAAATGTGTTTGATACCGCCTGTGGAGCTCTGTCTTCACGAAATTGCATACTAAAGCCTGCGGCCTAACAGATATCCGTTAACGAATTTACTGTTTTTCCGGTACTAAATTGCCTGAAAATGTACAGGCTCCCATCTGCAAAGGGAGGACTGATGGGAAGGCGGAAAATGAACAGCTTTTCTTCCAAATAGGGTTCAATAGTGATACCTTAAGCTTTCAATGAAATGTGTTTGGGCACCTGTAAATATTTGATTCGAAACCAAAGTAACCACAATTAGTTATGGAATCTATAAGCGCATTTGAAATTATTAAAGTAGGCATCGGGCCTTCGAGTTCCCACACTATGGGCCCATGGAAAGCCGCTGAAAGGTTTGTGAACAGCCTAAGGCGTAAAAACCTGCTGACCGGTGTGAAGGGCATTAAAATCTTTTTATACGGCTCCCTTGCCAAAACAGGTTATGGTCACGGTACGGACGTTGCCGTGCTGATGGGGCTCTCAGGGCACGACTTCACCGAAATCGACACCAACACCATACCTGACCGGGTCGCTTTCATCAAAGCGGTAGATAAAATTGTGCTGGGTGATGAGCACGAAATTTCCTTCGAATATGCCCGGGATCTCATTTTTGAGTTTGGTATGAGCCTCGACTATCACCCAAACGGGATGAAATTTGAAGCACAGTTCGCAGATCGTGACCCCTACACCGCGACTTATTTTTCAATCGGCGGCGGTTTCGTGGTACGCGAGGGGGATGACGACGATGAAATCCAGAACGATGCCCGGCGCACGCAGTACCCCTGCCACACGGCTCAGGAAATTCTCACAAACTGCCGGAAGCTGAATCTGCGCGTCTCGGAACTGGTTTTCCTGAACGAGCAGGCCTGGCGTAGTACCGCTGAAATCAGAAGCCATGCGCTGTATATCTGGGAGGAAATCAAGCAGTGCGTGTACCGGGGCGTTAACAAAAAGGGGATGCTGCCCGGTGTGCTGAAAGTGCGCCGCCGTGCCTACGATTTGTGCAAGAAGCGGATGAACGGCCGGAAATTCAGTAACGCAGATGAATGGCTGGATGCCATCAAAAACGGCCCGGCTGATTTCAATACCGTGAACAAGTGGGTCAGCATTTTTGCGCTTGCCGTGAATGAGGAAAACGCCAGCTTTGGCCGCATCATCACCGCGCCAACGAACGGGGCCTCGGGCGTAATTCCGGCGGTAATGCTTTATGCCTACTGCTTTACCCCCAATTTTGATGAGGATGCCGTTGTTGATTTTCTGCTCACCGCAGGCGAAATCGGTACTCTGTATAAAAAAGGTGCGACTATTTCTGCCGCTATGGGCGGCTGTCAGGCCGAGATCGGGGTTTCCAGCTCTATGGCTGCCGCGGCCCTTACTGAAGTGCTTGGCGGCACCCGCGAGCAGGTGATGCAGGCAGCCGAAATCGCCATGGAGCATCACCTCGGCATGACCTGCGACCCTATCGCAGGTCTGGTTCAGGTGCCCTGCATCGAGCGCAACAGCATGGGGGCTATGAAAGCCATCACTGCGGCGAACATCGCCCTCGATGAAGATCCCGGGAATGCCCGCGTAAGCCTCGATGATGTGATCAAAACCATGTGGGAAACCGCCAAGGATATGAACCACAAATACAAGGAAACCTCCGAAGGTGGCCTCGCAACTATTCCGGTAAATGTGATCGAATGCTGAGCTGCTTCCCCGCCTTTGGTACCGTTATCAGGCAGGATGAAGCCTGTTACAAGTATTAAATTAATCTGAGATCATCTATAAACACTTATTTGCAGCACGCTTGGAAGATATAAGCTCATGCAGGCCATGCGATTGATTATTTTACAATTACGGTCGGGCTCAGGTAAACTAATCTGGTTCTGCCGGTGGTTTTATTGGAGAACTCTGCAGGCAACCGCTGCAGCAAATCACTAACTAAACTATTCTGTTATGAAATTTTCAAAAATCGCAAGTCTTTTTTTAGCTGCTTTTTTCCTGTCATTCGCAATTGCACAGGCTCAGTACGGAGGCGCAACCTATACGGAAGCATCAAATGTAAGTGAAGAGCGTTCTCAGAACATTGTTGATGTTGTTACAAACAACAGCGAATTCAGCACACTGGCCATGCTGCTCACAGAGGCGGGTTTGGCAGATGCTGTGCGGGATGCTGACGGGCTTACTGTGTTTGCCCCAACAAATGCAGCTTTCGAAGAAGTGCCGGAAGAAACGCTGCAGGCACTGCTTGCTGATCGTGAATTGCTGCAGGAAGTTCTGCTTACTCACGTAATCGGAAGCGTTGTAACTTCTGATGTTGTAACACAGCTTGAAGAAGCTCCAACAGCTGCAAATAACGTGCTGCCGGTAAATACTTCCTACAACGGCACTGTTACCGTTGGTAACGCAACCGTTACTGATGTTGATATTATGGCCTCTAATGGTGTTATACATGTAGTTGACGCTGTAATTATGCCACCGGCTGAGCGGTCTTCTTACGACAGATCATCTTCATACTGATTGCAGCTGAGTTTTTTAAGGCTGAACAGTCTAAAATTAAAGGGATGCATCTTTTCGGGTGCATCCCTTTTTAATGAGGTGAACAAATAGCATCCGGGATGCATCAGATGAGCTTCAGGCTCCTAAAAAACCGCTTTTTTGAATCACAATTAAAGAAACAAGTTTCAGTTTGCCGCTGCTTTTTGGCTATCTTTAAGGGTAAATGAAAATATCCTTCAACGAACTATTGTACCAATGAGCAAGCAGCACAAACTCAGGCCCGAAAGCCTGATGATGTCTTACGGCTATAAACCGGAACTATCTGAGGGCGCTATAAAATCTCCCATATTTATGACCTCCACTTTTGTGTTCAAAAGTGCCGAGGAGGGCAAAGCTTTCTTTGAACTCGCTTATGGTCTGCGCGAAAAGGAGCAGGGTGAAGAGCCCGGCCTGATTTACAGCCGTATCAATAACCCCGATCTTGAAATTCTGGAAAACCGCCTTGCCCTGTGGGAGCAGGCCGATGACTGCGCAGTTTTTGAAAGCGGTATGAGCGCCATCACCACAGCCATGCTTGAATTTCTGAGTCCCGGCGATCTGCTGCTTCACAGCGCGCCGGTTTACGGAGGCACCGATCACTTCATCCATTATTTCCTGAAAAAAATCGGGGTTGAATCGGTTTGCTTTAAGGCCGGCATGCAGAAAGCCGAGATCCTTGAAAAACTCGAAGCAACCGGGAAAGCAGAACGCCTGGCCATGATTTATGTGGAAACCCCGGCCAACCCGACCAACACCATCATCGATCTGCGGATGTGCCGCGAAATTGCCGATCATTTCGGGACGGCTGATAAGCACGTGTATCTCGCCGTTGACAATACCTACATGGGCCCGCTCTGGCAGCATCCGCTGCAGCACGGGGCCGATATGGTGCTGTACTCTGCCACCAAATACATCGGTGGCCATAGCGACCTCATTGCCGGTGCCTGCACCGGAAGCGCTGAAGTGATCAAGCGGATCAAAACACTGCGTACCTTCCTTGGCAACATGGCCTCACCGCATACCGGCTGGCTGCTGATGCGCAGCCTCGAAACCCTCAAAATCAGGATGGAACAGCAGTGTCGGAATGCGCAGGAAGTAGCGCGTTTCCTCAGCGGGCATCCCAAAATAAAGAAAGTGCACTACCTTGGGCTCATCCCCGAAGGCTCGCCTGCCCGCGAAATTTATGACCGGCAGTACGAAGCTCCCGGTGCCATGATGTCATTCGAGATCGATGGCGGAGAGAAGGAAGCCTTCCGCTTTCTGAACGCCCTCAAACTTATGAAACTTGCCGTGAGTCTTGGCAGCACCGAGTCGCTGGTAGAGCATCCGGCAACGATGACGCACGCCGGCGTTGACCCTGAACACCGGCGCGAATTCGGCATAACAGAAAGCCTGGTGCGTATTTCGGTTGGGGTTGAGCATTATGAGGATATCATCTGGGACCTCAGTCAGGCACTTGATGCTGTTTAGTATCCGTTGCAGCGTTATTCTGTGAATCCTCTTATATTTCGGGGGCCGTTCTTTGGGGCGGCCCTTTTTTATGGAATAAAATCATCTCTAATACGAACATAAGAACGTAGGCTATGAAACCTCTTTTAGCTCTTGTTGTGCTATCCCTGCTGTTAACGACAGGCTGCGGATCGGCAGATACCCCTGATACAGACGCTGCCCTTCATGAAATGCAGCAGACCAATCCCGCACCTGCAAGCTATGCGCGGGTATCGCTCGACTGGTTTGGCACCTATCACGGAATCACCCCCTGTGCAGACTGTGAAGGAATCGATACAACTCTTGAACTCACGCAGGATGAGCGCTTCACGCTCACGACCATCTACCTCGGGAAAGATGAAACACCGGCAGTAACTGAGGGGGAGTTTTTCTGGAATGAGGCGGGCAATACGGTAACCCTTGCCGGAGTTGAAGATCGCCCGGCGCAGTTCTTCGTGGCTGAAAATGCGGTAATCCAGCTCGATATGGAAGGAAACCGCGTTACCGGCGACCTGGCCGACCTCTACATTCTGCGCAAACAACCCGAAACAGCCGAGTGAACCAAATGATGAAGAAACTCCAAATTTTTGCTGCTTTCGCGGCCCTGCTTTTTTTTGCAGCAGCCTGCGACAGCCCCGAAACCCAAACTACTGACGCCGCATCTATGCAGCAGGCCGAGCCGGAGCAAATCACGCAGGAAGTACTGGCTGACAGCCCGTGGCTTCTCGTTAATCTGTTCGGGGAAGAGTTCACGCTCGAAATGGAAGGCCTGCGGCAGCCGGGCATTACCTTTGATGCAGAAGAAGGCCGCGTGCACGGCTTTGCGGGCTGCAATCAGTTTACCGGTGGCTTTTCGGTTGCTGAGGGCAGAGAGCTGAGCTTTACCCAGATGGCATCAACCAAAATGGCCTGCCCCGATATGGAAGTCGAAGACCGTTACTTCAAAGCCCTTGAGCAAACCGCCCGCGTAAGCTTAGTCGAAGGCCGGATGCAGTTTGAAGACAGGGAAGGCGCGGTTGTTGCTGTGTTTTTTGCTGAACCTGATGGCCTCTGATTCAGCTCCTGAAATCCGTGATTTACCCGGAATTTATTTTCAGCTTTGAGACTTCAATCCTTAAAAAAAATGAAAAAAAAGATTCTCACGGCCGTTATTCCGGCTTTTTTGGTATTTATGCTGGTGATGGCTGCGCAAACAACTGACGCCAGGCAGGCTTCAGCAGGCTGGGTGCCGGATGTTCTGGGTGAGCCGTTTGAACAGCGCACCTTCGAAATGGAGCCCGATTACGAGGGCGATGTGGTTGTTACGCTTGTCCGCCGGCTTGTGAATCCCGGGCAGCCTTCCGAAAAAGCTGTTTTGTACGTGCATGGCTTCAACGACTACTTTTTCCAGGCGGAGATGGCGGAGCGCTTCAACGCGGAGGGGCTTGATTTTTACGCTGTCGATTTACGCAAATACGGCCGCTCCTGGCGTCCGCATCAGAAAATAACCAACGTGCGGGATCTCAGCGAGTACTATGCTGATCTGGACCTCGGCCTGAACTACATCCGTGAAGCCGGTGCCTCACAGATCGTGCTGAAAGGGCACTCAACCGGCGGCTTAACTACAACGCTTTACGCCGCTGACCGTAAGGGCATGGGTTTGTTTGATGCGCTGCTGCTGAACAGCCCGTTTTTTGATTTTAACGCGGGATTCTTTATGCGGCGTTTTGCAATTCCTTTTATTGCCTGGCGCGGAGGTTCCAACCCCGACAAGCTGACCCCGGAAGGAGAACCAGGTTTTTACGGCGCGAGCATTTACGCCGGTGAGCAGGGTGAATGGGCTTTCAATACCGAATGGAAGGGCTCAGGCGTGCGTCTCAATTATGGGTGGATTCGTGCCATCCGGCAGGGGCACAGGCGGGTAGCCCGCGGACTGGAAATTGATGTGCCGGTTTTGGTGATGCACTCCGACAAAACCGTGCCGGAAAATGAACTAAGCGAGGTGCTTTTTACCGGCGATTCAGTACTGAATGTGGCCCACATTAAAGCCGGAGCCCGAAATCTGCGCAGCCCTGACCTGCAGCTTGCCGAAATCGAAAACGGCATGCACGATCTCATCCTCTCACGAGAGCCGGTACGGAATGAAGCTTATCGGGTAATGATGGCGTGGGTGAGAGAGTTGCGCGGGGATGAAGCAAGCCCGGCACCTTAAACTTCTAAGGTGCCGGAAAGCAAATTAAGGAGCGCTATTTGCTGTCGGTCACCTGTTCTGTTCTGAAAGCGGGTACCAGCACCTGGTAAAGGGGCTGGGCTTCCGCGCTTTCGAAGGGTACATCAAGCAGCAGAGCGATGGTTGGGGCGAGGCTTTCGATTGAAAAAGCCTCAAGGCGTAGCTCGCTGAGAATACCCTTACCATAGGCGATAAATACACCGCTCATGCAGTCGCATTCATTAAAAAACCCGTGATGGGCAAGGGCGAAATCGTTACCGGCACTCGGTACAATGAACTCCTGTTGATGCGTGCGCGTGATTACGGCGTTGTTCATGGCTGTACCGCAGCTGCTGAACAGTGCAAGCTGCCCTGCCTGCGGATGCTGCTGCGGATCGGGTAGCCCGAATGCTTCAAAATCGGCTTCCCGCACAACTCGCTCGATGCCTGTGGTTTGTTCGAATAACTGCGCGGTTTCTTCAATCAGGGCCGTATCCCAGGGGTTCTGAAAATAAACCATCGCGAAACCGCCGTTGGCGAAAACTTCTGCCCGCCCGCCGGCTATGCGGCCTTTCTCATTTACCTCAAGAAGACCATGCTGCTGTAGCACGCGGTTTGGTAAAAGGGTTTGCGGCGTGTTCGTCATACCATGATCAGAAACCAGAAAAACCGCTGTTTGTTCATATAGTCCTGCATCCTTAAGCTGTCGGAGCAGCAGCCCGACCAGCTCGTCGGTGTGTACAAGCGCGTCGAGAGCTTCCTGAGAATCTGTCGCATTCCGGTGAAGCATAGAGTCCAGATTCAGGAGATGCAGCAGCAGCAGCTCGGGCATACGGTTGGTGATCAGCCAGCCGGCTGCTGAGGCCCAGAATGTGTCGCGGCCGGCATGGTCGTATTGCCAGAGCGCAAAGCTGGTGAAGTCGTCGAGCAGGCCGTCATCAAAAAGATCCCAGAGAAGTTCTTCGCTTGCATTACCGATGGGGTCGGGGGCATCAGGGAGGTTATCCCTCAGGGCTGTTGCCCCGACTGTGCCCGGCCAGTTGATTGCAGCAGCCGTTTTTCCGGCTTCAAAAACATCGTCATAAACAGTTCTTGCGGCTACAAGCGATTCTTTATGTAGGCTGGCTTCAAACCGAAGGGGCAGACTGCCGTTGGTGCGCTGAACCATGCCGTTAAACAAAACGGAATGGCGGGCAGAGCCGCTGCCTGTTACCATGCTGGTGTGGTTGGGCCAGGTGAGGGTAGGGTTAGTGGGGATGAGCCCTTCGGCCTGCACTCCGCGTTCGGCGAGGGCGGAAATATTCGGAAGCAGCGTTGTATGCTCACTAAGCATCCCCATATGGAAACCATCGATGCTGATAACGAGAACGTGTGCCGGCCGGAATTCCGCCACGCCCTGATCATCGTTTGTATTGCCGTGATTTCCCGCAGCGTTTTCTGCGATTGAAATTGCCGGCAAAAGCGGAAACAGAATCAGAATCAGGATTACTGACGCTATCCAGAGTTTAAAAAGTGTTGTCATCCTCTTTTTTAGCATATCTGGCTATAATAATAAAAATGGACAATGCGACTTACTGATAAGCTGTTGAAATAATTTCAAATAGTTGAGAACCAAATAGTTAGCATATGATGCTTCCGGTATTTTTAAAACAGCCGGTATCAGCAGTACGTTCGGGTTTGCTCACCCTTCATTCTTCAAAAAAGGCAGTTACCTCAGTGCGAAGTAACTGCCTTGTAAGAAGAAAGATAGTTGCTGCTTCCTTACTACTCGTTCAGGGTGAGTTCTGAAGGCATTGCCATGGCTACGCGCTCAAGGAAGTCATTCGGGCGAAGGAAGCCAATTACTCTTGCCTGTGTAACTTCGTTGCCCTGATCATCAATAAATACGATGGTTGGCACACCGGCTATGTTGTACTGCACCCGCAGGGCTTCTGATTCGGGGGAGTCGAAATTGGTGAGGTCAACCTTGAGGCGCATCATATTTCCAGTAGCTTCAATCACGGTGGGGTCAGTGAAGGTAATGCGGTCGAGCTCAAGGCATGGAATGCACCAGTCGGCGTAAAAGTCGATCATCACAGGCTGACCCCTCTCAAGGGCAAGCGCGAGTTTGTCTTCTGAGTAGCTTTCCCACACGATGCCTTCTTTCTGAAGGTTCATGTAAAACATAACGGCGAGCGCGATGGAAACCAGACCGGTTGCATACTTGGTAACCGTAAATCCGGTTTTACCCTTGCCGCTCTGCTCCAGAAAGCCGATGTAAATACCGCCGATGAGCAGCGTGAGCACAATAACCCACTGTACGTACTGCGGGAACAGCGCAAGGCCGAGGTAAAAGCCTCCGACACCAATCAGAACGATTCCGAAAAGTTTCTTCACCCAAATCATCCAGGTGCCTGATTTTGGCAGTTTCTGCATGAGGCCGGAGAAGGTTCCCAGAATGAGGTAGGGCAGCCCAAGGCCAAGTGAGAGCACGAAGAACACCCAGAATCCGAAAACCGGGTCACCTACGGTGCCCACATAAGCAAGAAGCGCGATAATGGGCGGGCCCACACAGGGCGCCGCGAAAATGCCAACAACCAGACCTGAAATAAAAAGGCCGACCAGGCCGGTAGTGTTGCCGCTGCCTCCGATTTTGCTCGTAAGCCAGTAAGGCATCTGAATTTCGTACAGGCCGAACATGCTTAGTGCAAGCCCGAACATGAGAAAGCCGATAAAGCCGAGCATCCAGGGGCTTTGGAGCCAGCTGCCGAACAGGCCGCCGCTGAGGGCGGCGATAACACCAAGCACGGAGTACATGGTGGCGATACCAAGCACGTACACGACTGCCTTGCCAAACACGCGCAGGGTGTTGCCGTCCTGCTGCCCGCCGAAGAGGGAAACGGTTACCGAAATCATCGGGTACACGCAGGGGGTGAGGTTCAGGGCCAGGCCTATGAGGAAGATTCCGATAAATGCCAGCCACAGCCCGCCATCGAACAAGGCTGAAATATCGCCCTGAGCGCCACCACCGATCATTGCATCGTCGAAGGCCAGAAACTGTGCTTCATTAACGGGGGACATGCCGGCGCCAGCTTCCACAATCTGAATCGGGATCTCAATTTCGACGGTTGCGGGGGCGAGGCACTGCATGTCGTCGCAGGCCTGAACGGTTAGGTCCGCCCGAAGAATGTACTCGCCAACAGGCGTGGAAGAGGAGGTGCGGAGGCTCAGGTAAATGGGGGATGTTTCCTCGTACACATCGAGGGGCTCATCTGCGAAGCCGAAAGTAAGCGTGAGCGGTGGCGGATAACGAATGTCCGTTAGGATGATGTGCTCGGAACGGCGTAGCTGCAGTTCAGTAGGGATGAGCCACTCGAGGGTAGGCCGGTGCGCGTTCACGTGCCAGGGATATTCGAGGTTGAGTTCAACAACGGCCTTAAACTCGGCACCACGCTCAACCTGATCCACGTTTAAGGCAACGCTTGGGTTCATCTTGTCGGCACTGGAAATGAACTGTGCACCTGCAGTGCGAAGCTGCGGGCCGGCCAATAGCAGCAAGAGGATGAACAGCCGCATACTAAGAGGCATAATTCGGATATTTGATAAAACTTTCATGCAGGCTCCTTTCAGTCGAGGGTAAATTGATCGAATGAAATATTACGCTCGTAAGCTTCCGTGCCTACGTACACGAGCAATCGCTCGAAGGTATTGAAGTCAATAAAACCTGGCTGAAAGCCGAGGGGCTCACCTTCGGGAGTGAGGAAAATCGTGGTCGGAAATCCGGTAACTCCCAGGCCCATGGCAAAGTCGCTCATACTCATTTCCTGGCCAAGGTAGTTAATCCGCTGAGAGGATTCTGCGTTGATGCGTACGGCATAAAAATGCTCGTTAATCGCACTTTGAACCCGGTCGCGCGTGTAGGTTTCAGCTTCCATCTTTTTGCAGTAGCCGCACCAGTCGGTATATACATCAATCAGGATTTTTTTGTCGGCTTCACGTGCCTGTTCGATGGCCTGTTCCAGACCGATCCAGCCGGTGAAGGCATTTTCGGGCACGATTCGCTCGCCGCCCAGGAACTCACTGGGGATGCGCCGCTCAATTTCGGGCGGATTGCAGGCCCACAGCAAAGCGGGTAAAAAGAGCAGCAGAAAAAAGATTTTGTTGGTCATAGATCAGTTGGTTGAGGCCTTCACAGGCTTCTAAGATTTACAGCCGGATCCTTAAATGGAAATCAGATATCGGCAAAAGTATAATTAAATAAGATAAGGCTTTTTGCGTAATGCTGTAAACCGCTTAGCCTTGTGGCGGTTCCCTGCAATCGGGAGATTAAACAGCTGTGATCAGATTTTACGGGCATGAAACCCTGGTTTACCGCGGCTGGCGGCATCACCCTAAAAAACAAAGCTGAAGCTGTTGCGGAAGCTGTAAATCCAGCTTACAACATCAGGTGGCGGGTTGTAATCGTAGGTGGTGCTGAACTGCGCACTAAAGCGTATCAGCCGGCTGATTTGGAATCGAAGCTCTGCATCTGCGGTGAGCCGGGGGCTGCCGAAGCGCTGCGGCTCAGCCTGGTAGTAACCTACTATATACAGGTTGGTGGTAGGCGTCAGTTTGCCGCGCATCAGCAGGGATGTTGTGCTTTTCAGGCGGTTATATTCAACGCGGGGAGCTTCTTCCGGGCGCCATACTTCATGCTCGTACATGAGCCCGCTGGTAATGCCTGCTGTAAAGCTGTTGGTCTGAACGGTGTTGTGCCGCATGCCCCCGCCAAGCAGGGCACGCCTCCTCAGACCCCAATCCTCACTGTACTGGAGCTGTGTAAAAATTTCCGGAGACCATGTGCGGCGGTACCAATAAGTGCCGCGCAGGTGAACATAACCGTTATTTACAAGTTCGTCGTCGATTGTGAGCAGGTTGAGGTTGGTGAGCATGAGGTGGGAATGAACTTTCCCAAAGTGAATTAAGGTAGCGCTGCTGTTAAGCTGAATGGTTTCGCTGTCTTGTTTGCTCGCCGAAAAGCCAAAACTCAGGTTCCCGGCCCAACTTTTGGATGTGTCGGCCTCCATGCGCAGGCTTTCAATATTCAGCACCTGTGCATGCACGCTTACGGGTTGCGGGATGATGAAAATGAGAAGCAGTAAAACAAGAAGCCCGGTCTGAGGAAGCAGGCTTGCTTTTGGGTCTTTAAGGAAGGCTGAGGCGGCGTGGCTGTGTTTAGGCATAAAAAGATTGTTGTTGTACTAAGAATGAAATAAAGGATAACTTAACCCATTGTCGGATTCGCCTGCTTTTAGGGTGAAAAATCCGGGAAAGGCAAAATTACAGGATTGTCTGATTCAGCCTTTGCTGAAAATAACCATCACACGACACAACGCTAAATTTAAATATGACCAAAGAAACACTGCTCCCCTGGCTGCTGGATAACCGGGAACTCAATAAATCACAGCAAAAAGCGCTAAAAACCCTCTGCAAGCAGATTATTGCAAAAAGCAATAACGACAAAGATGCCGAAGATTGGTTTATTCTTGGGGTTTCGGAGCAGCGGGATGAGAACTATGAGGAAGCCCTGGATGCTTTTACTTTTGCGGTAGAAAAAAATCCGGAGTTTGAAGCGGCTTACAAATTCAGAGCTGAAACCCATATCGCTCTCGAGGATAACGACGCCGCGCTTGAAGATGCTAACAAAGCACTTGAGCTGGATAACACCTACACAGAAGCTTACCTCGTTCGCTCAATGCTGCTGCGTAACCGTAAGGCATGGGATGAAGCCCTGGCAGATGCTGACGAAGCAATCCGGCATGATCCCGAAAATGATTTTGCCTTGCTGCAAAAAGCCAAACTGCTCTACGATTCCGGCAAATACCCGGAATCTATCGAAGCTTTTTCGGCCATTCTTGAAGAAGACCCGCAGCAGATTGAGGCGTTGTCATCAAGAGGGCTTGCGTATTTCTTTGAAGGGGATGCCGAAGCTGCCCTGCGCGACATCAAAAAAGCCAGAACCCTGGAAACAGGCAGTGTTGTCTCTGAGTTCAATATGGGGCTGATTATGAGCGCACTCCCTGATTACACCAAGCAGGCTTTCCGCCATTTTGAAAAAGCTTTCCGTAAGGACCGCAAGCTGCTTAGCCGGTACATAGAGATGTCAGAAGACTTTGAATCTGAGCGGCTCGTGAAGCGTCTTGATGAAATCCTTACTGAGCTCGAAGGCCGTAAAGAAGGTAATTTTTACGCCCTTGAGCTGTATGACCTGCTCGATACGCGTATGAAGGAAGTTAAAGCATTGCTGGCTTCCGGTTAACAGGCAGAGCGCCTGATGTGTTGCACAAAAAAGCCCGCTAACCTGTTCAGGGTCAGCGGGCTTCATTATGTAAGGGAGTAGTCAGTTAAAATCCGCAACCGTTTCCCTTCGGTGGTGTCAGTCAGAAAAGCCGGTTCCCGGGTTTACCGGTTCAGATGAAGCATGATTTGATCTTTCAGCGAAGCCAAAAATCTGTTTTTAAACTTTGATATTAAGTTTTTTGCAGAAGATTTATTTTTTACTGTATTTGCGGAACAGTGAAAGTGTGAAGGCTGTTACAGATCAATAGCCCACAGTTGATTTACGTACATAGCCGTAGGGTTTAGTTTTATAACACATCAGAATCTTGCAGTACCTACTATGAAGGAGAAAAAAAATTTAAGTGAACTGATCACAGCCTATGTTGACGGTGAGCTCAACAGTACAGAGGAGAAAAACCTCCTTGAGCTTGCCGCTGCTGATCAGGATATACAGACTGCAATAAAAAAAGAGCAGCTCATTAAACAAATTGTTAGCAGGCACTGCAAAAAAATCCAGGCCCCGGCGCATCTGTTTGATGCCATTCAAACCAAACTACAGGCCGAACAAGCCGAAACGAATCCTTTCCTGAGAGAGAACAGTCAGGCAAAACCGCGTCAGAACAGATTTATGATGCCGCTTGCCGCTTTGTTGGTGATGTCACTGTTAATTTTTCTGGTGCAGCAGTTTATGCCGTCTGAAAATTCAGGACTAACAACTTATTCCTTTGAAGAGCTGACTTACACGCACTTCGCAAGTTTTGACGGTCGTTTCATTCAGCCGGCTATTTCACCGGATACGACCTATGAAGCGCAGCAGTACCTCAAAAACACCTACGGTTGCAATATCACGGTACCTGAGCTGCTGAATACAACTTTCGTTGGTGTTACCTATGCTGATTTTTTTGAAGGGTTTCATACGCCGCTGCTTACCTATCAAACGACTGATGAAACGTACATTTTTATTTTTGCGGCAGAGCTCGTAAATCTCGACGCGCATCCGCATCTGCATCCGCTGCAGGAAGCCTTTGATACGATTAAAGCACACAATGATGTCTATATCAAGAAATTCAATGGCCACGACGTAGTTTCCTGGAAATGGAATGATGTGTGGTATGCCGGGATTTCCCAGCACGACGGGCAGATTCTTGCAGCTATGCTCCCGCACTGATTCAGGTTTTCGATCAGATTTCACTTAACCGCCTTTTCAACGGCAACAAATGGCTTTTGCACAGCGTCATTATGATTATGTGATTGGTGGCGCGGGTCTTTCGGGACTTTCTCTGTGCTGGCACATTGCTACCCATCCGGGGCTGGCTGATAAATCCGTGGCGCTGATTCAAAGCCCCGAAGACGAAAAGCATGCTGCGGGCAAAACCTGGTGCTTTTGGGCCAAAGATGCCCTGCCTGACCCGGTAAGCATACGTTACAGCTGGCAGCATCTCGAAGTTTATGCCGGAAAAACGGCACTAAAAGTGCCGCTCAGTACAATGGGCTATTACTGTGTTCAGGGTGAAGACTACTTTGCCAAAATGATGCACGCGCTGCGGCAAATGCATCAGGTTGATGTAATTGAAGCTCAGATCGGCGGGTTTGGCGAATCAAAAAGCGGTGTGAAAATTGATGCAGGGGGCAGGCCGCTAACGGCGCAGTATTTCTTCAAAAGCTATGGCAACCCTGACCTGAAGCGGGCCCGTTTTCGGTTGCTGCAGCACTTCAAGGGGGTAGAAATTGAAACAGACGCACCGGTTTTTGATCCGTCAACAGCCCGAATGATGGACTTTCGCGTGAAGCAGCTCGACGGGGCTACTTTTTTTTATGTGTTGCCTTATTCAGAAACTAAAGCCCTGGTGGAATACACGCTTTTTTCACCGGCGAAACTGCCGGAGGAAGCCTATGATGCCGCCATCACGGCCTACCTGAACCGTTATTATAATTTGCAGCAGGGCAGGTACCGCATCACCCGAAGCGAATCCGGCGTGATACCTATGGCAGACAGCATTTACCGGCCGCAAGCCGGCCAACGGGTGCATCTTACCGGAACAGCATCCGGCATTCCGAAGGCTTCAACCGGCTATGCCTTCTCCCGGATTCACCGGCAGGCAAAACATATTGCTGATTCACTGGCACTTCATGGCTCGCCAAGGCGTCAGCCAGATTCTTCCGCACGCTACCGGATTTACGACCTGATGCTGCTCGATATCCTCAGCCGCGATCAGAAGCTGATTGTGCCTGTATTTGAGGCTCTTTTTGCTAACAACCCCATCGAGCGGGTGCTCCGCTTCATTGACGAGCAAACGGTTTTCTCAGAAGATGTTCGGGTGATGGCATCTGTGCCATGGCTGCCTTTTCTGCGCGCAGGCGGCCGGAATCTTGATATGCTGCTTCGGGGCGGGATTGCACCCCGAAGCACATCATCCTAAAAAACATACAGGTTTTACCCGCCTTTGTACTGCACGGCAAGAACCGTGATGTCGTCTGACTGCGGCGCATCACCGGCAAACTGCTCCACTTCTTCAAACAGCCCGTTTACCAGCTGCGCAGTATTTTCTTTCGGGTGGGTTTCGAGGTAGCTGATAACACGCTCCTCCTCATACATTTCAGCGGAACTGTTTTCAGCTTCCGTTACCCCGTCGGTGAAGGTTACAAGCGTATCGCCGGGTTTCAGTTGAATGGTTTTTTCGGAATAGGGCATTCCGTCGAATTTGCCCATTAGCAGGCCTCCCACATCTTCAAGTTCGGTAACGCTTCCGTCGGCGTGCTGCAGGTAGGGCAGGTTGTGGCCGCCGTTGCAGTACGAAAGTTCGCCGGTTGTGAGGTTCAGCACTCCGTAAAACACCGTCACAAAGGTAGTGATGTCACTTTCGGGGATCAGCATGCGGTTAACCTTTGTGATACTTTCCGCAGGGCTCAGAATCTGTGAGCCGATGGCTTTAAGCATGGTCTGGCAAACGGCCATGTAAATAGCAGCAGGCATGCCTTTACCGGATACATCACCCACATAAAATACAAGATGATCGGGATCGTATTTGAAAAAGCCATAAAAATCGCCGCCTACATATTTAGCTGCAAGCATGCCGGCATGAATGTGAAAACGGGCATCGTTGGTATAAACCGGGAAATCGCGGCGCAGCAGTTTTTGCTGAATCCGCGAGGCCATATCGAGATCGTAGTTTAGTGCTTCCAGCTGTTGCCGGGTTTGCACAGCCGTGAGGTATTGTTCAATTTCTTCCAGGGTTTTACCGATGGTTGTCTCAAGATCGTTAAAATCGATGGGTTTGGTCACGAAATCGTAGGCACCCCCGTTCATAGCAGAGCGGATGTTTTCCATATCGCCATAGGCAGAAACCATAATCGTTTTGAGCTCACGGCGGTTAAGTTTCTGCACCTCATTAAGGAAGGTGAGCCCATCCATATTGGGCATGTTGATATCGCTGAGAATCAGATAAATTTCTTCATGCTGCTGAATGATTTCAAGGGCCTGAACGCCGTCTTCTGCAAAGAAGAATTCATATTCGGATTTACGTATCTGCCGTCTGAATTTTTGCTTCATCAGCAGCTGCAGGTCCGGTTCGTCATCAACAACGAGGATTTTGGAACATTTTTCAGACATATAAATGTGTTGGAGGCTTGAACAAATTAATGCTTGCGGCTAAATGTTAAGATATTTGTGAATCTCTTCTTTGATAGAGGTGAAATCTATCGGTTTGGAAAAAAACTGCCGTGCACCGGCAGCGATGGCCTGATCGTAGTGTTCACTGTCGTGATAGGCTGAAATCATGCAGACTTTGATTTCAGGGTAGGCCTGGTTTACCTTTTCGAGCAGCTCAATACCCGACATACCCGGCATGTTGATATCGCTGAAAATATATACGGTATCCAAAGCTTCCCCGGAGGCAAGTACCTGCATGGCTTCTTCACCGGAAAAAGCAAAAGCCAGCTCGATAAGCCCCTTTTTTAACTCGCGGCGGAACTTTTGCCTGAAAAGCAGTTCAACATCCTGTTCGTCATCAACTACGAGAATTTTCATAATACAAAGATTTAGGGGATTTCCAGGGCTTATGTTGTAGGAGGGCTCAGATTTGTGAAGCAGGAATGGAGATTACAAAGCGCGTTCCGGTTCCGTCAGCGGGTTTTTCGATCCTGATTTCGCCGCCGTGCGCCTTCACGATGTCGTTTGTGATTGAAAGACCCAGACCGGTACCCTGCGTACCTTTTTTAGTGGTGAAGAAAGGCTGCAGAATTTTGTTTTTGAGTTCTTCGGGGATGCCGGGGCCGTTGTCTTCAATTTCGATAACGGCACGGTTCTCCGTTTTGCGGCTGCGTACCGTAAGCAGCGGCTGATAGCCGTTTTCACCCTCATTCGTTACTTTTTCACGCATGGCATCAAAGGCGTTGTTGTACATATTGATGAGTACCCGTGAGAAGTCTTCCGTAATCAGGGGGATGTCTCCCATGTTTTCGTCCAGCTCTTTTTTCAGGCCCACATTGATGGGATTTTTGCCTGCTTTCATGCCGTGGAAGGCCAGATTCATGTATTCCTGAATGATGCTGTTAAGGTTGGCAGGCTCAGTTTTGCCTGAGCCGCCCCTGCTGTGCAGCAACATGGATTTCACAATGCCGTCGGCACGGCTGCCATGCTGATAAATTTTTTCCAGGTTTGATTTTATATCCCCGAGGATGTCTTCGATTTCTTCCCTTGTGTCGCTTTCTCCGAGCTTTTCGAGCTCTTCGTAAATTTCTTCAATCAGCTCTATGCTCAGTTCAGAGAAGTTGTTCACGAAGTTCAGCGGGTTCTTAATTTCATGGGCAATACCAGCGGTGAGTTGCCCCAGTGAGGCCAGTTTTTCCTGCTGAATGAGCTGATCCTGCGTTGCTTTGAGGTTTTTGTAGGCAATTTCAATTTCCCGTGCCTGTTCCAGTTCTTTCTCCCTTGCGCGCTCGCGTTCTTTCTCAACCAGGCGACGGCGCTCAAACTGTACCAGACCGAACAGGGTGCCGGCAAAAAAGAGGGTGTAGAACGAGTAGGCCCAAATGGTTTGCCACCAGGGAGGCCGTATGATGAAGGGAAATGTCAGTTCTTCGCTCCACAAACCGTCGCTGTTCATGGCTTTTACCCGAAAGGTGTACCGGCCCGGAGGTACGTTGCCATAAGGTGCCGTTGTTCGTTCGGTTACGGGGTTCCAGTTTGTATCCATACCTTCGAGCTTGTATCTGTATTTGATGCGGTGCGTTTGATGCATACTGATACCCGCGTAGTTGAAGCTCATAAAGTTGTTATTAAAGGCCAGGCTGAGCTGTTCAGGCAGGTGATACCAGGGCGAAAGCCCGCTGAAGCGTACGTCGCGCACTTCAATACCGTTGGCGAGCTCAATGGTGCGGCCCTCTTCAAGAGCCGGATTCATCCAGTCGAGCTGTTCGTTAAAAAGCTCGATTCCCGTGAGCTGTATGTTGGGAGCCGGGATGTTAGCCAGCCTTGCTTCTGAGGCCGGGTAGTGCACCGTTAGCCGGTCGCCCGATCCAATCCAGATCAGGCCTTCATCATCCTCAAGAATGGTGTTGCGGAAATTGCCTATGCCCAGGAAACCGTCTTCATAGCTGAAGTTGCGGAAAAAAACTTCATCAGCTTGTGTGGTACCGGAAGTGAGGCGGGCCAGCAGGGTTCGGGTTGTTAGCGGGGAAAGTACACTCAGGCCAAAACTGCTGCCAAACCAAAGGTTGCCGTTGGTGTCTTCGAGTATGTTGCGCACATCGTTGTTAATCAGCCCCTGCTGCTCTGTTATCCGTACCAGCCGCGCGGCTGTTTCTGACGGCTGGTTTTCAGGCAGAAAGGCCGTTATTCCGCTCTGAGTGCCCAGCCAGACAATTCCGTTACTGTCTTCAAAAACCGACCAGATGAGGTTGGATGTTAGGCCGTTATCCATCGAGTAATGGTAAAACCTTCCTTCCCCTCCTTCAATATCAGGGGTGAAGCGCGTTAGCCCGCCGCTTGTGCCAAACCAGAAAGTTCCCCGGCGGTCTTCTGTGATGCTGAATACGTTATCGCTGCTGAGGCCTTCGGCTACACCGATCTGCGTGAATCGCCCTGTCTGCCCGTTGCTGCCCGGGGCCGGCTCGAAGCGCACCACACCGCCGGTTGTACCAAACCAAAGGGTACCGTTTCGGTCTTCATAAATGTCAAATACGAAGCCAAGTGAATAACCGGGCACATTCACATAAATAATCTCAGGTTCACGGTCGGGGCGGGTGTTGTCGTAAATGTGGGTGCCGCCACCGGCCGTGCCGATCCAGATGCGCCCGAAACGGTCTTCGTGCAGGCTCATTACATTGTTCATGCTCAGCCCTTGCCGGGTTCCGATATGCTCAAAAAAGGCACGGTTCCCGTCATCAGTTTTGTTAAAACGGCTGATGCCACCGCCTTCGGTACCAAACCAGAGCCTCCCGCGCGAATCCTGAAGGGAGCTTACGATCACATTCATGCTAAGCCCGTCGCGGGTAGTGAAGTGGCTGAAAACGTCGCCGTTATAGCGGCTGAGTCCTCCGCTGCGTGTGCCCATCCACAGGTTGCCGGTTTTATCGGTAAGCAGGGTGAAGACCACATCACTTTTCAGCCCGTGTGCTTCACTGATGTGCATGAAGGTGCTTCCGTCGTAGCGGCTGAGCCCCTGCAGGGTACCAAACCACATATTCCCGGAGGCATCCTGCGTAACCGACATCACCACATCGTTGGATAGCCCCTGAGCAGTGCCGTAATTCCGGAACTGCTGCCCGTCGAATTTACTTACCCCGCCGCCTTCGGTACCGGTCCAGAGGTTTCCGTCACGGTCTTCATACAGGAAAAGGGCAGCATTATGTGCCAGCCCGTGTTCGGTGCCGTAATGCCGGAAGGTGCCTTCTTTGAAGCTCACAATTCCGCCACCGCGTATTGCGGCCCAGATAACGCCCTTGCTGTCGCGAAGCAGGTGCCATACCACATTGCCGGTTAACACATCGTTTGCAGTATAATGGATAAAGCTGTCGCCGTCGAGTACACTGATGCCGCCGCCCCGGGTGCCGAACCACATACGCCCGTCTGTATCTTCGGTAATGCTGATTACCGCATTGTTGATTAGTCCGTTTTGGGTGGTATAGTGGGTGAAGCGGAGCCCGTCGTAGCGGCTTACCCCTCCCTCTGAGCCAATCCAAAGGTGGCCGCGGCTGTCGGTAAAGAGGAAGCGTACAAAATTGTTCAGCAGCCCCTGCTCGGTATCATAATGAGAAAAGGCGGAGCCGTCGAAACGGGTGAGCCCGCCTGCGGTGCCAAACCAAAGATTGCCGTAGTTATCTTGTGTGAGGGTTACAACATTGTTCTGCCGCAACCCCTGCAGTTTGCCGAAGCTGCTGATGTTTGCAGGGTTATGGTCCCGGCTTGCCATGTCGCGGGCAATCACCGTTTCGGGCAAACCAGCGCGTATAGTAGTATGTGTTGCTTCAACATGTTCGCCCTCATCTGCTAAACCCAATTCAGCGGGTGCTGTGGCAGTTATTACATCCGGAATGCCGCTTTGGTAGATGTTGGCAAGCGCCGGATGAATTTCCGGCGGACCGGCTTCAATCCGCTCAAAGTTGCTGAAACGAATTTCAGTTGCTGAAAGCTGCTGAAGCTGAGCCGGGTCGAGCTTGAAGCCGCTTGCTATTTCAGCAGCATGAGCAGGGGCCGGTTGTGTGTCCTGAATACCGGATTGGCAGGAAAGAACAGACAGCCCCGAAAGAAACACAAACCAAAAAAATGGCAGCTGGATGTTCGGCTTTGACTTATGAGTAGGAGTCATGTAGGTATGAAATGCAGATGGTTAAGCAAAAACATTCGTTTGAAAAACAGATAAAGCCATAAAAAGGCTTAAAGCGATAACAGTTGGGAGCCTGATTGAAGGCAGACCCGGATAGATTTATGATAACTTAGTCTTAATTCGAAAGATAGAAGTTTAAGAATAAGGTATTTTTTTACGCTAAAAACTATTGTTTCGATTATTAAACCAAAGGAAAGTAAGCATTTTTTAGCAGACCGGCACGGCAGTGTAAACATGATAAAGAACACCTAAGCAGCCTTCTTTTCAGTTCGTTAAGCGGTATTGAAGTCTGCCGGGAAACCTATGTAAGAAGCCTTTTCAGGCCTGCTGCACAGGCAGTTAAGCTGCATCTTTGTGTCCTTACAGCACGATACAGCACGACCCCGAAAATGGTTTTACACAAGATAGCAATCAGACCCTGTTCCTGCCTTTTTTGTTGAAACGGAGCATGTTTCAGGATGCCCAAACCTACATTCTGACGTCTGATTTATGTAGATTAAATCTATTTAGAACCTGATTTTGGCGAAAACAACCCGGTAATCGTATATTCTTATCCGAATATAAGATTATTCTCGTGGCGTGACCTCTTCTTCATTCACACTTCATATAAAAAGTGAACTTTACAGACACCTGTAAAGCGTCTGTTGAGAAGCTGACCTTCATACTTTAACTGCAATTTTTTAACCTGAGTAATGAGCGATACGAAGAAGAATATTGGCGTAGTTTTAATGAACCTCGGCGGCCCGACCTCTGAGGATAACATCAAAATTTTCCTTTACAATCTGTTCCGTGATCCCGATATCATCCGTTTGGGCGGAGGTTTCTGGCAGGACAAGCTTGCAAAGCTCATTTCTACCATCAGAGCCAAAAAAATTGTAGAGAACTATCAGGAAATCAATTACTGCACCAAAGGCTGTACCGGCAGCAAGTACTGCTTCAACCGGCAGAACAAGGTGGTGTCAACCTGCTGCTCGCCTATCAACGGGCTCACAGAGCTGCAGCGCCGCAGCCTCGAAAAGTATTTCAAGCAGAACGTGCCTGAGCATAATTTTAAAGTTTATACGGCTATGCGCTACTGGCTGCCGTTTGCAGATCAGGTGATGAATGAAATCCGGGAAGACGGCATGGATCATGTTGTGCTGCTCCCGCTTTATCCGCAGTTTTCCTGGACGACCTCCGGCAGCAGCTTCCGCGACTGGGAAGATGTGAAGAAAGAGCACAAAGCCTGGAAGAAAAAAGTGGACTGGCAGGAATTCATTGTGAAGGATTACTACCTCAATGATGACTTCCTTCATGCCATGAACGACCGCATCAACGAAGCCCTCGAGCGCTTCAGCCCCGAAGACCGCGACAAGGTGCATCTCGTATTTACCGCACACGGCACCCCGCTCATCGAAGTGGAAAGCGGCGACCCCTACACCCGGCAGATCAACGAAACGGTAGAAGCCGTCATGAAACTTCGCGGGCGCGACAAGCAGTACTGGCTCGGTTTCCAGAGCCGTGTAGGTCCCCAGAAATGGACACAGCCCAATACCGAAGATCTCGTGTTCCGCCTCATCCGCTACGGCATTAAGCACATGGTTATGATTCCGGTCGCTTTCGTGACGGATCATATCGAAACCTCAATGGAGCTTAACATTGAGCTTCGCGAAGCCATCGAAGAAGAAAACCTTCATATCGAGGGTCTTGAAGTAATGCCCGGCCTGAACGACCATCCGCTTTTCATCAAAGCCCTGGCCGATGAAACACTCAAAATTATGTCGAATGTACTTGATGCAGAACACACCGCTGCATCTGAAGAAACGGCCCGTACGCTGGTCGCTTCTTAATCCTTCAATCTGTATATGGATAAAAGCATACTGTTAGAAAAATTTACGCTTATTGGTATCAATCATCGCCTTGCAGATGTGCGTATCCGGGAGAAATTCAGCCTTTCCTGGGAAGAGCAGTCAACCATGCTCGAAGATGCTAAAACGCAGGGTATCGGGGGTATGATAATCGTTTCGACCTGCAACCGTACCGAAGTGTTTGCAACTACTTCTGATGCGGAGCTGCTGTCGATTTTATTCTGTAAGCACGCCAAGGGCTCACTAAGTGAATTTAAAGAGTATGGCTTTATCCGGCACGGCGAACACGCTGTCCGTCACTTTTACCGCGTTGCAGTCGGGCTTGAAGCTCAAATTCTGGGCGATCTTCAGATTATCAAGCAGGTGAAAGAAGGCTACCGGCTCTCATCCGATCTCGGCATGGCCGATTCGGTTGTGCACCGCCTCATGCAGAGCGTGAGCCGCACACACAAGCGTACCCGAAACGAAACCTCCCTCGGCATGGGTGCGGCTTCAACGGCGTACGCGGCCGTACAGCTGGCCAAGCGTCGCATGAAGAAACTCACCGGCAAAAAAGTGCTGCTCGTTGGCGCAGGCAAAATCGGCAAAGTGACCTGCAAGAACCTGATTGCCATGGGCGCCTCTGATGTTACGGTCATCAACCGGAACATGACCCGCGCCGAGCGCCTCGGCATGCGCTTCCCCGTGAATGTTGCCCCCATCAAAAATATTGATATCGAAATTGCGCGCGCAGATCTCATTATTGTAGCTACCGGCGCCTCTCACGCGGTGATCAATCACGGGCACATGGAGCTTTGCGACCCCGAGGGCGGCGAAAAGCTGATGATCGATCTCTCAGTTCCCCGCAATATAGCAGATGAAGTTGGTGTGCTGCCGTTTGTGCATCTTATCAACATGGATATGCTCAGCGATACCCTCGATGAAACCTTCCGCGAACGTCAGTCCAACATTCCGTTTGTGGAGCAAATCATCGAAGATGAATTTGAGCAGTGGTGCACCTGGCTTTCCGAGCTTCGCGTTGTGCCGACCATCCGCGCTATCAACACCAAGTTCGATCAGATCCGCCGTCAGGAAATTGAGCGCTTCCGCCATAAATTAAATGAAGACGCCATGCTTCAGGTCGAACACCTCACACAGCGCATCATCAATAAAATTGTGGCGCATTCGATCGAGCATCTCAAAGAAAATCAGGGTCGTACCGAAGAAGTGACCCGCATCATTCAGGATATGTACAAAATCGGGGACGAAGTCTGAGCAATGGGGGCTAAAACCATCCGGATCGGCACCCGGGACAGCATCCTCGCTACCTGGCAGGCCGAGCATGTTGCTGCAGGCCTTAAGCAGCACGGCTACAAAAGCGAACTTGTGTTTATCAAAACCGAAGGCGATCAGGTGCTCGATACGCCCCTCCCCATGCTCGGAGGCAAGGGCGTCTTCACCAAAGCCCTCGACGATGCCCTGCTCCGCGGCGAAGTTGATATCGCCGTACATTCCTTCAAAGACATCCCGACCCTCACCCCTGAGGGTCTTGCTGTTATTGCCATTCTTGAACGCGACGACCCCCGCGATGTGCTCGTTGCCCGCAAAGACGCTGATTTCCTCCACGATGAAAGCTACGAGGCGGTCATCGCTACGAGCAGCCACCGGCGCGGCGGTCAGTGGTTGGGTAAATTCCCTAAGCACCTCCTCACCGATATTCGCGGCAATGTGCACACACGGCTGCGCAAGCTGAATGAAAACAAATGGGACGGCGCCATATTCGCCGCCGCCGGACTCAAGCGGGTAGGCCTCGACGGCAACATTTCTGCCTACCTCGAATGGATGGTTCCCGCGCCCGCGCAGGGAGCCGTAGCCGTAATGGCCCGCGATAACCGCCCCGACCTGAACCGCGCCCTCGGCCCGCTTCACCATTCCTCAACGGCGCTGTGCACCCGTACCGAGCGCCGGTTTCTGCAGGTACTCGAAGGCGGTTGCTCCGCACCGCTCGGCGCCTTCGCCCAAATGTACGGCAGCGAGCTGCAGCTTAAGGCTGTCCTTACCTCGCTTGACGGCAGCCTGCGCGAAGAGATTTCCATGAACATGCCGGTAGAGCATGCGGCAAGCCTGGGCGACCGCGCCGCCGAAGCCATGATGGCACGCGAAACGGTAATGGATATCCTCGCGGAAATCCGCAAAGACCTCGAGTAGCCGTGAAACCGCCGATCCGGGTCTGGTTTACGCGCAGCCTTTCTGACGAAGAAACCGCGGCAGCCGCGAAGCTCGGCATTGAAGCCGCTCAGGCGGCGCTCACCGGAATTTCTTTTTTTGGGGATGAAGAAGTTCTTGCCCAAACCCGCTCCCTTCCCAAGCCCGACGCCCTGTTGTTCACGAGCCGGAATGCAGTCCCGTTTTTTTTGAGGTTGAAGGATGAGCTGCCGCAAAACAGCACGGTTTTCGCTGTTGGTGAGCGGACCGCGGCCCTGCTCACCGAAGCCGGCCTGAGCGTTCATCAGCCCGATGCCGCGCAGCAGCACGGCCGCGCAACCGGCCGCATGATGGCCGCGAACCTGCCCGAATCTGCCGCGGTCTGGCACTTTGCCGCCGAAAGTCCGCGGCACGAAGCCCGCGAAGAGCTCGAAGCCGCCGGCATCCGCTACCATCATATTTCGTGCTACAAAACCGAGCCGCTCAAACCCGTCAGCATCCCGGCTGATATCCGCGCCCTTGCGTTTTACAGCCCGAGTGCGGTGCAGGCCTGGCTGCAGCTCGGCGAAAAGCCCGGCGCTTCGCTTCCTGCATTCGCCATTGGCGGTACAACCGCGCTGGCGCTGCAGCAGGCCGGCTTCCAAACCATCATTGAAGCACCGCAGCCCTCAACCGGGCATTTATTACAGGCTGTTCATGCTTATTTTTCAGGCTGATGGCTGCTGTGTCCGAACCCGAATCTGTGCTGATTTTAAGCCCGGTACATTAGTGCCAAACCTGATTTTCAGGAAACTGAATTAACCCGAAGCGGGATGAGGGCCGGAAACCCATCACCCGAAAAAACAAAAAAACGAACCCGTTATGAGCAACGCCTTCCCGGAATTAAAAAACGATTTACTGTTAAAAGCCCTCCGCGGCGAAAAAGTTGAGCGTCCGCCCGTCTGGATGATGCGGCAGGCCGGCCGCTACCTGCCCGAATACATGGAGCTGCGCGGCAAATATTCTTTCTTCGAACGGGTGGAAACGCCCGACCTCGCCTGCGAAATCACCATGCAGCCCATCCGGCGCTTCGCCCCTGATGCCGCCATCATTTTCTCGGATATTCTGGTGGTGCTGCAGGCCATGGGCGTGGAAGTCACCCTCAACCCCGGTGAGGGCCCGCGTATCCCCACGCCGGTTTCCACGCCGGAGCAGGCCCTCGCGCTTGCCGTGCCCGATGTGCACGACCGCCTGCACTACGTAATGGAAGCCCTCACCCTTACCCGGCACGCGCTTGCCGGCGAGGCGACCCTCATCGGTTTTGCGGGCGCCCCCTGGACCCTCTTCTGCTACCTTGTGGAAGGCCGCGGCTCCAAAGATTTCGCCCGTGCAAAAGCCTTTTACTTTCAGTACCCCGAGGCTGCGAAGCACGTGCTGGAGGTCATCACCGAAACGACTATCCGTTATCTGAAGGCGCAGATTGCCGCCGGTGCACAGGCCGTGCAGGTGTTCGATTCCTGGAGCGGACTGCTTTCACCCGAAGACTTCAACGAAATAGCGTTCCCCTACCTGAAACGCATTTCAGACGAGGTCACCGAAGTTCCGCTCATTCTCTACCCCAAAGGCAGCTGGTACGCGCTCGAAGGCATCGCTTACCGCACCAAAGCCGCGGCACTCGGCGTGGACTGGTGCATCACGCCGGAATATGCGCGGCAGCTTACCCGCAACGAAATAACGCTGCAGGGAAACTTCGATCCTGCCCGGCTGCTGTCGTCCCCGGCGGATATCACCAAACAGGTGCACCGCATGATCGACCGCTTCGGAGCGCAGCGCTACATCGCCAACCTCGGGCACGGCATCCTGCCCTTTGTTCCGGTCGATCATGCCCGCGCTTTCTTCGAAGCCGTAAAAAGCTGGCAGCCCAAAAACTGAAACAGCACTGCCTACTGTAGTTTTTGGGGAGAATTCCGTGCGCATCACGGTCTTTCGTGCTTGTGAACACTCACAAACCTACGGCCTGCTCCGTGCTTTTTGAGGCAGGCGCTACCGGTCGGGGCGCCGCTACGATTTTGAAATGCAGCGGGTGTATCCGGCAGTTTCTCTGTCGCTGTTGATCCGGCAGGCCAAACGGGGCCTGAACCGGAATGCGGTTTTGCCACAGATGTTTTATTTTCAGGCTGTTCATCAAAATCTGATTCATCATTAAGGAGATAGCCGGTGTCGGAACCATTCAAAAATCGTTTTACGGAGTATATTTACGGATTACAGGACCGCATTTGCGGGGCGCTCGAAAAAACGGACGGGCGCGCAAAGTTTCAGGAAGACCTCTGGGAGCGGGAAGGTGGCGGGGGCGGCCGCACCCGCGTGATCGCGAACGGCCGGGTTTTTGAAAAAGGCGGGGTGAATGTGTCTGTGGTGCACGGCGCGCTTCCCGAATTCATCCAAAAACAGTTCGGCACCGCGGAAGGCTGGTTTTTTGCAGCGGGCATTTCGCTCGTGCTTCATCCTGAAAATCCATTCGTACCCACCGTGCACGCCAACTACCGCATGTTCGAGCTTTACGACGGCCCCGACGGAGCGCCCAAAGATGCCTGGTTCGGCGGCGGCGCCGACCTCACACCCTACTATTTATTTGATGAAGACGCCCGACACTTTCATCAGACCCACCGGCAGGCCTGTGATCAGATCGATCCGGCTCTGTACCCGCAGTTCAAAAAGCAGTGTGATGCCTACTTCCACAACGCGCACCGGGGCGAGGGCCGGGGCATAGGCGGCATCTTTTACGATTACCGCCGTGCTCAGGACGCCGCCGACGGCCTCGAAACCTGGTTTCAGCTGGCCCAAAACTGCGGCGACGCCTTCACCGAAGCCTACATCCCGATTGCGGAAAAGCGCAAGCACCTGAGCTGGACGCCCGAACACCGCTACTGGCAGGAGCTCCGCCGCGGCCGCTATGTGGAGTTCAACCTCGTGCACGACCGCGGCACGCTTTTCGGCCTGAAAACAAACGGCCGCATTGAAAGTATCCTCATGAGCCTGCCACCGCGCGTGCGCTGGGATTACAGCCCCGAAGTGCAGCCGGGCTCCGACGAAGCCCGGCTGGTGGAAGTACTCCAAAACCCGCGAGACTGGCTCGCCGGTAAACCCTGAGCAGCATGAGCTGAATTGGGCCCGTAATGCTATACTACAGGGGGCTCAGAAGCCGATAAAGGGTTTTTAATTGTAAATAGAAAATTGGAATGTGCGGCTAAAACAGCTATCATTCCTAAATAAGATATATTGAAATGAGTATTAGAATATTACCGAATCCACAAGGATCTTTTCCGTCAATACGGGGCAGAAGAACGCGGCTGACGCATGCATTGCGGGAGATGACAACTGAGCATCACCTTGATCCTGCTATGTTCATTGCTCCCCTTTTTGTTGTAGAGGGCAAAAATACCCGGGATCCGATTGTGTCGATGCCGGGCTATTTCCGCTTTAGCCTCGATCTGCTTGCGGCAGAAATAAAGGAGCTTTATGCCCTTGGCATCCGCTCGGTACTGCTTTTTGTAAAAGTACCCGACGAACGCAAAGACAATCAGGGCACCGAAGCCCTTAACCCCGACGGACTGATGCAGCGGGCCATCCGGCTCGTGAAGGAAACGCAGCCGGAGCTGTGTGTGATGACGGACGTAGCCCTCGACCCCTACTCCAGCTTCGGCCATGACGGCATTGTGGAAAACGGTGAGATCGTGAATGACGAAACCGTTGAAGTGCTCGCCCGCATGGCCCTCAGCCACGCTCAGGCCGGGGCTGATATCGTTGCGCCCTCCGACATGATGGACGGCCGTATTGCTGCAATCCGCAAAACCCTCGAAGCCGAAGACTATATCCACACCGGCATCATGGCCTACAGCGCCAAATATGCATCCTGCTTTTACGGCCCCTTCCGGGACGCCCTCGACTCAGCACCCGGCTTCGGTGATAAGAAAACCTATCAGATGAATCCGGCCAACATCCGCGAAGCAATCCGCGAGGCTCAGCTCGATGAACAGGAAGGTGCAGATATTGTGATGGTGAAACCCGGCCTGCCTTACCTCGATGTAGTGCGGGCAGTACGCGAAAGCGTGAACGTGCCGGTTTCGGTCTATCAGGTTTCAGGGGAGTACGCCATGATTAAAGCTGCCGCTCAGAACGGCTGGCTGAACGAGGAGCAGGCGATGATGGAGTCGCTGCTGGCTTTCCGCCGCGCCGGTGCTGATCTTATTGCGACCTACTTCGCAAAAGATGCCGCAAGGCTGCTCACCAACCTCCAAACATGAAGCTGCCCGTCATTTGAGATCGTGGGACTTCCATATTAAAAGCACAACAAGCGATATACTTGCAGTATCTGAGCGGATTCAGAACCTGTGTCATGATAATGACATTTGCAGTCCTAACTCATGTAATATCAGGCTTGTGGTCGTAGAAGCCCTCAACAATGTGAAGGAGCATGCTTACCTTGACAAACCCAACCGGTATATTTCCATCTATCTCTCTTTTACACGAGATTATGTGCTCATCAGTATTTCGGATAAAGGCCTTACGAATATAAAAGGGATACAGCCAATCGAACAGAAACTATCTTTGGAAGATCCTGACTCTCTGCCAGAGGGAGGCTTTGGCTTTAGTATAATGCATACGGTGATGGATGAGGTTTCTTATCACACACACGAAAACGTGAATACGCTAACCCTGAAAAAATACTGGCGGCGCTGAAAACAGCCGCAGCTCTGAGTACGGAACCGGATATGAGCTGATCTAATAAAACGTAATGCATTCACACAGTGTTCAAGCCTCAGCTGTACATTTCATTCGATCAATGGCTTTTCCTCATGTATCCTCTTTAAGGATTTTCGGAAGGTAAAAAACTTTGTCTTTTTGACTTTTTAAAATCAGAACAACCATTTCTATGTACGAAAAAAGTAAAGCCCTGTACGAACGGGCACAGCAGTTTATTCCCGGCGGCGTTAACAGCCCTGTCCGGGCCTTTAAAGCAGTGGGCGGAACGCCCGTTTTTTTTGAAAAAGCCAAAGGTTCTGTGCTGTACGATGCAGACGGCAACACCTACATCGATTATGTAGGCTCTTGGGGCCCGATGATTCTGGGCCATGCATGGCCGCCGGTTGTGGAAGCCGTGCAAAAAGCAGCTGAGCGCTCCACCTCCTTCGGGGCCCCGACCGAACTCGAAATTCAGCTCGCCGAGCTCATTCAGCAGATGGTGCCGGGCCTCGACAAAATCCGTATGGTAAACTCCGGTACAGAAGCCTGCATGAGCGCGATTCGCGTGGCACGGGGCTTTACCGGCCGCGATAAAATCATCAAGTTTGAAGGCAACTATCACGGGCACGGCGATTCTTTCCTCATCAAAGCAGGCAGCGGCGCAATGACCTTCGGCACCCCGAGCAGCCCCGGTGTAACCAAAGGCACCGCGCAGGATACGCTCACGGCGAACTTCAACGACCTGGAAGATGTGAAGCGCCTCTTTGCCGAAAACAAGGGCGAAATTGCCGCCCTCATTATCGAACCCATTGCCGGCAACATGGGCTGCGTGCCCCCGGCTGAGGGCTTCCTGCAGGGCCTGCGCGATGTATGCACCGCAGAAGGTGCCGTCCTGATTTTCGACGAGGTGATGTGCGGGTTCCGCGTAGCACCCGGCGGGGCACAGCAGCTCTACGGCGTACAGGCCGATCTGGTCACCTTCGGCAAGATCATCGGAGCCGGCCTTCCGGTAGGCGCCTACGGCGGCCGGGAAGAAATCATGAAGGTCGTTTCGCCGGTCGGGCCCGTTTATCAGGCGGGTACGCTTTCAGGCAACCCGCTTGCCATGAGTGCGGGGCTCGCCCTGCTCACCGAGCTGCACAACAACCCGGGCATCTATGAAGACCTTGAGCACAAAACCGCGCATCTCGAAGAATGGCTGCACCGGGTATTCAAGCATCATGAGATTACGCATACTTTCAACCGGGTCGGATCCATGCTCGGTATTTTCTTTTGTGAAGATGAAGTGACCGATTTCGCAAGCTGCTCCAAAACCGATGCTGAGCTTTTCGGCCGCTTCTTCCACGGTATGCTTAAACGGGGCGTGTACCTTCCGCCCTCGGCTTTCGAAAGCCTGTTCCTCTCCAATGCCATCACGCAGGAACAGCTCGACCATACCGTGAATGCCGCCGACGAAACGGCTGAAGAAATCGCACATCTTGCACAACAAAAAGGCTGAGTTTGAAAAAAGGGCGCCTCTTTACGGTCTTCTTTGTTGTATTGATTGACCTGATCGGTTTTGGCATTGTGCTTCCGCTGCTGCCGTTTTACGGCTCAGAGTTCGGGGCTACGGCCATCACCATTGGTTTGCTGTACAGCATTTTTTCCTTCGCGCAGCTCATTTTTTCCCCGATTTGGGGTAGCCTCTCAGACCGTATCGGGCGCCGCCCCATCATGCTCATCAGCACCCTGGGCTCGATGGTGGCCTACATCATCTTCGGGCTGGCGGGTTCGCTTGGCGTCCTGTTGTTCTCGCGGCTGCTTGCCGGGGTAATGGGCGGCAGCATTTCCACCGCGCAGGCCTACATCGCCGATGTTACCACAACCGAGGAGCGTGCCCGCGGCATGGGCCTGATCGGCGCCGCCTTTGGCATCGGCTTCGTGCTTGGGCCGGTACTGGCTGCTGCACTCATCAATCCGTCCTTTGCCGGCTTTTTTGCCAACCTCGGCTATGCCGATTTCGCGGCCTGGCTGGAAGCCAACAAATACGCTCTGCCCGGTTTCTTTGCGGCATTCCTGTCGTTTTGCAGCTTTCTCTGGGTATTTTTCCGCCTGGAAGAAACCGTTGATAAAGAGCGGGCCAAAAGCCTGCCGAAGTTCAAAATCGGGGGCGTTTTCACCAAAACCTTCTGGGAGCGGCTCAGCGACAACAAAGCCAAAGGCTCGGCCTTTTTCGGGATGCTGGTGTTCGCCGCCTTCATCCTGTCCTTTGGTCAGTCGAACCTCTACAGCGCCTTCCCGCTTTTCAGCGAAGCCATACTGGGAATGGATGCGCAGCAGGTGAGCCTGCAGTTTTTCTATATCGGCATTATCGCGGTCATCATTCAGGGCGGGCTGATTCGGCCGCTTACGCGCATGTTTTCTGAGGAAAAAATCTTCCTCACCGGCAACATTCTCATGGCCATCGGCATGGCGCTGATCGGCCTCTCAACAGAGGTGTGGATGCTCACCATGTTCCTCGGCCTGATGGCGGTGGGGCACAGCCTCAACCTGCCTACCATGAACAGCCTCATCTCCAAAGAAGCCGATCCTGCGCAGGTCGGCACGGTTATGGGCACCGCACAGGGGCTTTCGGGTCTTGGTCGCACCATCGGCCCGACCTGGGGCGGTTTTCTGTTTGGCATTTCGCCCTTCATTCCGTTCTTTGTAACCGGCGCCGTTATCGCCATCACCATCTGGATTGGCGCCCGCATCGTGGCCGGGCGCGGGTCTGCGGCTGAAGTCCCGGCGGGCTGATGCTACCGCCGGTTTATTTTTTTTAGGATGATGAGCCTCCTGCCCCTGCTCAGCAGCTTTCCCGCATGGCCGTATTTGGGATTGTTTGTAACGGCTTTTGCCGCGGCGACCATCCTCCCGTTTAGTTCAGAAGCTGCGGTTGTTGCTGCCATGCTGGCCGGGCTCGATCCGGCCGCCATCCTCCTCTGGGCCTCGCTGGGTAACTGCCTGGCCTGCCTGTTCAACTACGGCATTGGCTATCTTTTTTATAAACCGGCCCGGCAAAAACTGCGGCAGAGCCGGTACGGCCGCATCGCCCTTATCTACACCAAAAAGTACGGCATGTGGAGCATGCTGTTTTCCTGGGCGCCGCTCATCGGTGACCCGCTCACCATCGTTGGCGGACTCTTCCGGCTGCCGCTGCTTCCGTTTCTGCTGCTCGTTTTCAGCCTCCGTATCGGCCGGTACGCGCTTATTATCTGGGTGATGTGATTTGAGGCCGTGAACCCATCACCCGAAAAAAAGACCCTTAATAGCCGTCGTAAGGTGATTTGTATTTGAACTCGTAGCCGAGCTCTTCGCGCAGTTTGCGGCTGCTTACCTGCTTCCAGTTTTCATCCGGGGCAGTGGCCGTAAAGGCAGGCAGCGGCAGATTCATGCGCCGGGCGCACTCGGTGTAGTAGGTTTCCCGGTTGGGGTGTTCGTCGCAGCACACGTTGTAAATTTCGCCCATGATTTGCTTTCTGATAACGCGCTCAGTAACCCTGATGCAGTCTTCGAGGTGGACCAGGTTTACGGGAGCTTCGGGCTTGTCGAGGCCCTGCCGTCCCGCGAGGTACCTGGCGGGATGCCGCCCGTTGCCGTAGAGTCCGGCAAAACGAAGCACGCAGGTGCCGAATTCGCTTCGGGACATCAGCGCCTGCTCGGCCTCAAGCATGGCAAGCCCGGAATTGGTGATGTTGCCCTGCCCAGCGTCTTCTTCCTGTACTACCCGGTTCAGGTCGGCGTAAACCGACGTGGAGCTGATAAACACAACCAGACTCACAGGCGATGACAGCAGGTGAGGCATCAGGTTGTCGATCAGCAGGCGGTACCACGACCGCAGGTTTTCTTTCTTCCGGCCGGGCGGGATGTTGAGCACCAGCACATCGGCATCAAAAAAGGAGTGCAGGCTTTGCGGTGCTTTGAGGCCGGGCGTAAACTGAAGCACATAGTCGCTGATGTGGTGCTCGCGCAGCAGCGGGCGTTTCTCTTCTGAAGTAGTGGAGCCGTTAACCTGAAAACCGGCCTGAACAAGCCGGGCTCCCAAAGGGAGGCCGTACCAGCCGCAGCCGAGCACAGAAATTGTTTTTACGGGAGGTTGGTGCATAAATCTTTCAACGATATTTCATAATAGTTTGTTAGATTGCCAAGATACTATCAGCCAAGATAAATCCGGAATTTATTTACTATGTCAATTACGCAGGAAAAAGTTATAGAAGCTCTCAGCAATGTAATTGACCCCGATTTGGGTCAGGACATTGTGACCCTCAATATGGTCGAAGATGTGCAGATTGAAGGCAAAAAAGTGAGTTTTACAGTAAACCTCACCACGCCTGCCTGCCCGATGAAAGAAGAAATTCAGCGTGCGTGTGTAAATGCGGTGAAGCATCTTGTGGATGCTGAAGCCGAAGTTGTACCGAACATGAGTTCAAAAGTGCAGCAGAACAAGAAAATAGAGGAAACGCAGACCGATACGCTTTCGGGGGTTAAGAACATTATTGCAGTAGCCTCCGGAAAAGGCGGCGTGGGGAAATCAACTGTTTCCGTGAATCTTGCAGTAGCGCTGGCACAGACAGGCGCCAAGGTCGGGCTTGTGGATACTGATATTTACGGACCGAGCATCCCGACTATGTTTAATGTGCGGGAGCGGCCGAACATCAACACGCGCCGGAAGCTTATCCCCCTGGAGAAATTCGGTGTGAAGCTGCTTTCCATGGGTTTGCTTGTAGATCAGGATCAGGCGGTGGTTTGGCGCGGACCGATGGTTTCAAGCGCGGTGAAGCAGTTTCTGAGCGAAGCAGAGTGGGGCGAGCTCGATTACCTGATTATGGATCTGCCTCCGGGAACCGGCGACATTCAGCTCACCATTGTGCAGACCGTGCCGCTAACGGGCGCCATCATTGTATCAACCCCACAGGATGTTGCGCTTGACGATGCCCGCAAGGGAGTGGCGATGTTCCAGAAAGTGAACGTGCCGGTGCTCGGTATTATCGAGAATATGGCCTACTTCACCCCGCCGGATATGCCGGATAAGAAGTACCACATCTTTGGTAAAGACGGAGCCCGGAATCTTGCTGCCCGTTTACAGGTACCATTTTTAGGAGAGGTACCCCTCGAACAGTCTGTCCGGGAAGGCGCCGATGAAGGTGTACCTGCTGTTGCGCAGCACGACCTGAGTCCGGCAGCTTTGTCGTTTAAGGAAATTGCCAAACGAAGTGCACAGCAGATTTCCATCCGCAATGCGGAGCAGGACCCGACTGAGCGCATTGAAATAAAGTTCAAATAAGGCGTACAGCCTGTAAAGGCGGTCAGGCAGAAAATAACAGAACTCCATTACACAATTGGGGTCGTGGCGGTACGGGTTTAGAGTGCTGAGCCGCGACCCCTTTTTATTTATATACCTATGCTCACCGAAGAAGCTAAAAAGGCGTTGTACTATGCACGCCCGTTTGTTACGGCAGCCGACTATGAGGATGTAAAACAGGGTGATAACGCAGCCGCAGCCAAACGAATCAGAAACCGCAGCTGGTTTATGCTGCTTATTTCAGTGCTTGTAAGCAGTATTTTTTTGCTGAACAGCGTATTCCGGGTTTTTGAGTATCTGGAAACAGAACGCAGCGGAGCACTTACAGCTGTAGTGCTTTGGGCCCTGGTAGGTCTGGTGTGTCTCATTTCCGGATTCCGGTATTATATGAGGCTATCCCGAACAGGCCGTTGGCTGCTGCACAACTGAGACGTTTGCATAAATAAATGCGGCATCTCAACAAAGCTTTAAGCTAAACAAGAAAAGGCCACCCCCGTTAGAGGGTGGCCGAACACATAAAACGCTATGCTTAAGGCGGGGGCTCTGCCGTCGCTTAAAGCAGCACGAAACGGGCTTAGCGGGTAAAGCGGCCTCTTTCCTTGATGCGGGCTGCTTTGCCGCGAAGAGCACGCAGGTAGAAGAGTTTTGCACGACGTACTTTACCGCGTTTTTTCACTTCAATTTTGGAAATGAAGGGTGAGTACATGGGGAAGATACGCTCTACCCCTACGTTATTAGAAATTTTGCGTACAGTAAAGGTCTTGTTGGCAGTGGAGCCGCGCATGCTGATAACAACACCCTCATACTGCTGAATACGCTCTTTTTCACCTTCACGCACACGATAATGGATGTTGATCGTGTCGCCGGGCTTGAAGTCAACCACTTCGCCCACTTGTGTTTGTTCAATTAATTTGAGCTTTTCCATTGTTTTGCCTGATTAGAAATGTGCTTTTATTGATTATTCAGAAATTGATTGTAAAGATCCGGTCTGAGGCGCTTTGTTTTATCCTCCATCTGCTGCTGACGCCACTGCTGAACGCGTTTGTGGTCGCCCGAGCGAAGGACTTCAGGTATCGGTATTCCGCGGAATTCAGCGGGACGCGTGTAATGCGGCGCATCGAGCAGCCCGTCCATAAAGGAATCGGTAAGGGCACTTTCTGCATCACCCAGTACACCCGGGAGCAGCCTTACAATAGCGTCGGTTACGACCAGCGCGGGCAGTTCGCCACCAGAGAGAACAAAATCACCAATGCTGTATTCTTTGGTGATGATTTCATCCCGGATGCGCTGATCTATCCCTTTGTAGTGGCCGCACAAAATGATAAGGTTGCTGCACAGCGATAAGCGGTTGGCATCCTGCTGTGTGAAAACCGGCGCATCGGGTGTCATGAAAATGATTTCATCGTACGAACGCACAGCTTTGAGGGCTTCGGTACAGTCGAAAACCGGCTGTGCTGTAAGCACCATGCCGGCGCCTCCCCCAAAAGGGTAGTCATCAACTTTTCGGTGTTTATGCGTGGAGTAATCACGTATGTTGTGTACTTCGATTTCGGCCAGCTGCTTGTCGCGCGCATTACGGATAATGCTGTGGTCAAGCGGGCTGTGCAGCATCTCGGGCACAACAGAAAGCAGATCAATTCGGAGCATAGAAAGTTAATGAGCGGGCAGCTGTTGGTTAATCTTCAAGGCCGAAAAAAGCATCGAGGCCCTGTGCATACACTACCTGAGCGTCGTGGTCTATTTCAGCAATGTAAGCTTCAACTGCCGGAACGAGCAGCAGCTGTGCCCTAAGCTGAACCTCAAAAATAGGATGTGCAGGGTTATCCATCACACCTGTGATGTACCCGCTTATACCGGAAGCCTCGTCTTCGAGCTGATAGCCTTCACAGCCGAAGATAAGGGCGGATTCATCCTCTTCATTTTGGTCAGTACGCTGCAGGGGCTCAGTTGGAGAAAAGAGCACGAGATCCTGCAGGGTTTCGGCTTCCGAACGGTTGCTGATACCTGAAAATAAAACAAAGAACAAACCCGAGCCGGCCTTACCGTTCGGGCGGATTGCTTCAATGCGAATCGGTTCATAATCTCCCCGGCTGCTTTTAACATAAAGCAGATCGTTTACTTCAGGGGGAGCGCCTTCCTCGTGTACGAACACGATTTCTCCTTTAATGCCATGAGCTTTTTTTATGAAGCCAATCGGGTACATGGGAAACCTGTGTTTGAAAAAGGCAGGGAATCAGACCGAAAGCGCTTATTCGCTTTTGGTTTCTTCAGCAGCGCTTTCGCCTGTTTCTTCAGAAGGGGCTTCTGCCTCAGCTGCTGCATCTGCCGGGGCTTCGGCTTTTGCTTCAGCTTCAGCGGCTTCTGCCTCTGCTGCTGCTTTGGCTTCAGCTGCTGCTTTTTCTTTAGCGATGCGTGCTTCTTCAGCTTTTTTGGCTGCTTCTTCGGCGCGTTTTTTCTGCTCGGCCTGGAAAGCTTCTTCTTCTGCTTTAACAGCAGCTTTTTTAGCTTCTTTAGAAGTGAGGGGCTGACCGGTTTTGTCGGCTTTTTCCTGCTTCCAGCTGCTTAGTGCGGCTTCAATTTCCTCGGGGGATTTTTTCCAGCGCTCGAGGTGGAGGCGATAGTAAATACCTTCGTTTCTGAGCAGGCGCTCAACTGTCTCGGAAGGTTGAGCACCGGTTTTTAGCCAGTAAATGATCCGCTCGGTATCAACGGCTACCATAGCCGGTGTTGAAACGGGGTTGTAGCGGCCAAGGCTTTCAATAATACGGCCGTCGCGCTTTTTACGGCTGTCGGCTGCCACGATATGATAGTAAGGCGCTTTTTTGCGTCCGTGGCGTTGTAATCTGATTCGTACCAAAATTATTCTCCTTTAATACGTGTATTGCGTTTTATGTGTGTGAAAATCGTATTGCTGAAAACGAAAAATGCAGCCTGCCCGTAACTTACGGCCGGCCTGTGAGATTTTTGAGACCCTGCATAGCACGGCCCATTTTGCTCATTTTAGTCATCGTTTTCATCATTTTCTTCATTTGGCTGAACTGCTTGAGCAGGTCATTTACGGCACGTACAGATGTGCCTGAGCCGGATGCGATGCGTCTTTTACGGCTTGCATTCAGAATATGCGGATTTCGCCGTTCATCCGGGGTCATTGAGTTAATGATGGCCTCGATCGGGTCGAGGGCATTGTCGTCAATTTCGGTGTCTTTTAGTTTTTGGCTCACGCCGGGAATCATGCCCGCCAGATCTTTGAGAGAGCCCATCTTTTTAATCTGATTGATCTGTTTGTGAAAATCTTCCAGATCAAACTTATCAGAAGTGATGCGCTGCTGAAGCTGTTTGGCTTCTTTTTCGTCAAATTCCTGCTGTGCTTTTTCCACAAGGGAAATAACATCGCCCATGCCCAGAATGCGTTGTGCCATCCGGTCCGGGAAAAAAGGGGTGAGCGAATCAAGCTTCTCACCCATGCTGATAAACTTGATGGGTTTTTCAACCACATTGCGGATGGAAAGTGCGGCACCGCCGCGGGTATCCCCGTCAAGTTTGGTAAGTACGACCCCGTCGAAATCAATTGTTTTATCGAATTCTCGGGCGGTGTTAACGGCATCCTGACCCGTCATTGAGTCAACTACAAACAGGATTTCGTTAGGTTGTACCGCTTTTTTGATTTCGGAGACTTCCGCCATCATTTTCTCGTCAACATGCAGGCGGCCTGCTGTATCAATAATCAGCACATCATGTGCATTGCTGCGGGCAAACTGAAGGGCTTCTCTTGCCGTACGTACAGCATCTTTTTCTTCAATCGAATAAACAGGTACTTTAATCTGTTCAGCCAGGGTCTTAAGCTGTTCAACCGCAGCCGGGCGGTACACGTCGGCGGCAGCAAGCAGGGGGTTACGGCCCTTGCTTTTCAGATATTTGGCCAGCTTGCCGGTAAATGTCGTTTTGCCGGAGCCCTGCAGCCCGGCAATCAGGATAACGGTAGGCGGGGTAGTTGCAAACCGGATCTCTTCTTGTTTACCTCCGAGTACCTGTGTAAGCTCATCATAAACAATCTTGGTAAAGAGCTGACCGGGTGATACACTTGTGAGTACATCCTGCTCAAGAGCCTGATCTTTCACTTTTTTGGTAAATTCCCGCGCTACTTCGTAGTTTACGTCCGCATCAAGCAGGGCTCTGCGGATTTCTCGCACAGCCTCTGCAATGTTCAGCTCCGTAATTTTGGACTGACCGCTGAGGGTTTTGAATGTGGACTGTAATTTGGACGAAAGATCATCAAACATGACGGGAGTGTATTTGCTGGTTTGCTTCGATTACTGCAAAGTTGCGAAAAATACAGATTATTCCCTTCTAACTCAATAAGGAAAGTAAGAGTTTTCAGCCCAACCGTTTCTGAGCTGCCTAAGTTATTTGAAGCAGGATGTTTTAATTCTGCCCGGCAGCCTGCAGCCATGCGGTGTACTGTGCCCTTCTTTCGAGCACTTTCTGTAAATAGTGCCTTGTTTCCTGATAGGGCAGGTTTTGGATGAGGAACTCCAGGTTTTCTGCCTCGCTCATTTCATTGGCGCGTTCGGCAGCGCGGCGGATATTGGTGTTGCCCGTGTAGGCGCGGGCTACATTTCCGGCGCCGGTATTGTACGCTGCAATAATGAAATATTCGTGCACCACAGCCGACTGCAGCCCGCGGATGTAGCGGCTGCGCAGGATATCGAGATACACGGCACCGTAAATCATGTTCACAGCCGGATCGAACAGCAAATCCGGCCCCGGGATGCCGTCCTGCCCGTTGAGCTGCCGGTACACGTCGCGACCCGCGGAGGCCGGCACTACCTGCATCAGGCCCAGCGCGTTGGCGTGTGAGCGGGCGGTCGGGTTGAAGTAAGATTCGGTGTGCACCACCGCGAGCAGCAGGGCCGGGTCGTGGTTCCATTCCTGAGCGGCGTGCAGCAGCTCATTGCGGAAACGCGATGCGCGTACCTGCAGGTGGTCGGGGGCGAGGCTCAGGTTCAGGCGCAGCACGGTTGCGGCGGGTTCAGGAAGGGGGCGGCTCTGAGCATCAGGCCGGGCAGGGGGCTCTGCCGGCGGAGCGGGCTCAGCAGCCGGCGTAACGGCTATGAGCTCAGCGCCGGCTGCAAGCGCGTTTAGGGCAGCATCGCTGCTCTCCGCACCGATGTTTTCAAGCTGACCTTCGAGAACGGGCACGGCAAGCACGCGGCTGCTGTCGCCCGGCAGGCCGGTTTGGGTTGCGGGGCTGAGGCTGAGTTCACGCAGGGCCGAGGCCAGCCGCTGCTGCATCTCCTGCTGCGTTTCGCCTTCCCGCTGCGCCACCTCAATGGTTGCTTCGCCGCTTTCGAAATCGACTTCCCAGCGGGCGTCGCCACCGTCGGTGTACTCCACCCAGCTTTTTTGGGAGCGCTCACGGAAGCTGCCCCAGCGTGCGGTCATGGCCTGCCGGAAAGCCTCGAAGCGCTGCCGCTCGGCTTCACGAAAAGCTTCCCATGCTTCAATTTGTGCGAATACACCTTCGCTTTGCGCGGCTTCAAAGGTGCGGAGGGCCTGCTGCTGCGCACGTTCAAATTCCTCAAAGGTTTGTGCCCGGAGCGTGCCTATCGCAGAGAGGCTGAAAAACAGCCCGGCAAGCAGCAAAATCCGGATATGGTGGGTCATATTTTTCATAAAATTCAGATGTTTGGGAATAAGGGATGAAGGATGATGCTTCCCTGAACCGAAAATAATCTTAAATCTTGTATTTCCCGAGCTTGGTTTTACAAAAAGAGCCGGCTCCGGCTGTCCGGCGGGGGGGATTCGGATGGGGCAGAGCACAGCCTGCAAGCTGCTGTTTATGGTTGCAGTATTAAATGTGTATATTCGGTACGACTTCCTCAAGCCGGCAAAAAAAGCTCGGGAAGCAAAATCTTTGCAGCAAGAAATTATCAACTCAATTTCAGGTGTGTTTTCCGCTTCTCAGGGCCGGCCGAACCGGTTCAAAACGTTCAAATAAAAGCTGTACCGCCACTACAGGCGGGTTCAGGCCGGAAACACATCACCCTACAACCAAAAAATACAGAACATGAATTACACAGAAGGATATGGCCTGCTTAAAGGCAAGAAGGGAATTATTTTTGGCGCACTTGATGAGCGCAGCATTGCATGGCGGGTAGCCCTTGCCTGCAAACGGGAAGGAGCTTCTTTTGTGCTTTCCAACGCGCCTGTTGCCCTGCGCCTGGGTGCGCTCAACGCGCTGAGTGAGGAAACCGGCGCGCCGATTTTCCCCTGCGATGTTTCCAAAGAAGACGACGTTGCGGCCATGATGGAAAAAGTGAAGGAAGCCCTCGGCAGCGTCGATTTTATTTTGCACGCCATCGGTATGTCGCCCAATGTGCGGAAAAGCAAGCCCTACGACGACCTGAACTACAACTGGTTCCAGCAGTCGCTCGATATTTCGGCCATCTCGCTGCATAAGGTGATTCACTTTGCCGATAAAGCGGGCATCCTGAACGACGGCGCGAGCGTTGTGGCGCTTTCCTACATCGGGGCACAGCGGATTTTCTCGAAATACTCGGACATGAACGACGCCAAGGCCCTGCTCGAAAGCATCGCCCGTAACTACGGTTCGCGCCTCGGCAGCCGCGGCATTCGGGTGAACACGGTATCGCAGGCGCCCACGATTACTTCGGCCGGCTCCGGCATTAAGGGTTTCGACGGCATGTACACCTTTGCCGAGAAGATGTCGCCGCTGGGGAACCCCACCGCTGACGACTGCGCGGATTACTGCGTAACCCTCTTCAGCGACCTCACCCGCAAGGTGACCATGCAGAACCTGTTCCACGACGGCGGTTTCGTGACCAACGGCATCAGCGAGGAGCTGATGAACGATCTGTTCGAAATGCATGCCCGCCGCGATGCGGAAAACGCCGGCGATAACGCCTGAGCCGCAGCGCCCTAAAGCAGCACCCGCTTGGGCTGCTGCATTTTTAATTTCGGGGGGGCAGGGTGATGTGTACCCTGCCCTGAACCCGCTCTTTTTTTGATACCGGCATGGAAGCAGAAATCTTTTTAGGCATAGATCCCGGCTCGCGCAGAACGGGTTATGCGGTGCTCAGCCGAAGCGGTACCCGCTTTGAAGCCCTTGCTTTGGGCGTGCTGCGCGCCGAGCAGTTCGAGGAGCATGCCCGCCGCCTGCAGTTTATTTTTGAAGAAATTCAGGGCCTGATGCAGCAGTACAAACCCCATTTCTGCGCTATCGAAACGCCGGTGTACGGCAAAGATCCGCTGGCCATGCTCAAATTGGGGCGGGCGCAGGCAGCCTGTATTCTGGCCCTGAGCGCGGGCGGGCTTGAAGTTGCCGAGTACTACCCCAAGGCCGTGAAAAAATCCATCACCGGAAACGGCAATGCCGCCAAAGAGCAGGTTGCCTACATGCTGGCCAAGCTGCTCAACCTGGGTGAAGAAGCCTACCCCGCTGATGCCACCGATGCGCTCGCCGTAGCCTGGTGCCACGCCATGCGCAAAGACATGCCCGGCGACGGCCACCCGCTGAAGCGTCAGGGGAGGGGGCACTCGGCCTGGGGCGATTTCCTGAGCGGCAACCCCGACCGCATCATCCGCTCCTGAGGCTGTACTTTCTGATGGAATACGTAATCCTTCATCCTAATTTAAACCCATGATTGCTTACCTGCGCGGCACGCTTGCGGAGAAAGGTGCCGGTCACGTTATTATTGAAGCTGGCGGGGTGGGCTACATCGCCGGCGTGAGCGCACAAACCCTGGCCGCGCTGCCCGACACCGGCACGGCGGTTCGCCTGGATATTTTCCATCACCGCACCGAAGCCGATGAGCGCCTGTTTGGTTTTGCGACAACGGTCGAGAAGCAGCTGTTCGAAAAGCTGATTACGGTGAAGGGCGTCGGGCCTAAAGTCGCTCTCGGCGTGCTTTCGGCGCTCGACGGGCCGCAGCTGGTGCGCAGCATCACTACGCAGGATGTGGGTGCGCTCTCAACCGCGCCGGGCATCGGGCGGAAAACGGCTGAGCGCATCGTGCTCGAGCTGTCTGATAAGATGACGGAGCTGAGCGGGCAGACGGCCGGCGCTTCAGCTGAAACGGGCAGCAGCGGGGGAGCAGGCAGGGCCGCAGCCGAGGCGCTCTCGGCCCTCGAGGCGCTTGGCTACCGGCGGGCCGCTGCCGAAAAAGCGCTGCAGGCGGTGCTCAACGCCGCAGAAGGCGGCCGGCCTGATGTCCAGGCGCTCATTAAAGGAGCGCTGCGGCAGCTCAGCTGAGGCCGGAACGGCCCTGAATTTCATGAGGGCAGGGAGCCATCCCCCGATAAAAACAATGAAAAGCGCGGTATGAGCGGTAACAATTTCATAACAGCCAGCCGGTTTGGGTTTCGCGCCAGGATGGTTAACATTAGTTTTATGTGTACATCATCCTGAAAACAAACCCGGAGAAAAGTGCCCAAGCAAGTAATACTGGTAGTTGACGACGAAGAGGACCTGCTGGAATTTATAGGCTACAGCCTGCGCAAGGAAGGCTACGACGTGCTCGCGACCGACAGCGGGGAGCAGGGGATTAAAATGGCAAAAGAAAACAGGCCCGACCTCATTCTGCTCGATATTATGATGCCGGGCATGAGCGGTATTGAGGTTTGCCGGCTTATTAAACAGGATACCGAGCTGAAGCACATCCCCATCGTGTTTCTGACGGCCAAGATGGATGAGAAAATTGAAGTTCAGGGTTTGGATCTGGGCGCGGACGATTACCTGCCCAAGCCTATCAGCACGAGCAAGCTCAAGAGCCGGATCAAGGCCGTGCTGCGCCGTTACCGCAATGCGGATAAGCCCGATGCCGTGCTGCACGTGCACGAGCTGATGATAGACCGCGACCGCTACGTGGTAACTATAGGTGAAACCGAGCATCAGCTGCCCAAAAAAGAATTTGAGCTGCTTTACTACCTGGCAAGCCGCAAGGGCAAGGTGCTGGACCGGCAGACCCTGCTGAATGAAGTGTGGGGCAACAATATTTATGTGATTGACCGTACCGTGGATGTGCATATCCGCAAAATAAGGGAGAAAATAGGGGAAGAATATATCGAGACGGTAAAAGGGGTGGGGTACCGGTTCCGGCAATGAAACGTTTCGGAAGGATGAACCAAAACCTGCGCTCAGATGGCCGGCATCGGACTTAAGGCGGGCGGCATCACGTTTGCAACGGTGCTGTTTGCGGTATTCGCGGCCCTTGCGGGGCTGGCTGGTATCGGGCAGCTGCAGGCCGCCGGGATTGCACTTTTTGCCGGTGCAGCGGCTTTCGGGGCCGTGTGGCTGAGCATCCGCTGGATGATTGAAGCCCGTTTTGAGGCGCTGCGCAAACTGATGCGGGCCATTACCGAAAAGCAGTTCGACGACCTTCCCGAGCTGCAGAGCAAAGGCACGGACGAAATTGATGAGATGCTGAATGAAGTGGCAAAGGCAGCCAAGACCATTGAACAGGAATTTTACCGGCTGATGCGGCTTGAAAACTACCGCAAGGAATTTATCGGGGATATCTCTCACGAGCTCAAAACGCCCATTTTTGCCATTCAGGGCTTTGTGGAAACCCTGCTCGACGGAGCGCTGGAAGACGAGAACGTGAACCGCGTTTTTCTGGAAAAGGCCATGAAAAACGTAACCCGGCTTACGATTCTGACCAACGACCTGATGGAAATTGCCAAGCTCGAGACCGGCGAGCTGAAATCGCACATCAAGCCGTTTTACATTGCCGACTGTGTGCAGGAAGTGCAGGATACGCTGCAGTACCGCGCAACGGAAGAGGATCTCACCTTTACGGTACAAGCCGATGAACAGGATTGCAGGGTGATGGGCGACCGGAATCAGCTGCGGCAGGTGATGGTGAATCTGGTTGAAAACGCCATCAAATACAACCGGCCCGGCGGCAGGGTGACGCTCAGGGTGCAGTCTTCCCCTGAAAATGACAAAAAAGTGCAGATCCTGGTTGAGGACACCGGTATCGGCATCGCGCCCGAGCACCTGAGCCGGGTAACGGAGCGGTTCTACCGGGTAGATAAATCGAGATCAAGAGGAAAAGGGGGAACAGGCCTCGGGCTGGCCATCGTGAAACACATTCTGGAATCGCACGGCAGCAGCCTGAAGGCTCAAAGCGTACCGGGAGAAGGTTCGGTTTTCAGTTTTTGTCTCAAAAAGGCATAGTATATTTCAGCTTCGCGGCTCAAATCAGTAAATTGAAAAAAGAGCAGCAGGCGAAACAAGGTGTGAGCAGGCCTGCAGCGAACTCCAACCCCGAACCCGAATATTCTAATTCAAATACCAATGCGATACGCAGTAATCATGGCAGGGGGCAGCGGCACCCGTTTCTGGCCAAAGAGCAGGGTAGCAAAGCCCAAGCAATTTCTCCAGCTGGTAGGCAAAAAAACCATGCTTCAGCAAACCGTAGCCCGCATCAGCGGGATGGTTCCGCCGGAGCGCACGCTCATCATCACCAATAAAAGCTATGTGGGGCTGGTTCAGGAGCAGTTGCCCGATGTGCCGGCTGAAAACATCATCGGTGAGCCGGTGGGCCGCAACACCGCGCCCGTTGCTGCAGCGGCTGCTGCCATTATTGAGGCCCGTACCCCCGGTGCTGCGATGGCTGTACTGCCGTCTGATCACTACATCCGTGATGAGGCCACCTTTGCCGCCATACTGGAATCCGCCTTTCTGAAGGCTGAGGCCGGGGCCCATCTCGTAACCATCGGCATCCGTCCGTACCGCCCGGAAACGGGATTTGGGTACATACAGACCGAGCAGGAAAGCAGCGATATACTTGAAGGCAACCCGGTGCATCAGGTAAAGCGATTTGCCGAAAAGCCCGATCTGAAAACCGCCCTTTCATTTCTGGAATCCGGAGATTTTCTGTGGAACAGCGGCATGTTTGTGTGGCGCTCTGATGTAATTATGGATGAGTTTGAAAATCACCTGCCCGAACTGCACGAGCTTGCCGTAAGGCTGAAGGGTAAGCTTGCCGGCGGGATGTCAGTTCCCGCGGTGGAAGCCTTTTATGAGGCTGCGCCTTCGGTTTCGGTGGATTACGGCATCATGGAAAAAGCCGCCACGGTATATGTGCTGCCCGGCGAATTCGGCTGGAATGATGTGGGCAGCTGGCAGGCCATCTACGAACTTGAGGATAAAGACGAGCAGGGCAATGTGGCTGATGCTGAAAACCTGCTCATGACCGGCTGCAGCAACAGCTACGCGTACAGCCGCAGCGGCCGCCTGATTGCACTCGTTGGCCTGGAGGGCATAGGCGTTGTGGAAACCGACGACGCACTCATGGTATGCCGGATTGAGAAATCGCAGGATGTGCGCGAAATCGTGGCCCGGCTGCAGAAAGATCCCTTTCAGAAATACCGTTGACGCACTGCAACAAAAACTTGTTAACACCGTTAAGTTTTATTTAAACGTTCGATTAGAACTTTGTATCTTACAATAGTATAAACAAGATGTTCAGCCTTGCCTGCAAGGCTGAACATCTTGCAGGCACCGGAATTTCCGGTGCGGCTAAAGCGCAGATTTCAGAAAAGAAACCTCATACAAAACGGAGAACGAACGATGGCGAAATTTTCCACCTCACAGCTGTTCATAACCGCGGTAAGCGCCTTCGCAGGCGGAGTACTGTGCGCATGGCTCTCGAGCCCGCGCTCAGGTGCTGATAACAGAAAATGGATTACCGACAGCACACATGGTCTGAAAAACAAGGTGAAAGAGTCCGGGAAAGGCATCAAAACCAAAAATTTCCCTGACTTGTACGAAGCAACGGAAGACTTGGGGCTTACCGAGGAAGACCTGCTTTCAGGCACCCGCTAAGTCGGGAATATAGTATCAAACTGCATGAAAGAACATAAACTGCAGCAGTTATGGCAACAGCTTGCCTTTGGCAGGCATGGGCATCGTACGCTCTGCGGGCTTACTTTTATGCTGGAAAACCCGGGAGAGTTTAACCCCGGCGACGGCCCCGATTTCAGGCTTGGGGCCATCCGCACCGCAGACGGGCTGCTGCTGCGCGGCGATATAGAGCTGCACGTGCATGAACAGCAGTGGCAGGAGCACGGTCACAGTACAGACCCCGCCTACAACGGGGTGGTGCTGCACGTTTTTTTATATCCATCGGCAAAGCCGGTAAAACTAAAGAGCGGTCAGATACCGCTTCGCTGTTCCCTGTTACCGGTAATTAAACCGGAACAGTTTGCGGATTTACAGCCCGGTTCAGGTCTTCCATGCAGTGCATCAGTGCGGTATCTGAAGCCTGAAATAGTGCATCGGCAGCTTGAGAAGGCCCGCGAAGCGTACTTTGCCAGCAGAGCAGAGGCCCTGATGTGCTGGTGGGAGCCGGCTCTTGGCATAGAACAGGCATGGAAGCAGATGGCGCTCAGAGGAGCGGCTTCCGTATTCGGGCTCAGCCGCAACAGGGATGCAATGGTGCAGCTGTCGGGCCATGTGCCCGGGCTGCTTCGGCAGGGCCTGAGTGCGGACGCGCTTCAGGCAAAGCTGCTCGAACTCAGCGGCCTTATTTCTGAAAATAGTGCTTCAGCACCGATGAAGCGCACAGATTGGGATTTTAGCGGCTCCCGCCCGGGAAATAAACCCCGGCAAAGAATCGGACATCTCGCTGTTTTTGCTACCCGCCTCGATGCGCTCAGCCGCAGTGATCTGCTGAAAGGCCCGGAATGGTGTGCACGGCAGGTGTTAAGCAGCGGTAAACGAAATGAGCTCTTATATCTGATTGTATGGCTACCGGCCTTTTATCTTCTCGGCAGCATTTTGGCGTCGGGGCGGCTGCAGCAGGAGGCCTGGCAGCACTGGAAGACGCATCACTATGAGCCGGAACCGGTATTCAGCCAGGCTTTTGAAGCTGCCGGTTTTAAGGAAAAAGCATCGCTCAGCCATCTTGGTGTGGTGCATCAGTACCGTTCGTGGTGTGCACAGAAGCGATGCGGTGAATGCAGTATAGGCCGCCTTGTACCGGATAGCAGCCGGCCGGCTTAAACTGAGATAGGTTTAATTTTGGGGTTGACACAGCTTATATTTCTCTTTAAATTTGCATTCTATTAAATAAAATGATTGCCCGGTCGTCTAAAGGCAGGACAGCTGGTTTTGGTCCAGTCAGTGGGGGTTCGAATCCTCCCCGGGCAACATTTCTTTCTTAAAGGATGTCCATGCTACGTGTGCATCCTTTTTTATTACGTATAACCCTCAGCCGCATCACCCTTGGATAAGCCGCTCGCTATATTCGCAGGTCGCAGTAATTTGTCTCTATCCCGTGCAATTGCAGAGGAGTATGGCAGCACCTTAGGAGAAGTGACTATTAAAAATTTCTCAGACGGTGAGCTGTACGTTAAGTTTAAGGAGAGCATACGGGGGGTTGATACCTATATCATTCAGTCAACGCCAACAGCTGACAGCATTATTGAGCTGTTGCTGATGATTGACGCAGCGAAGCGGGCTTCATCACATCGGGTTACGGCGGTAATACCGTATTTCGGATATGCAAGGCAGGATCGTAAAGATCAGCCTCGGGTTTCGATAGCAGCCAAGCTAATGGCTAACCTGATTGCTTCAGCCGGTGCTGACAGGGTGCTTACTATGGATCTTCATGCACCTCAGATTCAGGGTTTCTTTGATATTCCGCTTGATCACCTGTATGCCGGGTCAATATTTGTGGATTATTTCAAAAACAATCCGATTGATGATTTGGTCGTAGTAGCTCCGGATGTAGGCAGCCTTAAAATGGCCCGTTCGTATTCGAAGCGCTTAGGTGCAGGTCTGGCTTTTGTTGATAAACGCCGGCCGCAGCAAAACGTAGCTGAAGTGATGAACGTAATTGGTGAAGTGGACGGCAAAAACATTCTGATGGTAGATGATCTGATTGATACCGCCGGAACACTAACCAATGCCGCAGATGCCCTTAAAGCACGCGGTGCGAAAAAGATTGTGGCCGCAGGAACACATCCGATACTTTCCGGACCGGCCTATCAGCGTATTGAGCAGTCAAGTATCGACATGCTTTTAGTATCGGATTCTATTCCGCTGCAGCGTCATTCCGACAAAATTAAAGTTCTGAGTGTAGCTGGTATTTTCGCTGACGCCATCCGCAGAATATATACGGATGATTCCATCAGCACTCTGTTTGATGATTAATTAACACACAAGGAAATATTATGAAAAACCCAAAAGTCGTAGAACTTGAAGTTAACGTTCGGGAAAGTGGCAGCACACCCAGCAGTAAGCTTCGCAATCAAAATCTGGTACCCGCTGTAGTCTATGGCCCGGGTGTTGAAGAAAATATCAATATCGCGCTGCCTGAGCTGGACGTTGAAAAAATGCTGAGCGTTGTTGATAAGGAGTTTCTTCTCATCAAAGTTAACGGTGGCGAGTATAAGTGTATCATTCAGAAGGTGGAGTTTCATCCTGTAACGGATCGGCCGATTCACGTTGATCTGTATGCTACTTCTGAGGATAAAGAGTTTACCATCACGGTGCCCATCCGTCTTGAAGGTATTTCGCCGGGTGTTACAGAAGGCGGTCGTTTGTATCAGCCGCTTCGTGAACTTCAGATCAGATGTCTGCCTGCAAATATGCCGGCTGAATTTGTGGTTAACATCGGTAAAATGCAGATCGGTAATACCCTTAAAGTACGCCGTATTAAGCCGAAAAACCTCCAGATTCTCACTCCGGGTGAGCGCACTATCGTAGTTATTCGTCCGCCGAAAGGTGCAAGCGGTATCTCAATTACCGAGCTTGACGACGATGAAGAAGGTGCAGAAACAGCTGAAGCTGCTGCTGAAACTGCAGAAGCATAAACATAAACAGCATTCCTGCTTAAGCATTACGGCATACGTTGTTTTACCGGCAAACGCCGCCCTCAGATGAGTGGCGGCGTTTGCTGTTTATACAGCGTATTGCAAATCAACTCAATCTGATCCATGCATTTAATTTTCGGACTTGGAAATATTGGCGCTGAATATGCGAATACCCGGCATAATATTGGTTTTACAATCGTAGAGCACATCGCCCGTGAGATGAACCTCGCTTTTGAGCCCGGCCGGGGTGCGTGGCGGGAAGCCCGCGGCAGTTTTAAAGGCAAGCCGTTTGTGCTCATCAAACCGGAAACCTACATGAACCGGAGCGGCAGTGCCGTTTCGAAGGCGCTTGTAACCTTTAAAACGAGCCTTGATAACTGCCTGATCTGTTACGACGACCTTAACCTGCCGCCGGGGAAAATCCGTTTTCGGGATGCCGGCTCGGCGGGCGGGCACAACGGCATCACCGATATTATTGAGCGGACCGGCACGCGCCGTTTCCCGCGGCTGCGGTTTGGTATCGGTAACGATTTCCCAAGGGGGCGTCAGGTCGATTATGTGCTTGGGCCGTTCGACGATACTGAGCGGCAGCTGATAGAGGAATCGGTGGCGCTTTCTGCTGAAGGTGTGCTGTGCTTCATCCGGCAGGGAATCGTGCAGACCATGAATCAGTTTAATTCGAAATAATGCCCTGGGCGGCTTATGGCTCCGAACCGCATCACCCTAAAATGACAGCAGCATGAATAAAGATATTTTCAAACTTATTTTCGAGCACGATCTCCGGCTGGAGCAGCTTTCAGGAAACGCAGACCCCAGAGGGGAGCTCAAACGGCCTTCAACACTGGAAGAATTTATGAAGCCGGTGCCGGTGTACTCCAAGTTTTATTTTACTGGTACGCGGTTTGGGGCAACCGGAGACCCTCAGTTTGGGTTTTCAGCCCTTGACCGTTTTGACAGCCTCTTTGCCGGCTTTATGCAAGCGCTGAAGCCGGTCCGTATTTTTTCCGACACACATCAGCTTGGTACAGAACCGGAAATACAGCAGTGGGCACCCACTGCCGCCGGCCAAGCTTTTGTTTTGTGCGGCTCAGATGAGGTGGCCGGGCGGGCGAAGACAGCGGCCGGAAATGCAGAAGGGGATGGCCTTTTTGCGGCTGATCTATCCGTTCGTGAAAAAATCGATTGCCTGAAACCAGTGCTTGATGCCGGGGCACAGGTGGTCTTTACCGAGCAGGCGCACAACGGATTTGACCTGCACCTGTTTTCGAAGGCCAATATTTACGAATCGTTTTTTGACGTTTATCAGCCCATGACCGGTACCGATACCTTTCGATTTTTCAGCATCAACGGGAAAAGGGCGAAAAGCGAGCGGCTGTTTTATTTTGAAACCTGGACCCTCGAGCGTCCGCCCCACGGTTTTGAGGAAGTTTTCCCCGAAACACGGCTGAGATAAGCGCCGGAACGGCAAATGTTGCAGGCCGTGCGGCATCGTTTCTGAGCCTCATCATCACATAAAAAAAGCCGGAGGAGCATGCAGCTTCTCCGGCTTTTTGTTTTCAGCAATAATGGTAAGGAAGCGGGGGTCCGGTCAGATTTCGATGCTCAGCTGATCGTAGGCAAGCTGCACGTGGGCCGGGAGCTTTGCGGAGACCTCTTTGTGGATGACGTAGGAGGAAATGTGGACCAGGTAAGTTTGGGGAATTTCGAGCTCTTCGGCGATTTTTACGGCTTCGGGTATGGTGATGTGGGTGGGATGGTCAGGATCCCAGCGGAGGCCGTTGAGCACGAGCACTTTGGAGCCTCTGATGCGCTCACGCGTTTCTTTAGGGATGATTTTGGCATCCGTAACATAAGAAAGATCGTTGATGCGGAAACCGAGCACGTCCATTACGGTGTGATCGACCGGAAGCGGTGTGATGGTGCAGTCGCCTATGGTAACGGCATGGTTGAGTACGTGCAGGTCGAGATCTACAGAGCCCGGGGTTTTGTGTGGCGGAAACATATAATGGAAGCGCGTACGCAGGGCCCTGATGCAGCTTTGTGTTGTGTAGGCCGGCAGCGGTTTGCGGCGCATGTAGTGGAAAGGGCGAAGATCATCAAGGCCGGCAATGTGATCGGTATGCTCGTGGGTGAGCAGTAGCAGGTCAACACTTCGGATGCCCGCCCTCAGGGTTTGCAGCCTGAATTCGGGGCCGGTATCAATGATAATAGACAGCTCGTCGGTTTGGACCCATGCGGATGTTCTGTAGCGGTCATCTCTGGAATCTCCGGTCGGAACTTCCCGGCCAAAGCCGCCGGCAACGGGCACGCCCATAGAAGTGCCGGTTCCGAGAAAAGTAAGTTTCATGCAAAATCAGTATTTAGGGGGTCGGGCCGGTCTTCAGACCGGCGCTCAGACAGATGCCTTGCAGCCCTGATGCGCTCATTCAGATGCTTGCGGGTTGCAGGTTTAATATACAGGCTGTCGAGTTCAATCTCATGGCTGTTTTCCAGCAAAAAGCGGGCGATAACGCCAACGAGATAATCAGGAGGCTGATTTTTGTTCAGCATAATTATTTTTTCGCCTTCAAGCAGACAAAACCCGCCGCGAAAACTTCCCCGTTCTTTGCGAACGACGTAGCCGAGCTGTTCCAGAATGTCTTCAAGATCGAGAAGCAGTTTTTCAGATCTCATCACAAAAAACAGTTTGCGGAGTTTCGGTTAAAAAGTGACGGCAAACCGCAGCCGGTGTGAGGACCAGTCGTACCGGAATTCCGGGTCGGTATTGCTGTAACGGATAAAGGAAGCTGTGTAGCCCAGTTGTGCGCCGAAACGGCCTGCCAGCTGATTGAAATTCAGGAAAAGATCCTGCGTGAGTTTGTAGGAAGTGCCGCCGTTGGCTCCGTAAGAGCCTACCGTGAAACCGATATTGGGCTGCGATACGGCATGCAGCTGCGTTCGCTGGGTCAGCTGAAAAAGAAAATCGAGGCCTGCGGCTGCATAAATGGAGTTCTGAGCAAACTCCTGACTGGTATTGGCCGTTTGCCGTGTTCTTACGAGCGTGTAATCGGTGCTCAAACCAAACGGGATAGCGATACGGTAGCTGTTACCGGAACGAATGGTAGCGGGAGCCAGAACGCCAAGACCCACAAAAGTTGCGCGGATATCTTCACCATCACTCAGTGAGGTGCGGTCGGCCAGGTGAAACACGAGGCCCGGTGTTCTGATGAAAACCCCGTAGAGCATGCCGTCAAAGCTGTAGTCGGGCATACCGGATTCATCTGAAATGCGCCCAAACAGAGAAAAATCAGCGAATTCAACAAAAGCTCCCGCACTGCTTGGGGTGATGAGCCGCTGCTGCTGTGGTTGTGTGGTGCCGGATACGGAAAACATCTGCGCCTGTAGCGGCGCAGTTATGCCGGCTATTAGACCTGCAGCAAGAAAAAGGCCTGCGATAAGTTTCATTATTAACAAAATTAAGGATATGGATCGATTCCTCTTGGAACGTTATGGGGCCGGTGATAATTTCAGGCATAAGCTGTTAACCAAACCCTGAAAAAAATGATTTTACTGATTTTCTTATTTATGACGACCTTCTCTGAACCTGCGGATGAGAACACATCAAATGAGCGCCAAAGTACAGTTTACGACTTTTCCATGCTTTCTCTGAACGGGGAAGAAACGGATCTGGAACAGTTTAAGGGCTCTGTGGTACTCTTCGTAAATACGGCTTCAAAATGCGGGTTTACTTCCCAATATAGGGAACTTCAGGAGTTGTACGAAACCTATGCCGGCCGGGGATTCACGATACTTGGTTTCCCCTCAGCTGATTTTGGTGGCCAGGAGTTTGATGCGGATGATGAAATTGCTGAGTTCTGTGAGCGTAATTTTGGCGTCACTTTTCCCATGTTCAGCCGCATTTCTGTGAGGGGGGAAGAGCAGCACCCTTTGTTTGCTTTGTTAACGAACACACCTAACCCCGACATTGAGGGTGACATACGCTGGAATTTCGAAAAATTTCTTATTGATCAGCAGGGAAATCTTATTCGCCGTTTCGGCTCACGTACTACGCCTATGAGTCCTGAAATGACGGGCAGTATTGAGGCTTTACTGCAGGAGTAATTTCGTCCTCATTTTTTTCGTCAGTAATCAAAAAAAAGACCTCTCTGTCAATTTGTACAGAGAGGTCTTTTTTTATAATTCTGATTTACGATAAACCCGCTGAAAGCAGATTCCGGTTTGTTTATTCGGTGGAAGGGGTAGGAAAATCGGCAGCATTACTCTGAATTATAGTTGAATTCCTGCTGAATCTGAATATTCAAAACGATTCATGTGAGTTACGGTCAAATTCAGAAAAGCTTTTTTATGAGCAAAGCTTTCCGGTGAGCGGCAGCTCAGTTCAGCAGGTGTGAGCGGAGATGAAACTCCGGAATGTTCACCTTAACACGTTCGCCGTTGTCGCGCTGCATCAGATAGTAGCCCTTCATTTTGCCAGCCATTGATTTAAGCACGCAGTAGCTGTTGTAGCTATGCGATTTCCCGGGCCCGATTACAGGCTGCCTCCCGATAACTCCCTCTCCCTCAATCTCATAAACATCGCCGGTCGAATCAGCAATGTGCCAGTAGCGGTTCAGGAGTTTTACGGGCTCCTGACCCAGGTTTTCAATAGTAATGAAATAGGCATAGACATATTTGCCTGTAATCACATCGGATTCATTCTCAAGAAATACAGGTTTCACAATTACTTTTATGTCGAAGGAGATTTCAGTGTAAGTCATAGCAGCAGATGTGGAATGAATAAACGAAGGGGTTGTTGACAGACTAACGAAAAATTTACGCAAAGTAAACGACAGACGGGAATCAGCTTGCTTCTTCTGTTTTTGTGAACACGTAAATAACAGAACTGCTTCGGTTAACATTCGAAGCGCCGTAAATATTTGAGAGCAACCCGATGAGCGCGGCCCGGAAAAAACCGGCAAAGCCGCTCTTTCGGTACTGCTCGCTGAGCAGGCTCACATAAAAAGCATCGAAGGGCATGCCCTGCTTTTCTTCGAGCCGGAATCCGCAAGACGCCGCGAGTTTTGCAATACCTTTCGGGCTGTAGTGGAACAGATGGCGCGGGGTGTCGAGTCCGGCCCAGCTGCTGCCGTAAAATTCGGCATCGTAGCTTGTGTAGTTGGGAAGGGCGATGACGAGCTTTCCGTGGTGCACCAGCCGTAGGTTCATTTCCCGCAGGGTTTCGGCCGGGTCAGGTACGTGCTCGAGGGCGTGCCATGCGGTGACGAGGCTGAAGCGCTCTGTTGCCGGGAGGGCTCCGAAGCTTTCGCTAACCGCGAGGCCGTGCCGCTCCCGTGCCTGCTGCGCGGCTGACTCCCCGGGCTCAATTCCGGCTACCGACCAGCCGGGGCGGGCCTTTGCCAGAAAGCCGGCAAAGTCGCCGGTACCGCAGCCGAAATCGAGCACGCGCGCCTTACGGAGGGGTACGTAGCTCGCAATCAGCCGGAGCTTGCGCCGGTTCATGAAGGTGCGCACGCGCCGGTACACAGCCGCAAAGAGCCCTTTCTGCTCGCTGTTGTGGGAGAGGTAGGCGGGCATATCATAGTAACGGGGCATGACTTCAGGTGGCGGTGCAGGCCAGGTGAAGCAAAAGTGATTTCCGGCCGATTCCCAAACCTCGAAAGCTTCCCCGCTGCAGCCGAAATCGCGGGTGCGGCACAGCAGCCGGAGCCCGTAAGAGCCGCTCAGCGGACATTGCGGCGGTGCCGGTGTGTCTGTCAGCTGTGGTTGCGTATGCGTACGCATATGCGCTGAGTGCGGGGATGATCCTGACGCTGCTGCATCCAATTCAGGTGTTGCGGGCATTTTGAGCTGATTCAGAGGTTTGAATTTAAAACCGGTTTCGGAGAAGCTCTTGCTTTAGGGTTTCAGGGAAGGGGCTATGCGGGAGAGGAACGCCGAAAACAGAAAACAAAAAGCTGGGGACAGGCCGCTGGTTTGGGATTTCCCGCAAGCACGAAAGACCGTGATGTGCACGGCGTTTCCCCTAAAAATAAGGCGGTACGGTCATAATCGGGCAGCCGGGTTCAGGGCAACTGTTTATGCCTGCTTTGGTCGAAGCGGGGCGGGGCTTCGGGCAGACTTACAGGGGCTTGTAGGGGTCGCCGGTTTCCTGCATGAAGCTTGGGGTGAGGCTCGCGCGCCCGTCTTCGTGCTCGAGTACTACGGCCGGCTCAAGCGGGCGAACCACCACATTATCGCCAATGCTGAAGGGCATGCGGTTATCGGTATGCACGATGCATTCGCACTGCGGCATGCGCACGTGGTAGGTGATGTCGTGCCCCTTGAACTCGCGGCTGCAGATCAGGCCGCAGCTGTTGCTGCTGTTGGCGGGTGTGGCGCGCTCAATGGTGAGGTGCTCGGGCCGTACGGAGAGCATTACATCGCCCCGGGCGGGTTTATCGAGCATGAGGGTGCCGATTTCGGAACGGGCTTCCAGCCCGGATGCCTGTGCTGCAAACAGGTTGGTGCGGCCCAGGAAGGTGGCCACGAAAGAAGTGCGGGGCCGGTAATAGACATCTTCGGGGGTGCCGATCTGAACGAGTTTGCCCTTGTTCATCACCCCGATGCGGTCGGCTACCGAGAGGGCTTCCTCCTGATCGTGCGTAACGAGCACTGCGCTCATGCGCGCTTCTTTGAGGATGCGCCGCACTTCGTTGCGGGTTGACTGCCGCAGTACGGCATCGAGGTTTGAGAAGGGCTCATCCATGAGCAGCATGGAGGGCTTCGGAGCGAGGGCGCGGGCCAGGGCAACGCGCTGCTGCTGTCCGCCGGAAAGCTCGTGCGGCTTGCGTTTGCAGAAGGCCTTCATGCCGATGAGCTCCAGGATGTCGTTTGCCCGGTATTCGCGCTCGCTTTTGGAAAGCCCTGTGAGGCCGAACTTTACATTTTCCAGCACATTGAGGTGCGGGAACAGGGCATAATCCTGAAATACGAAGCCTACACCCCGCTTTTCGGGGGGCACGTGCGTATAGGGGCACTCCAGCGTTTTGCCGTTCAGCTGTATGGAACCTTCGTCGGTTCGCTCGAAGCCGGCAATCATGCGCAGGGTGGTCGTTTTGCCGCAGCCGCTCGGGCCGAGGATGGCGAAAATTTCTTCAGGGGCTACCGTAAACGAAACTTTATCCACCACAGGGGGATCCTGAGGCGAAAATCGTTTCGTGAGATTGGTAGCTCTCAACAGACAGTTCATGCTTTTTTCCATTCGCGGGCGAATAACAGATAAACAAATAATACCGAGAAAAACAGGATGCTAAGTGCAAAAGGAGCTGCTTCGGCAAACATGGCCTCCGCTGAATACCCCCAAACGCTCACAGCCAGCGTTTCGAAGCCGATGGGTGACAATATAAAGGTAATTGGCAATTCCTTCATGGCTGAGAGGAAAACAAAGGCGGAGCCGGCTACAATTCCGCTTTTCAGCAGGGGGAAGGTTGTGAGCCAGAAGGCCCGGAAGCGGCTTACGCCCAGTGAGCGGGCAGCTTCCTCAATGCGCGGCGGTGCCTGATACAGGGCGCTGCGGATCGGCCCCATCGATTCTGCAAGGAAGTGCAGCGCGTAGGCAAACACCAGCAGTGCCAGGCTTTGGTAGAGGAAAGGTACCGCGCTCAGGCTGAAAAAGATGAAGGCCAGCGCCAGCGCCAGCGGTGGGGTTGCATAGCCGAGGTAGGCAAACCGCTGCAGGTAGTTGGACATGCGCGAGGGGTAGCGGATCGAAATGTAGGCCAGCGGCACCGCAAAGAAAACGGCCAGCAGCGCGGCCGGTGCCGAAGCTGTGATGGAGTTCCGGATGGCATCGCCGAAGGAGTTCCAGATGAAGGGATCGACCCCCTGCGCCATCCAGAATAGAATGGTTACAACCGGTATCACTACGGCGGCCGTGAGCACGGCCAGCACGTAGGTCCAGGCCAGCCCGATGCCCCAGCTGCTGAGCTCAGTGATTTTGGTGCGGCGCGCGGAACCGACCCCGATACGGTAAAACGACAGCCCTTTGAGCAGCTTGTACTCGGCCACCAGAATTGTGCTTGTGAGGGCCAGCAGCATGAGCGCGATCCAGGCGGCATAAACGCGGTCGAAGGCGCTCTCATATTGCAGGAAAAGCGCGTAGCTGAAGGTTTCGAAGCGCATCAGCGAAACGGCCCCGAAATCGCCGATTACGTAGAGCGAGATGATGAGCATACCGGCCAGATAGGAAGGCTTCAGCTGCGGGATGATCACCCGGAACAGAATCTGCCTGCTGCTGTAGCCCAGTGAGCGGGCGGCTTCCTCAACGGAGGGGTCGAGGCCGAGGAAACCGGTGCGCAGGTTCAGGAACAGGTAAGGGAAGGTGTACAGGCTTATGGCCAGCAGCGCGCCCCAGAAGCCGGAGGGCCGGTCGATGACGATGCCGAACAGCTGCGCCAGCGTGCCGTTTGTGCCGCCTACGCCCAGCAGCGAATAGGCCAGCACATAGCCGGGAATGGCAAGGGGCATAACCCCGAGCAGGGTCATGAGTTTAACGCCGGGAACGTTGGTGCGTGTAGTGAGCCAGGCAAAGGGAAAGGCCAGCAGTGTGGTAACCAGCACTACGCTACCGGTGAGCATCAGGGTGTTTTTGAGCAGGATGAGGTTGCGCTGCCGCAGCACCAGCTCCGAAGTTTGGGACCAGTCGCCGTCGAAGGCGCGAATTACCAGATACACCAGGGGCATCAGCACCGATATGCCCACAAAAACAGCCGGAAGTAAAAAATACCAGGGCGGTAAACCGGAAAGGGTGCGTTTGGAAATCAAGCTTAGAGCAGTCCGGTTTGGCGAAGCAGGCGCAGTGTGCCGTCGAGGTCCTCAAGCAGGTCGAGGTCAATTTCCGGGGCCAGTTCGAGAACGTCTTCAATCAGGCGGTAGCCGGGTGCAAGCCCTGTAGTGACCGGGTACTCAAAAGTGGAATCCCGGAAAAACTGCTGGGCTTCTTCCTGTATCATAAAATGGATAAAGCGGGTTGCCTGTTCAACCCTGCGTGACGGTGCTACGATGCCCATTCCGGCAATGTTGATCAGGTTACCGGAATCACCGGCGTCAAAAAACGCAAACCAGATCGGGTAGTTAGTGTTTGAACCCAGCGCGCGGTCGATGTAGTAGTGGTTGGTGAGGCCTACGAGAACTTCACCTGCTTCTATGGCCTGAAGGATGGAGTTGTTGTTATTGTAGGCGATGGCGCCGTTGCGGCGCATATCTTCGAGCCATTGGCGCGTTTTTTCTTCCCCGTCGAGGGCGCGCATGGCCGTTACAAACGACTGAAAAGAGGCATTAGCCGGCGCCCAGCCTACTTTGCCGCGCCATTCGGGTTTGGTGAGATCGTACACAGAGGCCGGCAGCTCTTCGGCTGAAATCTGTTTGGTGTTGTATGCCAGCACCCGGGCTCGTGCGCTTGTTGAAATCCAGCTGCCTGCACTGTTGCGAAACTGAGGCGGCAGGGCCTGCGTGAGGCTGTCGGGCAGGGCAAGCAGCATATCCCCGTTGTGAAGCGCGCCCAATGCTCCGGCATCCTGCGACCAGAAAACATCTGCCGGACTTCTGCGGCCTTCTTCCAGAATGGCTACGGCCAGCTGCGTGGTGCCCCCGTAGCGCACGCGAACCGTTATGCCGGTCTCGGCCTGAAAGCGGTCAACCAAGGGTTCAACCAGCGCACGGTTGCGTCCGGAATACACTGTTATCTGAGCCAGGGCTGTTTCTGCCACAAAAAGCAGGCAGCACAGAACGGCGAGAGATACAATTCTTTTTTGCAGGATCAGCAGGATAGAGCTCATAAAAATAATAGCGTATGCAAAGATTAATTCTAAATAAGGTATCTAAAATACAATTATTCAGACTGAATTAAAATAGCACCTGCAAGTTGTATTTTTATGAAGAAGCCTGCTTCAGCAAAAAAATGCAGCTCTTCTGAAGAAGTTTTGGGAGATGTTGTTTCAGCTTTATTTCTAAAAGCTGAGCAGCTCAGCCTTCTGTTCCCCAGGCCGTTAAGACCAGGTTTCTTGAGCCGCCCTCATTGCGGTGCTCACACAGGTAGATGCCTTGCCAAACGCCCATATTCAGCCGGCCGCTGCTGATCGGGATGAGCACAGATGCCCCCATTAAGGAACTTTTAATGTGTGAGGTCATGTCGTCTTCGCCTTCGAGGGTGTGCTTGTACAGCCGGGTATCTTCGGGTACGGTGCGGTTGAAAAAAGTCTCAAAATCCTGACGGACCGTAGGATCCGCATTTTCATTAATGGTGAGCGATGCGCTCGTGTGTTTGATGAAAACCTGAAGCATGCCTTTTTTGATGCGTCTGATATCGCCGATACCGCGCAGTATTTCGTCTGTTATGATGTGAAAGCCTCTGGGATGAGGCCGAAGCTCAATTTCTTTCTGAATGAAAACCATATCCCTGTCCCTTGTTTATGTTTAAGTTATGAGAAGCCTACAGCAGAATCTTCCGCTGCGTTCCGGCTTTTGGGTAAGTCCTTCAGCGTATTCAAATTTTAGCGTTTGAAATCAGCCCTGCGTAACTTAGCGCAATATAAAGTGTAAAAAAGAATTCTTTATAAGGCGTCGGCTGTATTGGTCTTTTTTTGAATCTTCCGGATGAAAAATCCAGGCTGATCAGCCCGATGTACCAAACATGGAATAGTTTTCTGCAGCAGTTTAAATAATCGACTCCATCCATTTATTCAAAAATATGAAAATCATTTACGCAGTTCTGTTTTCAGCCCTTTTGGCAGGGCTTTTTCTATTTGGCACCGTTGCGGAATCAAACGCGCAGGAAGCTGAGTTTGCCGTTAATTTCCAGGTGGGTGTACCGCAGGGGGCTTTTGGCGATAAGCTCGACCGCAGCGGTTTTGGAATTCACGGTATGGCCGGTTACCGCCTGCCGTACTCGCCTCTGATGCTCGGAATCGATGCCGGCTTTCTTACCTTCGGCACCGACCGCCGCCGGGTGCCTATCAGCCCCACGATTCCTGACGTTACCGTTTCGGTAGAGAACAGCTACAATATGGCCAACGTAAACTTTTTCGCCCGTATTACCGGCCGCGACTACCGCTTTCGCCCCTATGTTGATGCGCTCATCGGCTTTAATTACCTCTACACCGACTCCACCATACGGGACCGCCGTACACAGGAAGAGGTTGTAAGCGACACCAATTTCGACGACTTCGCCTTTGCCTATGGCGCCGGTGCGGGCGTTCGGGCCCTCATCTGGGACGGCGGCGAAGCGCAGCAGGGGCGCGTTTACTTCAACTTCGGTGCCCGGTATATGTTTGGCGGCAATGCCGAGTATGTACGGCCCGGCTCTATCGATACCAGCGGCGGAGACTTCACCTTCGACGTGCTCGAATCCCGCACAGACATCCTGAACATCACCCTCGGTTTCACCTTCGTGTTTTAAGCCGGGCGTTAAGCGTCTGAAACGGAAAACCCCTTCATCTGTAGCCAAAAGCACAGCTGAAGGGGTTTTGTTGTTTAGGGTGATGCGCGCTTAGCCCTGCGGAAAGGTTCAGGCTGTAACGGCTTGCCGTAGGACCTTCGTTGTTGGCGCTTTCCTGTCAGGTAGGTTTTCTTTTCGAATTTTGCGCACTTCCTGCTGTGCTTCGGCAGGAAGGTTTTTCAGGGCCGGTGCAAAGGCCACAGGGTGCATCTGACCGCAGCGCGATTTGAGCCACCTCAGCACATCATCCGGGAAAACCTTGCTCGTTTCTTTGAGCAGCCATGAGAGCGCCTTTTGAACGAGCACGTCCTCATCATGCAGGGAGGCATCGCACTGCATGAGCGCGGGGTACAGGCGGCCGGCTTTTTTTGCCGGTTTGATGAGGGCCACAAGCCCTGCGCGGCGCACCATGGGGTTGGGCGAAGCTGACCAGCTCAGGCAGTTACCCGTGTGGGTCGGATGAATGAGGAAAAACTCGCCCAAAACCGACGCGCAGAAGTCATCACAATCCGGCCAGCCGGAAATGTGTTCTTTCAGCCAGCGCTCAAACACGGGCAGATGTGCGGCCGTCCAGTGTTTTTTCTGCGCTTTGAGCCAATGAAAGCAGCTGATACGGTATTCGTAAAGGCCCTCTGTAAGCAGCAGATCGCAAAGTTTAGTTTGCTGAGCAACCGTTAGCCGGTTGAAATTTGGTTGATGTTGTTTTGCAATAGCACGGATTTCAGGGGCCGGAATGCCAAGAGCATCAGACATGTCAAGTCTGAATTTATCGGCCATGGCTTTTTTGTAGGAAGGGTCAGCTTTTTGCTCAAGTTCAAGCATGAAGCCCTTCACCCATTGATAGTCAGGCGTGTCGAACAAAGACATAGTTTCATATTTGTAATGATCTGAAGACGGGTGTTTGGCCAGGTTTGTTTGAACATACCCGCTTCAGAAATGACAGAAATAATTGATAGTGATATACCCGCTCGGGAGGCATTAAAAAAACAGTCGAATCAAACAGAATGCGGGCTCAGGGCAGGATGCCTTCCCCCGATAACCTAATGATACAGAAAAGGCCGGACTGATAACAGTCCGGCCTTTAAGAAAAGCGGTTTTTTGTGAAACAGAGTACTGTTTGACCTAAACCTCGGTGGCTTCGAGGGTTTGGGCCACCGGTTCCGGTTTTGCCGCCGGCAGGTCGTTGCCGCGCGGGGTGAAGGCCTGAATGCCGGTAATATCGCGGCCCAGAATCAGCCCGTGAATGTCGTAGGTGCCTTCGTAGGTGTTCACCGACTCGAGGTTCACAACGTGATGAATTACGCGGTATTCCCCGGTGATGCCGTTGCCGCCCAGCATGTCGCGGGCCACGCGGGCGATATCGAGGGCGCGGCCGCAGTTGTTGCGCTTGGCCAGCGAGGTCATCGAAGGGTGATCCTGCCCCTGGTCTTTCAGGTTGCCGAGGCGCCATGAAAGCAGCTGCATCTGGGTGATGTCGGTGAGCATGTTGGCCAGCTTGGTTTGAATCAGCTGATTCGCGGCCAGCGGGTAGCCGAACTGCTTGCGCTCCATCACATACTGACGCGCCCGGTGATAACAGTTTTCAGCGGCGCCCAGCGAGCCCCACACGATGCCGTAGCGCGCGCTGTTGAGGCAGGTAAACGGACCTTTCAGACCGCGGACGGTCGGGAAAACGTTGGCATCGGGCACGAACACATCATCAAAAATAAGCTCGCCGGTGAAGGAAGCGCGCAGCGACATCTTGTTGTGGGTAGTAGGTGCCGAGTAGCCGTCGCTGTCGCGCTCCACGATGAAGCCCATAATTTTGCCGTCGTCGGAGCCGGCATTTTTGGCCTTGGCCCACACGATAGCGATATCGGCGATCGGGGAGTTCGTGATCCACATCTTGGCGCCGTTGAGTACCCAGCCGCCGTTGGTTTTGGTGGCCGTAGTAACCATGGAGCCGGGGTCGGAGCCGTGATCGGGCTCCGTAAGGCCGAAGCAGCCGATGAGCTCAGCGGTGGCCAGTTTGGGCAGGTACTTGCGCTTCTGCTCTTCAGTACCAAACACGTTGATGGGGTGCATCACCAGCGATGACTGCACCGAAAGGAAGGAGCGGTAGGCCGAATCGACCCGTTCAATCTCGCGGGCGATGAGGCCGTAGGCGGTGTAGCTCGCGCCGATGCCGCCGTACTCTTCGGGTACAACGACCCCGAGCAGGTTCAGCTCGCCCATTTCTTTGGGGATGTTCATGTCGAAAATCTCATCCTGATTGGCCTCGCAGGCGCGGGGTTCGAGCCGGCTTTGGGCGTAGTCGCGCGCGGTTTCCATGATCATGCGGTCGTCTTCACCCAGCATGGATTCGAACAGGCAGGCGTCGTCGGTATTAAAGCTGTTTTTTGCCATAAAAGTAGAAATTCGGTGTAGTGCGTTTTCCCCCAAAGCTTTGAAAACAGGGAGAATATGGGGGCTCAGAAAATCTGAGGTTAAACTTCAAATTACTAAAAATCCTGCCGAAACGCAGTAAGAAGTAAAAAAACAAAGGCTGATAATTGAGGTTATCAGCCTTTGCTAAGGTTTAAAGCGTTTCAGGCAGTAAGGGTTTATTTCATGAACTGCCGTGCAAGCACCATGCGCTGTACCTCGCTCGTGCCCTCACCGATTTCGAGCAGCTTGGCATCGCGCAGGAAGCGCTCAACGTGGTACTCCTTGGTGTAGCCGTAACCGCCGTGTATCTGAATGGCGTCGAGGCAGGCTTTGGTGCACATTTCTGAAGCGAACAGCTTGGCCATAGAGGCTTCCTTGGTGTAGGGCCGGCTGTTATCTTTCAGCCAGGCTGCCCGTTGAACGAGCAGGCGAGCGGCATCGATACTGACGCCCATATCCACGATTTTCCACTGAATGGCCTGATTCTGACCAATCGGCCTGCCAAACTGAGAGCGCTCCTGCGCGTAGTTCTTCGACTCTTCGAAAGCACCGCGGGCCACACCAACGGCAATGGAGCCGATGCCGATGCGGCCGCCGTCCAGAATCTTCATGGTATCAATGAAGCCCTGCCCCAGCCCGCCCAGCTGATTCTCAGCCGGTACCACCACATCTTCCATATAAATTTCGCAAGTGTCGGAGGAGTTCATGCCCAGCTTCTTAAGCTTGGGGCCGTAGCTGAAGCCCTTCATGCCTTTTTCGAGGATGAAGGCCGTAACGCCTTTTGCGCCTTTGTCGCGGTCGGTTACAGCCAGCACCACGTAGATGCTGCCTACAGAACCTTGTGTGATAAAGATTTTGGCGCCGTTCAGAATCCAGTTGTCGCCGTCGCGTACGGCGGTTGTTTTCATATTGGAGGCATCGCTTCCGGAACCGGGCTCGGTGAGGGCCCAGGCACCGAGGGCTTTTCCGCTTGTGAGCTGCGTGAGGTACTTCATTTTCTGTGCCTCATTGCCGGCCAGGGCGATGTGCGCCGAGCAAAGGGAGGTGTGCGATGCAACTGTGAGCGCAAGGGAGGCATCCCAGCGGGCAATTTCTTCAAGCACGATGGCGAAGCTCATGGTGTCGAAACCTGCGCCGCCGTACTTTTCTTCATGATAGATACCGAGCATACTCATCTCGGCCAGTTCACTCACAATGTCATGCGGAAATTCGCAGTTCTCATCCCGCTCCATCACAGTTGGTGCAACACGTTTCTCTACGAAATCGCGAATGCTTTCACGAATCATGTTGTGATCTTCTGAAAGCTCAAAGCCTAAGCCTGCGGGCGGGGTAAGGGTGTCTATACTCATGGAAATAAAGTTAAGGATGTTTGGAAGCGATTTTCCGCTAAATATAAGCAGATTCGGACTGCTTCACGAAGCAGCTTACAAGGATTTATAACTTTGATGTCACGAACTTCGTTTGGCAGGATTTATGCTCTGATTTTCGCATATTTCAGAAACAGAACTTTTGGTATCCAATTTAACCGCAGCTTTTTATGCAACAGTTTAACATGCAGTTCGGGGAAGCGCAGCCCGGCAGAAAATTTACAAACGGCCTTGTGGCGCTTGCTACCGGGGTGTTCAGCATGATCTTTCCGGAAATGCTGCACATTATTATCGCGGCATGGCTTATCTCAAACGGCATCATGCAGTTTTTCTACCGGTCAGGCGCTTTCATGGGCGTTGTGTCGCTTATAGCCGGCCTGTTTATTTTTCAGTTCGAAAATTTCATCCCCTACGCTTTCGCCTTCTTTCTCATCATTATGGCTTTTGGCGCCATCCTTTCGGGCGGACTTTCCTTTTTCGGGGTCGTGACCTTCATCTTTGCTTTGCTCATCATGGGTACCCCTGCCCTTGTGAATGTGATGATAGCCGCCTTCCTCATTTTTTACGGAACAAGCGCTTTGTTTGCCTGGTGGCAGCTTCGTAAACTGCGACAGTTGTAAGGTGCTTTGTTAATTTTGAACTAAAAAAGCCGTACTTCGGAGATGATCTGAAGTACGGCTTTTTACTATTTGCAGGGGGATGCGCGCCTTGCCCCGATCTTTACTGATTCCTGGATTTGGCTTCCTTGCGTACCGGCGGAAGGGTTCCTTCAATTTTTGAAACCAGAAACTTTTTGCCGGCAGCTGCTTCACTGACGTTCATGATGTGATCGCCGATTTTTTCAAGGCGGTTCAGCAAGTCGAGGTAAACGATACCGGAACGCACCCGGTAAACACCGTCTTCGAGCCGAGCGTAGTGGCGTTCCCGCAGCCGGTCCCGGATTTCATCAATTTTGCGCTCCATGTCGATGGCGGCCTGCAGGTCAACCTCGGCAGTACGCGAAAGGATGTTGTCTTTCATGATGATGATGGCATCGTGTACAGCGGAAAGCATTTCCCGAAGTTCTTCGAGGGCTTCATCAGGTACCTTTTCCTGTTCATCATCAAGCGTACGCTCGTAGGTCTTAGACATCTGGAAGTAGAGGTCGCCAATCCGCTCAAGGTCATTTATCATGCTCTGCATGTTGCGGATTTTGCGGATAGAATCTGATGAAACATTGGTGTTTTCAGAAATCTGAACCAGATATTCAGCAATCTCGACTTCCAGCTGATCGGTTATTTCTTCACGTTTTTCAAGCTTTTTAAGGAACTTACGCTGCTTCTCAGGTTTTTTGTACACCAGCCCGAGGAAGCCGTAGTGCATTTTTTCGACCATTTTCGCAAACAGACTGATTTCCTTGCGTGCCTGCTCGATGGAAAGCTCGGCTGATGACATCAGCCCGATGTTGATATATTTCAGCTCAAAGCGGTCGTCGGCGCTTCCTTTATCAGGCTGAATGCGCTCCACAAAACGCACCATGTGCGGCACAAAGGCGAACAGGAAAATCACGTTCAGCACATTGAAGGTGGTATGGAACAGCGAAAGCGCGAGCGTAGCGTTCGGGCGTGCGGCGGGGTCGTCAGAGAAAACAGACAAAGAACCCGGGCTGAACTGCTGCATGATCCAGTCAATGCCGTTGAGGAAGGGGTAAATAACAATAAGCATCCATATTACCCCTGCAAAATTGAAGAAAAAATGGAAGCGGGCGGCCCGTTTTGCGTGCACGTTGCCGATCAGTGCGGCAATGTTGGCCGTAACAGTGGTACCGATATTTTCACCCAGAATCATGGCTGCTGCAATCGGGAAGGAAATCCAGCCCTGAAACAACATTACAAGGGTAATGGCAGTTGCGGCTGAAGAAGACTGCGTGAGCAGGGTAAGTATGGTACCCACGCCGACAAAAAGCAATAAGGAAAGATAGCCGTAATCGGTGAAGCTGTCGAGAAAAGCAAAGATTTCCGGGTTTTGATCGATATCAGGTACGGCATCTTTAATGAAGTCGAGGCCGATAAACAGGATACCAAAGCCGATCATGGCTTCTGCTATGTTGCGCAGTTTCAGGTTGCTCACAAACAGAAACGGGAAGAATAAACCGATCATCATAACGGCAATCGGCGTTATCTGAAACTTGAAGCCGAATATCGCGACCATCCAGGCGGTTACCGTTGTGCCGATATTCGCCCCCATAATTACACCCGTTGATTCCACAAAGGTGAGCAGCCCGGCATTCACAAAGCTGACGACCATTACGGTAGTTGTTGTGGACGACTGCGTAATGGTTGTGGTACCGAAACCGGTGAGCACGCCCGTAAATCGGTTTCGGGTCATGCCTTTAAGGATGGATCTGAGCTTGCTTCCGGCAACTTTCTGCAGGCCGTCGCTGAAAATTTTCATCCCAAAAATAAAGATGCCAAGGGCACCAACCAGTTGCAGAAAGTCAAAAAAAGTATAGGTCATAGTGGGTTGGCTGTGTGTGGCAATTTAATCATCGGTGAAAACAGATTTTTTGCCGTTAGCACGATACCTGAGTCTGGAAGTTAGGAATTCAGAAAGGTAATTATGAAGTGACCAAAAATATCAAAAAAAGTTGAGGGAAAGGCACATAATCGAAGGGCGGTTGTTTGCATATCAGGATTTAACACTGCGGTAACATTGGCAGATTGTTCATGCAAAAACCCGCCAAAGCAGTTGTGCTGCAACAAAAAGCGCAAGCAGGCCAAATGTAAGCTCCATGTATCTTTTTGGGATGCGGCTCGTGGCGTAAACTCCGTAATTTGCACCGATTAGGGCGCCGGCTATCAGAGGAAGAGCTGTGCCGAAATCTACAAAACCCAGAGTAAATGGGGTGATGCCTGCCTCAGCCGGACTCTGAATCGCAAACTGACCCCAGCCAAAAAAGGAAATAAATACAATCGCTGCCGAAGAAATGCTGATAGCTTTCAGGTAAGGAAGTTTCAGAACCATGGTCATGATGGGCACCATCACTACGCCGCCGCCTACTCCGGCAAGCGTTGCAACCGTACCGCCTGCCGTGCCGGTAAGCAGGGCCTGCCTTGGGCCAAGTTTTCCGTCCGTCATCAGCCCGGAGTTGTGGTCACTTCCGGCAACAGCTTTCTCTTTAGCTTTGAAGATGAATTTCCAGGCAGCAAAAAGCAGCAGGCCGCTGAATACGACCGAGAACTCCGTTTGGCTGTACCACTCGCTGCGAACAACAGAAACGCCCAGCAAGGTGCCGGCGAGGCTGCAGGAGCCTACCCAAAGGCTGTCCCGCCGGAAGAAATTGTTCATGCGGATGTGCTTGCGCACGCTGCTCAGAGAGGCGGCAAAGGTACACAGCAGGGAGGTACCGATAATCCAGGGCAGCGGATCTTCAAAAGATTCAGCGAAAATAAAAATGAGCACAGGGGTAAAAATGAGCCCGCCGCCTACACCAAGCATGCCGGCAAGGATGCCTCCAAAGAGGCCGATCAGAAGTAGAAGGATTAGTAGCAGCAAAATCAGACTGTGTTGTTCCTATAGATGGGAATTGAAAATAACAAGACTAAATCAAACGTAAAGGAAAGGTTTAAATAAAAAAAGCCCGAAGCTGTAGAGCTCCGGGCTTTTCGGATATTGCTGAGAGGCTGAACCTTACTTCACGAGCATCATTTTGTTGGTCTGTGTGAAGGCACCTGCTGTCATGCGGTACAGGTAGATACCGCTTGAAAGGTTTGCAGCATCGAAAGTAACAATGTGTGAACCGGCAGAGAAGCTTCCGTTAGCAAGGGTAGCTACGCGCTGACCCTGCATGTTGAATACTTCAAGGCTAACATCAGAAGCCTGTGGCAGGGTGAAGCTGATGTTGGTAGTTGGGTTGAACGGGTTCGGGTAGTTCTGAGAAAGCTCAAAGCCCTGAACGGTTTCGCCGGTACCAATGCTGGTTGGCGGAACGAGGGTGAAGGTTACGCTCCATACTTCATCCGCGAAGCGGGCTTCGTCGCCGGCAGAAGCAACTACGCTCCAGTCGATGGTAACGGTTTGGCCGGGCTCAACACCAAGGCTCTGAAGGATGTCGTAGATAGCACCATCGGTAAGTACGAGCTCGGTTGCAGCACCGGTTGGTACATTGAGGAGGGGATCTTCGAGGCTGTTACCGGAAAGGTGAGCAACCCAGGCGTAATCGGTAGCATTTTCAGAAGCTTCCCACTCAATAGCGATGGCTGTTTCGCCTTCGAAAGTGAGGTCAACTTCAACGCCGTTTGGCGGAGAAAGCAGGCTGAATGCGCCAAGCTCAACAGAAGCTTCACCGGGGATACCTTCGATGGTCATTACCAGACCGGACGGATCCCAGTTAATTCCAAGGGCTGAGAAAGGAGTCCAGTCGAAGAAATTACCATTGAAATTGTTGTCGGGGTCGATAAGCATAGGCTCACCAAAATTCTGCTCGCCTTGTGCCCAGTTCCAGCGGCTTGCACCGTCGAGATCGGCAAGATCCTGAACCGGAGCTACAGAAAGCCAGTACCGCTCAGCAGGAAGGAACCAGTTTTCTTCAGAAACGTCAACGATAAAGGTGTACAGGTTTGCTTCCTGAACAACTTCAAGTCTTGGATCATCAAGGTCAACTTCGATCGAGTAGAGTGCATCACCCTCGTATGGCTCACCAGCAGGTGAACCGCCGCCATTGGCAAAAATGTAAAACTGTACGCCCAAAAGAATACCATCGAGGTAGGTGGCATTGTTTTGGAAACCAAGTACAGAAATAGAGGTGAGCGTAGCAGGTGTGCTGAGTTCGAAATCGTCAGCGCTGAAGGTAGCGGTACCAAGACCTTCAAAAGTTCCGGATACGATACCGCCTGTATCGGCGCGGTTTTGCTGGAACAAAATTTCTGCGTTCATCAGGCCGGGAGCACGCTCAGCAGGCTGAACACCGGGGAATTGATTTTGAGCTTCAAGCGGGAAAACCTGAGCATTGGCAGTGCCGGTGGCACCAAGCAGCAAAAGACCTGCGGCAAGCAGACCTTTGCCAAAATTGTAGAATTGTTTCATGACAGATAGGTATTGAGTTAGTTGAAATAGTCCTTGCTCATAGTGAGCATTCGAATATAATTCACTGATCCTTTAAATTACAAACAATGATTTGGTAACTTTTTAATTCTATAAAACTTTGATAATTATGAACTTGTGTATTTGTTTTTTCTGGCGGGGCAAAATTTAAAAGAGTAAATTCAGAATTATTAAAAATCTCATAGTGATATAGGTTTTTCAAAATTCGAAAATCAGCAGGAATTAAAGAAATTAAGGAGCTTTGAGGGCTACCTTCGCCTTATTTTTGTGAATTTACCTTAAATACTTAATTAAATTAAGCAGTACACGTTCGGGCTGCAGGGTGTTTGCTGATTCTTGTTTGCGTGCGGCTGTTTGCGTTTTCGTATCGATTAAAACGTAGCTAAGATAATTCACCGCTGTTTCCGGGTAGTTGGGGCTCAAAAAAAGCCGTCACTCAAATAGTGTTGTAAGGCAGCAGCAGAATTACTGAAGCTCAGGGCTGCGCTTCAGGCAACTTATGCTTAATCAGTTTCTTGTTTTAATGTCTGAGTTGTAAATTGAGTACCGTGCGCACCTCTCATTTTTTGATCTCCATCTTTTCGGCGAAATACTCGCAAAAGTCGCGCATATCGCCGCTCATGCGGTCGTCTTTGGTAGAACTTTCGAAGGTGTCGGCCATGGTTACCAGCGTTTCATAGAAGAAGAGCTTCATCTCATCTACGGTCATTTCTTTGGTCCAGAGGTCGAGTTTGAGCGTCTGTTTGTGGTCGTTGTCCCACAGGGAGAGCAGCATGGCCCGGCAGTCGGCCGGCTTGTCGAGGCCGGCATCCCCGGCATTCCAGGTTATTTTTTCGGGTACGTTTTTGTCGTCGAGCTCAATGGAGATGTCGATGTTCTTTTTTTTCATGTGCTTGCGAAGTCTTTTTTGGAGGGTGTCAATTACAGGAACCGGGTTTCGTGCAGGGGGCACATCACCCGAAAAGAAAATAAAAAGCTTAGCTGCAGTACGTGCGCAGCTGTTCGAGGGCGTGTTCGAAATCTGCCGGCAGGGGCGATTCAAAATGAACAGGCTCGCCGGTTGAGGGGTGCAGAAAGCCCAGGGTTTTGGCATGCAGGCACTGCCGGCCCAGCTCTTTGAAGAGCTTCAGAAACAGATCCTTCCGGAAGCCGGTATTGGAGCCGTAGCGCACCGCCGCGCCCCCGTACACTGCGTCGGCAAGCAGGGGGAAGCCGGCATCAGCGAAATGCACGCGGATTTGATGCGTGCGCCCGGTTTCGAGCCGGGCTTCGATGAGGCTGAGATGATCGAAACGCTCCAGTACTTTGAAGTGCGTAATCGCCTGTTTGCCGCGCCCGTCGGTGAGTACGGCCATGAGCTTGCGGTCGCGCGGGTGCCGGCCCATGAGCGAATCGAAGGTGCCCTCATCGGGCGGCTGACCCCAAACGATGGCCTGATAGCTGCGTTCGATGGTGTGTTTGGCGAACTGTTTGGCCAGCAGCTGATGCGCCGTATCGTGTTTGGCCACCACAAGCAGGCCGCTCGTGCCCTTGTCGATGCGGTGCACTATCCCGGGCCGCACCGCCGGATCGTTTGCCCCCGAAAGCTGCCCCGTATGGTGCAGCAGCGCGTTCACCAGGGTGCCGGTCCAGTTGCCGAAGGCCGGATGCACAACCATATGAGACGGTTTGTTGATGATGAGGAAGTCGTCGTCCTCAAAAATGATATCAATCGGGATGGGCTCCGGAGCCAGCTCGGGCACCTTGTGCTTCAGAATTTCCGCCTCGATGAGGTCGTCGGGCTGCACCAGATAGGAAGCCTTGGTTGGCTTGCCGTTTACCAGCACCCGACCTTCCGAAATGGCCTGCTGAACTTTGCTGCGGGTCGCATTTTGCACCATATCGGCCAGGTAGCGGTCGATACGCACGGGCGTTGTCTGCCCCGGCGCTACTTCAAACCGAAGGTGCCGGGTTTCTTTTTCGTAGCCGTTTTCGCTCATGATGCTTTTTTTAGGGTGAAGGATGTGCTCACAGGCCGGCAAAACCAGCCTGCTTTCAACACAGCCTCAGGACTTGACGGTTTCAGGCAGCGGATCGCGAAAACTGTGCGGTATGGCCTCTGTTACAGTGCTCACACTCACAATCTCGAGTCCTTCTTTTACCTTAGCGGGGATTTCCGCCAGGTCAGGCTCGTTGTCTTTGGGGATGAGCACCTTGCTGAGCTTATTGCGCTGTGCCGCCAGCAGCTTCTCGTTGAGGCCGCCGATGGCCAGCACGTCGCCGCGCAGGGTTATTTCGCCGGTCATGCCCACATCGTGCCGCACCCGTTTGCCCGTGAGCAGCGAGAGCATCGCCAGCACCATCGCCATACCCGCACTCGGGCCGTCTTTGGGGATGGCGCCTTCGGGAATGTGGATGTGGAGTTCGTGCTTGTCAAAGAAATCGGCCGCAATGCCGTATTTCGAGGCATGCGAGCGGATGTAGGTGAGGGCGGCCTGCGCCGATTCCTTCATTACATCACCCAGCTGACCCGTAAGCCGGAAGTTGGCCTTGCCTTCCATCACGGCTACGTCGATCTGCAGGATGGCACCGCCGGTGCTGGTCCAGGCCAGGCCGTTTACGGTGCCGGCGCGGTCGGTGCGGTCGGGCGCACGGTCGCGGTATTTGGGCACGCCCAGCAGTTCGCTTACCAGGCTTTCATTTACTTTAAAGACGGGGTCGTCTTCGCCTTTGGCCCGTGCGACTACGTATTTGCGAGCAATTTTGCGGCAAACGGCGGCGATCTGCTGCTCCAGCGTACGCACCCCGGCTTCTGAGGTGTAGTTGCGGATAATGTGCAGGATGCCGTCTTTGCGGAACTTAATTTGTGATGCCTTCAGCCCGTGCGATTTCAGCATTTTGGGGATGAGGTGCCGCTTTGCAATTTCCAGCTTTTCGTGCTCGAGGTAGCCCGGCAGGTTGATGATCTCCATGCGGTCGAGCAGCGCCGGCTGAATGGACGAAGCTACGTTGGCCGTAGCGATGAACATCACCTTCGAGAGGTCATAATCCACATCGAGGTAGTGGTCGTTGAAGGTGTTGTTCTGCTCGGGGTCGAGCACCTCAAGAATGGCCGACGACGGATCGCCGCGGAAGTCATGGCCGACTTTATCGATTTCATCCAGAATCATCACGGGGTTGATGGTGCCGGCCTTGCGCATGCCCTGAATGATGCGGCCGGGCATGGAACCGATGTAGGTGCGGCGGTGTCCGCGGATCTCCGCCTCGTCGCTTACCCCGCCCAGGCTTATGCGCACGGTTTTCCGGTTCAGCGCCCGCGCGATGGATTTCGCCATCGAGGTTTTGCCCACGCCCGGAGGGCCCACAAAGCATAAAATCTGCCCCTTCAGGTTTTCTACCAGGTTGAGCACGGCGATGTGCTCCAGAATGCGGTCCTTGGGTTTTTCCAGACCAAAGTGCTCCTTATCCAGCACCTGCTGCACCCCGTTTATATCGAGGTTGTCTTTGGAAGTAACGCTCCAGGGCAGGGTCGTCATCCAGTCGAGATAGTTGCGGCCCACGCCGTACTCAGGCGACATCTGCGGGGTCTTTTTCAGGCGCTCGAGTTCTTCCATCGCCTTGGCGAGCGGCTCTTCCGGCATTTTGGCCGCATCAATCTGCTCTTTGATTTTCATGAGCTCAGGATCGGCAAATTCGCCTTCATCCAGCTCATCCTGAAGCGCACGGATCTGCTCCTGAATAAAAAAGCGCCGCTGTGTTTCCTGAATTTCCTCCTGCACCTTCTCATTGATTTCGGTGCTCACCACCAGCACCTGCAGCTCGCGGGTCACTTTTGCAAGCAGCAGCTTGTAGAGCTGTTCGAGGGTTTCAAGTTCAAGAAATTTCTGACGCTCCTCTATCGACATATCGAGGTGTGAAGCCATCAGGTACAGATTTTGTTCGAGGTGCTCATCACCCTCATCAAAACTTGTGAGTACTTCTTCGGGTACATCCTGATTCATGATCACAAAACGCTCGAATTTCTCACGGGTTTTGCGCACCAGCGATACAAGGCGCTCGGTTTTACGGAAGCGGCTTGAGCGCAGTTTGAAGTCCGTTGTTGCGGTCAGATAGCCGTTGGTATCCGATATGCTGAGCACTTTGGCTGGAAGGATGCCGTTTACCAGCACTTTTACAAGAGAGTTAGGCAGCCGCAGCACCTGTGTGATCGAGGCAATACAGCCATCTTCGTAGAGGTCAGCGGCAGTTGGGTTGTCGTTTTGGGCATCTTTCTGCCCCAGCAACAACACAAACTTGCCGTTGTCTATGCCGGCATCAATGGCTTTCAGGGAAGAATCCCGGCCCACCAAAATCGGAAACATGGTGCCGGGGTAAACAATGGTATCGCGCAGCGGCAGTACGGGAAGCTCATTGGGGATGGGTTTGCTGCTGATTTCGTGCTCAGTAAGCTCAAATGATGATTTTCCGATTTTTTTCTCGTCGATAGAGGGTAAATCCATAAAACAGGCTAAAAAATAAAGTTTTGTGCTGGTTTTGCGGCTCATAATCCGCCGCGGTGCAGGTCTGAACTGAACCGCGTAAGATAACAGTTTGTAAACTCATTATTAAGCCCAATAAGACCCGAACAGCTGCTGAATAAAAGCATTTGATTGCGTACCTTTAAACCCGTATTAAGCAGCATTTCCGGCAAAAACTGCCCCCGATTGCTTCGTTTGCCGGCAATCCCGCTTCCCAATTTTCCAAAAACCGAAAGCCTGTCTTCTGTTGTGATTACATCATTATATATAAAGGACTTCGCCCTGATTGATGAACTCGAGACAACCTTCGAACCCGGCCTGAACATCATAACCGGGGAAACGGGGGCGGGAAAATCCATCATCATCGGGGCGCTTAATATTCTGCTCGGCGAGCGGGCACAGCTCGAAAGCATTCGTCAGGGTGCGAACAAAGCGATCGCCGAGGTGATTCTGAAAACAGGCAAAGACGACAAACTCGCGGCCCTGCTGCAGGAGCACGGTGTTGAGCCCGCCCCGGAAACCATCATCCGGCGGGAAGTGCGGCCTTCCGGCAGCCGGGCGTTCATCAACGACACCCCCGTACAGCTGAGCGTGCTCAAGCAGGTAGGCGGCCTTTTGGTTGACCTGCATGGGCAGCACGACCATCAGCTGCTGCTGCGCGAGGAGCATCACCGGGAAGTGATCGACGGCCGACCGAGCGTGCAGCCTGCGCTTGCGGCCTACATCCAGAGCTTTGAACAGCTCAGCGGGCTGCGCCGGCAGAAAGCCGCCCTGCAAAAACGGGAGCGCGAACTGCGCGAAAAGCAGGAGCTCTACCGCTTTCAGCTGCGTGAGCTTCGGGCAGCCGACCTCAAAGCCGACGAAACCGAGCAGCTTGAGCGCGACATCCGCCTGCTCGACAGCAGCGAGGAGCTCAACGAAACCGCGGCCAAAATACTCGCAGCCGGCCGCGACGGCGAATATAATGCGCTCGATCTTCTCGGGCTGATGGAACAGGCCCTCAGCCACATGGCGCAGATTGAGCCGGAGTTTGAAAACTACGTGCAGGAGCTGGAAACTGCCCGCATCAGCGTGGAAGAGCTGCTGCGCTTCACCGAGCAGTACCAAACCAACATCGAGTTTAACCCCATACAGCTCGAAACCCTGCGGCAGCGGCAGGCGGAGCTCCGCCGGATCGAGAAAAAGTACGGGAAGGGCCCCGAGGAGCTGCTGGCCTACATGCAGGAAGTGGAGCAGACCCTGAGCTTGGCCGATAATTACGAAGCCGAGCTGGAAAAGCTGGATGCACAGATTCAGAAAGCCGCCGGCCTGCTCAAAGCGCAGGCGGTTGCGCTGCACGAAGCCCGGCTGCAGGAAGGCGAACGCCTCTCCCGCGATATTGAAAAAGAGCTGATGCGGCTGGGCTTCCGGCATGCGCGCTTTGCAGTTGTCGTGCGCTGGCGCGAGCAGGCCGACGGCTGGATCGAAATCGACGGCCGCCGTATCGCCTGTACCGACGATGGCGCCGACGACCTCAGTTTCTACATTTCCACCAACAAAGGCGAGGAACCCAAGCCGCTGTCGCGCACCGCTTCAGGCGGGGAGATGAGCCGCATCATGCTGGCTCTGAAATCCATCCTGGCCCGCGAGCAGCGTCTGCCCGTGATGATTTTCGACGAAATCGATACCGGCATCAGCGGGCCCATCGCGCAACAGGTCGGCCGCACCATGCGCGAGCTGGCTTCAACTGTGCAGATTCTGAGCATCACCCACCTGCCGCAGATTGCCTGCATGGCGCACACGCACTTTGTGGTGCGCAAGACCGAAACCAACGAGCGCACCGTTACCCGCATCGACCGGCTCAGCCCGGAAGATCACGTCCGGGAAGTGGCCCGCCTCATGAGCGGCGCCGACCTCACCGAAGCTGTGCTCAGCAGCGCCCGCGAACTGGTGGCCTCGGCAACCGAACTGCCAAACTGAGCCTGAATTTTTTCCTGTTTCCGAATTTATCATCCTGAGAGCCCCCATGTCCGCACGCTTCGCCGCTACCGCTTTTGTTTTTTTTCTTTTTATGATGACGGGTCCCGTGGCCTGGGCGCAGGATTCCGGGGCTGAAAACCGCTCCGAAGAATCCGGGCCCGGCCTTGAAGCCATGATCGGGCAGATGATGATGGTCGGTTTCCGGGGCTTCGAAGCCGATGAAGCGCACTGGGTTGTGCAGGACATCCGCGACCGGAACCTGGGCGGCATCATCCTGTTCGATTACGATGTGCCTAACCGGCGTGCCGAGCGCAATGTGCGCTCCCCGCAGCAGCTTGCGCGACTTGTGCGGCAGCTGCAGCGCCACGCCGAAACCCCGCTGCTGGTGGCCATCGATCAGGAAGGCGGCCGCGTGAACCGCCTCAAGCCGCGCTTCGGCTTCCCCGAAACGCCCTCGCACGAGCATCTGGGCCGCATCAACCGCGCGGATTCAACCCTGCACTATGCCCGGCAGACCGGCCGCATGCTTGCCGAGGCCGGCATCAGCATCAACTTTTCACCCGTTGTGGATGTGAACGTGAATCCGCAGAACCCGGTAATCGGTCAGCTCGGCCGCAGCTTCTCGGGGGATGCCGGCCGCGTAACGCATCACGCCCGCCTCACCCTTGAAGGCTTCCGGGAGGAGGGCGTCTGGGGCACGGTGAAGCACTTCCCCGGGCACGGCAGCGCCTGGAACGACTCGCACTACGGCATGGCGGATGTCACCGAAACCTGGACCGAAGCCGAGCTGGAGCCCTACCGCGACCTCTTCGCCGACGGCAGTGCGCGGCTGGTGATGAGCGCGCACATCTTCAATGCCGACTGGCATCCCGAACACCCGGCGACCCTGGTACCGGAAATCATGACCGGCCTGCTGCGCGACGAGCTCGGCTTCACAGGGCTGCTGTTTTCCGACGACATGCAGATGGGCGCTATCACCGATTTTTACGGGCTGGAGCAGGCGCTCGAGCTGGCCGTACTTGCGGGCATAGACGTGCTGGTATTTGCCAACAACTCGGTGTACGACCCGGAAATCACCCGAAAAGCCATCGCCATCCTCAGCGCTGCCGTGGAAGAAGGCCGCATCCCCCGGGCACGCATCGAGCAGGCTTACGGACGGATCATGGCGTTCAAGGCCAGGATGTAGGGCGGGGCACGAAACCCATCCCCCGGCAAAAACTCAAAAAAAACAAAGATTCGGCAGCATGTCGGGCATTTATATCCACATTCCGTTTTGCAGGCAGGCCTGCACCTACTGCGATTTTTACTTCGAAACCTCCCTGAAGCACAGGGCCGGTTTTGTGCCGCAGCTGCTGCGGGAAATCGCGCACACGCAGGCGCAATTTCCCGAAACCACCGCAGAGCCGGTAAAGACCCTCTACTTCGGCGGCGGCACGCCCTCGCGGCTCACGACTCCGGAAATTGCCGAAATCATCGCGCGCATCCGTCAGGGCTGGACGCTCGAACCCGGGGCCGAAATCACCCTTGAGATGAACCCCGACGATGTGCATTCCGGGCGGCTCGCGGAACTGCGGCAGGCGGGCATCACCCGGGTGAGCATGGGCGTGCAGACCTTCGATGAAGCCCGGCTCCGGTTCATGAACCGGGCGCACACCCGCGGCGAAGCCCTGCGCGCACTCGAAGCCCTCGCCGGTGCCGGCCTGCCAAGCTGGACCGCCGACCTCATCTACGGCAATCCCGGTCAGACCCGGGATGAACTACAGGCCGATCTCGAAACTCTGCTTCAGTTTCAGCCGCCGCATGTGTCGGCCTACAGCCTCACCGTGGAGGAAAACACCAAGCTCTACCGCATGGTGAAGAAGCAGCTGGTGCAGCCGCCTGACGACGAAGAGGTCGCCGAACAGATGCAGCTGGTTACCGATACCCTCGGCGCTGCCGGCATTGCGCGCTACGAGGTGAGCAACTACGCCCGGCCGGGGCATGAATCGCGGCACAACGGCGCCTACTGGCGGCATGAAAACTATCTCGGCTTCGGACCCGGCGCGCACGGCTTCTGGTGGCAGCCCGGGGGGCAGGGGGCGGAGCGCACCCAAAATGCGCCCCGCCTGAGAACCTACATGGATGCCGACCCCGGCATTGCGTTTCACCGCACCCAAACCGACAGCTACGATCTCGCGGCCCTCGGCGAAGAGCGCCTGCTGCTCGGGCTTCGCACCCGCAGCGGGGTCAGCCGCGAAGAGCTGCTCAGCCGCTACGGCTGCGGGCTGACCGAAGCACAGCTCAGCACCGCCGCAAAATTCACCGCACAGGACCTTTTGGATGATGTTGCCCAAACCGGCCTGCTGCGCCTCACCCAAAAAGGGCTGCTGTTCGCCAACAGGATCGGCCTTGAGCTGGTGAGCGTGAAATGAAATGAAATGCCGGAAAGGGTCACGTACGTCGTTTTACCTGATGAATCAGTCCAGCTTATCGTTTGGCTTTCATGGGTTTACAGCTTAAGTTGTGGTTAAATAAAAAAAGGATGACAGACTCCCCTAAGAAATCGAAAACGACCTACAAGGTCGGTAAAACCAAGCAGATCATTGCAGTGGGTGGGGAATGGGACGCGTTTGCGGAAGAAAATGAAGGCCGGAAAGCGCTGTCAAGATCGGTAATTGGCCGGCCCATCTGGGATTTCATTACCGGCGCTCCGACCCGCATGTGGCTGGAAACGCTGTTTCAGCTGGCTGAGCTGCGCAACGAGCCGGTTGAGCGGATTTACCGCTGCGATTCGCCACAGCTCAAGCGGGTGATGTCGATGCGCATCTCCCCCGAAGAAGACAGGGTGCTCCGGGTCGATAACGAGCTGCTCTCGGTCGAGCCGCTGGAAAAGAAGGTCGTAATACGGCATCATTCGCACCAAACCGGCACCGATATCCGCATGCGGTGCAGCATTTGCGGGAAAATTAAGGAAAAGGAAAACGAGGTATGGACCGAGCCTGCTGATCTCGTAGATCAGATACCGGAGGGCATTGTGGTGGCCTACACCGTGTGCGCTGCCTGCAAACAGGCTTTACCCCGCGCCGGTGCCCGGAAACCCTGGCAGCACCGTGAGCCGCCTGATTTGTGAAAGGTGCCGCTGCTGATGCCCCGGCATGGCCTGAAACCAGGTCGCCGCGTTGAACCGCAGCAGCGGGGTGAAGGCCGAACGCACGTAAATCCGGTTCAGGTCGAGGCGGTTAGTCCGGCTGAACGCAAGCAGCTGCAGGTACTGCTGCTGAAGGGCTTCGAAGGTGTGCAGCAGTTCGGTTTTGCTGAATGAGGACCGGGCCGGTTTATAAACCGCAGGCGCCGGTATCGGCTTACCCGAGGGACCCGAGCCTTTCAGAAACCAGGCCCCGATAAAGCCGGTTTCGAAGGGCGGCTCGCCGGTGCGTCCTTTTTTTGCCGCCTTGCGGAGGGCAGTTTCAATGATAGGCAGCATTTTGGAACCGCTCAGATTCAGGTGCTCAATACATTCGCCGGCTGACCACTTACCGGGGGAGGGCTTCCAGTTGAAGGCTTCTTCATCCATGTTTTCGGTGAGCTCGCTTACATTCTGAAGGCAGGCCCGGCAGCCTGACTCCCACTCCTCATAACTTCGCAGTTTCATAGATGTCGGGTGAATGAAAAGTATCGTGCTTGCAACAGCCGGCAAAATAGGTTTATAATTCCTTAGAAAACAAACGTTTTGAGATAAAAAAAGCCCGAAGTACTGAAATCAGTGCTTCGGGCTTTTCGATTTTTTAAAAGGGGGATGGCTTTCCTGCCTTTACGGCCACTGCGGATTGATGTAGTCTGCACTTTCAATCACAAACTGCCAGTTGCCGCGGAATTTGCCCAAACGCGCAATAAAACCGACTTCCGAGCCGCTGCCGGCATCCGCTGCGAAACGCTCGCGCACGTTAAAAGCCGGTGCCCAGAGGTCGTACAGCTCGCCGTTTACCTGCACCTGAAAGCGGTTGTTAATTTCGGCTTCAACCCAAAAAAGCTGATCAAAAAAAGCAGAGGTGCGGATGTTTTGCCCGAGGTATTCATCCGGCATGAGTACATCCGACGGATGCGGCATGGTGTACTGAACGGGAATCACGAAGCTGTCTTCATCATCATTAAAACCGGGGTTTTCAAGGGGGATGAAATCCAGCCCTGAACCCGCCTCTGCAATCTGAAAGCGCATGCTGATAGGCAGGTGATCGGAGTAGCCGCCGCCGTCTTCAAAGAAATGCCAGCGCCGGGGGGCGCCGCTGTTGGCGTACACATTCTTGCCGGGCCAGCGGCCGACCGCAAAACTGTTATCGGTGTACTGCACGCCCTCGAAATCGTACATGCCCATCCCGATCATAATCTGCATGAGGGTGCCCCAGTTGCCGCGAAAAACATCTGAGCCGCGCTCGTACAGCGGCAGCTCGTACCAGAGGTTGTACACGCCGTCGGTTTCGCCCCGCTTCACCCCGCGCTCATCGCCAACCGAGCGCAGTACATCGTTTACGGCCGTAACTTCCATGTACGGGTAGCGGTGACTCTGATGGTACTGACTGTTGAAGTCGCCTCCGAGAATGAAGTCCAGCTGCGGGTTTTCGGCCAGCAGCTCGTCGAGCCGGTCGCGCAGCACCTGCGCGTTACGGATGCGGATGAGCTCCATTTCGGCATCTGAAGCCCGTGAGCGCCAGTGGTTCACAAACAGCGCGAGCTCGTGCCCGTGCACGTCAACCCAGGCTTCGAGAGTCGGGCGGGCACTTTCGCCGGGCAGGGCGCGGGTGCGCTCGTGCAGGATGGGAAAGCGCGAGAACAGCACATTTTTTACGGCATGCGTCGGGCGGCCGTTTGCGTCGCGCTCGTAGGCAACGGCCACGTCGTAGCCGGTAAGCCCGTGATCGTGCATCCCCTTGAGCAGCAGCATTTCTGCCGGCAGGTCAGCGATGTCATCGTCGAGGTGCGTGGTGAGCATCTGCTCAATGGTGAGGTGCGCGTAGCGGGCAAGCACCTCCTGCGGGTCGTGCAGGGCGAATTCCGGCAGAGGGGTGAAATCACTTTCGATTTCCACAAACATGATGATATCCGGACCTGCGCCCTCATTGTAGCGGGCCATCAGCCGGCTCGTTTTCTGAATTTTGGTAAGCAGATGTTCGGGCCGGTACAGGGGGTTGCCGTCCTCATCAAACGGCTGATAATCGCTGTAAACGGCGACTCCGTCGATATCAAATATGTTTTCCACATTATGGACGACCAGCTTGTACTCCTGAGCAAAAGTGTAAGGCAGGGCAAGAAAAAAGGAAACCAGCATGAAGGCCGGCATCATCCTGAAAAAAAGAAAATCGAATCCGGATTTCCCGGAAGGGGCTGAATGCATGAGCTGAATTTTTGAGAGAATATTGATGAACAGTGCAAGATACCGAAAAAGCTGCTCAGTCGGAGGGGGGGCAAAGCTGGCTGAGAGCAGCTAAAAACGCGGCCGGAAGAAACTTCTGATATCGGGGTGCACTTCGCCGTGCACAAAATAAATGAAGATGACCTCGGTAAACGCCAGCATATAAATGAGGATAACGCCGCGAAAAACCAGGGTGGTATCCATGAAGAAGGAGGTGATCATGGCAAAGAAAATGGCCGCGCCGCCCAGTTTGCTCAGCCAGGTGTGCAGGAAAAGCACCCGCCGGAATTTGAGCAGCGAAAGCACAATACTCGAAAAAAACAGCCCGAGCAGCAGCTGCAGGTAAACCAGGTTGGGCGAGATATAGTCCGGAAACAGCACGTAGAAAAACCAGGCCGAGGAAAGGTAGAATACAAAATCGGCCGCGGAGTCGAGATGCGCACCGAAGGTGGTAGCCTGATTGAGCCAGCGGGCGGCCTTGCCGTCCAGAAAGTCGGTGAGGCCCAAAGCAATGTATAGCCCCAAAAAGGCATTTAGCTGACCTGTGCCCAGCAGCCAGAACAGAAAGGGAACCCCCAGCAGGCGGCTCAGCGAGAGGGCATTAGGCAGGTTGATATAAGGTACAGGTGTTGGATTCATGCGGGATATTAGCTGCTGAGCCGGAATTCTGCAAGCTTCCGGCAAAGGTTTGTAAGCGCTTTTTTTGAAAACAAGCCAAAATTAGCGATACTGCTGTAATCTGATAGTTTTTCCATGTTTAACTGAATTCAAAATGAGCCTGCTTCTTCGTAATTCCGTGCTTTTTACGCTGTTGTTTTTGTTTTTCGGGACGTTCGCTGCCGGAAGCCTGCAGGCGCAGTCGGCCGGTCATGCGGATATTACCGTGTACAGTTATTTCATAAGTGATCCGCTCACTGAAATTCATATCGCGGCCATCGGCAGATCGCAAACGCAGCTGGTTTTTGAATACCGTCCGGCGGGCTCAAGCCGCTGGCGGCAGCATGCCTTCACCCGGATCTCCGACATCCCCGGCTCGAACCGTATCCTCCGGGAAGTACATCTGCAGCAGCTCTCGCCCGACAGCCTGTACGAAATCCGCTTTTCGTCGGCTGAGAACAGCCCCGTTTTCCGGTTCCGGACCCTCCCGGAAAGGCTCGAAGGCCCGCTCAGCATCGTGAGCGGCGGCGACCTCTTCCACAACGCCGAGCTCATGACCCCGACCACTGCTGCCGCAGCCCGCACCAACCCGCTGCTTGCTGCCATTGGCGGCGACTGGGCCTACGCCGACGGCAACCCCGCCCGTATCGGGCGCTGGCTGGAGCTGTTCCGTATCTGGATGGAGCACATGGTAACCGACGACGGCCGCATGGTACCCTTCGTACCCGGCATTGGCAATCACGAGGTTGTTGGCGGCTACGGCACCGATCCGGAGCTCGCCCCGCTTTATTTCACCTTTTTCGACCTGCCCGATAAACGGACCTGGTTCACCCTCGATGCCGGCGATTACCTCAGCCTCATCATGCTTGATACCAACCACACCGCCCGCATCGAAGGGCCGCAGCGGCAGTGGCTGCGCGAAACGCTCGAAGCCCGGCGCGATGTAGCACACGTATTCCCGGTCTATCATGTGCCCGCCTGGCCGTCGTTTCGCCCATTCAGCGGCACACACACGCAGCAGGTTCGCGAGCACTGGGTACCGCTGTTTGAGCAAAACGGCATTCAGCTGGCCTTCGAAAACCATGATCATACCTTCAAGCGTACCAAGCCCATCCGGAATAATCAGGTCGATCCCGGCGGGGTTGTTTATGTGGGGGATGGGTCCTGGGGTGTTTCTACCCGCCGTGCTGACGACATCGCACAGCGCTGGTGGCTGGAAAAAGTGACCGACGACCATCACTTCTGGCACCTGATGCTGCTGCCTGACACACGGCTCGTTACAGCGCGAAACGAAAGGGGCGAGCAGCTCGATTACTTCGAACAGCGGGTTCCGGTGAGCAGTGAAACTGAGCCCGGTTTAGGCCGCGCTGAGCTTCCCACCGGATTTTTCCTGTACCAAAACTATCCCAATCCCTTCAATGCCGGCACGGTAATCAGCTTTGTGGTGCCGGATTCGCACGACGGTCAGCCCGTGAGGCTGGACGTATTCAGCACCGGAGGGCAGCGTCTGGCTACGCTCGTGAACGGCCCCGTTACGGCCGGAATTCATCAGCTGGCCTTTGATCCGGGCCGTTTAGGACTCAGCTCAGGGACCTACATCTACCGGCTGCAGGCTGCCGGACAAACCCGCTCTCGCCGCATGCTGTATGTGAAATAGCTGCCGCACCGGGGAAGACATCAGCACAGGGTTACCTCAGATTTTATTTGTGAGGGAGTTTCTTTATCTTGATAATTGTAAGCGCTTACAAAATTGTGAGCTGATTTCACCCTTCAAAAAAGACTGTGATGAAGAACCTGATTTTCGCTGCTACAGCGGCCTTTGCTCTAAGCCTTTTGGGATGGATGAATGCCGACGCCCGTCAGACCGATCAAAGCCTTCAGTCCAACCCGCCCATTTACATTGCCTTTCACTGGCACATGCATCAGCCGATTTACTGGCCCTACGAAAGCGTGGTGCAGACCGAAGCCCGAGGGGCCTACAGTTTTTCGCTGAAGGAAGTGCACACCTCCCGCACCGGACCCTACACCAACTGGCCGGCCAACGCCGTGCAGAAAGGCATCAGTGCCGGCATGCCGCATTTCGGCGCGCAGGTGAGCTTCTCCGGCTCGCTGATCGAAAACCTCGAAGCGGCCCGCGCGGCAGGCTGGGGCTTTCAGAACTGGAGGAGTCCGTGGCTTGGCGTCATCAGCCAGCAGACCTCCGAGGGGAATCCGCGGATTGACATGACCGGCTTCGGCTACCATCATCCGCTGATGGCGCTAACCGACTATGACGACATCCGGCGGCAGATTCAGTGGCACCGCGAAATCATGGCCGAATATTTCCCCGGCGAATATAGTCGCGGTATTTTCCCGCCCGAGACCGCTTTCTCAACCCGCATGATTCCCGCCCTCGTTAACGAAGGCTTCGAGTGGGTAATCGTGGATAACCTGCACTTCGAGCGGGCCTCAGAAGGGGCGCCGCTGGGCGACGGCTCCGGGGTGAAGCGCCCGAACCGCGCCGACGTGCGCAATCCCAACCCCGGCGACTGGAAGCAGCTGAACGGGCTTTGGGCGCCTGCGCCGGTTTCCATGCAGTGGGCGCATCAGCCGCGCTACGTTTCCTTCACCGACCCCGAAACCGGTCAGGAAAGCCGTATCGTGGCTGTTCCCGCCTCCCGCTATCTGGGCGAAGAAGACGGCCGCGGCGGTTTCGGCGCCCTGCAGTATGAGCATGTGATGAGTCAGTTCGAGCCCTACAATACCGATCCGCAGCGGCCCATACTGCTGGTGCTGCATCACGACGGCGACAATCACGGCGGGGGCAGCTCGGCCTACTACAACAACAACTTTCAGAACATGGTGAACTGGCTGCAGCAGCATCCCGGCCGTTTTAAGGTCACGACCATTCAGGACTACCTCGACCGCTATCCGCCCGATCCGAACGACGTGATTCACGTGCAGGACGGCAGCTGGCTCGGGGCCGATGCCGGCGATCCGGAATTCAAAAAATGGCTGGGCGATCCGGGTTCCTATCCAGGCGCGAGCGGCCCCTACAGCCCTGACCGCAACAGCTGGGGCGTGATGACCGCCGCCCAAAACTTCGTGCGCACCGCCGAGCAGGTGAATCCTTCACACCCCGATACCCGCCGTGCCTGGGAGTTCTACCTGAACGGGCAGGCCTCCGACTACTGGTACTGGGACGGCACCGAAATGTGGGATTCGCACCCCTCCCGCGCCGCCAATCAGGCCGTGGAGAAAGCGATGCCGGTTGCGCAGTCCGGCGCTGACCTCACGCCGCCTTCCATTTTCCTGCCGCAGCGCACGCCCTACAACCCCGGCGGCATCGAGTGGGACAGTCAGGGCGTGATGCCCTCCGATTTCGACATCTGGACCTACGTGTTTGACATGAGCGGCCTCGATTATGTGTACCTCCGCTACCGCGTTTCGGAGCAGCCCGCCGTAACGGCTGCCAATCTTACCTATGCTGGCGGCGAATGGCAGACCCTTGAAATGAGCGGTACCTTCATCCCGTCAATCACCAATCCGGTGCCGGCCTTCAAAGCGGAAGAATTCCGCGCAACCATCACCGGGCTTGAAGAGGTGATGGTCGATTACTATGTGGAAGCCGCCGATGTGCACGGCAACCTGAGCCGCTCCCTGATTCAGCATGTGTGGGTGGGGCAGACGCAGGGCGGAGGCGGCCCCGGTCCGGACCCTGACGGACCCATCTTAGTGGAACCGGCTCAGCCTTCGGTTGATGATGTCATCACCCTCACCATCACCAATGCGCCGACAACAGGCCGCCTGCACTGGGGCGTAAACACCTGGCAGCAGCCGAACGAAGCCTACTGGCCTGCCGGCACCTTTCTCTTTGGCGGCAGCGGTCCCGCCGTGCAAACCCCGCTCACACAGCTTGAGGACGGCTCCCTGCAGCTTCAGTTCGGGCCCTTCAACAACCCGGCGCAGGAAGTGCAGAACATTTCCTTTGTGATCAGCTACGACGACAGCAGCTGGGACAACAACAACGGGCAGGATTACTTCATCAATCTTGCCGTGCCGACTGCCGCGGAGCCTTCGGGGGAAAGTCCGCTGCAGTTTGCCCTGCATCAGAACTACCCCAATCCCTTCAACCCGGTAACCGTGATCAGCTATCAGCTGCCCGAAGCTGCGGAAGTCAGCCTCGAAGTCTTTAACCTGCAGGGGCAGCGCGTGGCCACGCTCGTGAGCGGAGAACTCCGGAACGCCGGCACCCATCAGCACCGCTTCGACGGCAGCCGCCTCTCAAGCGGCATCTACCTCTACCGCCTCAGCGCCGGCAGCTTCACGGAAACGCGGAAAATGGTGTTGGTGCGGTAGGGGGGATTTCCTGACGGACGCGGAAACCTTGCCCGGGCTGCTAATTTATGATTGTGTGACTGCCTTTTCCTTAGGCTCTAAGGCCTCTCTTAACACCTTGCTTTTCTAACCACCATTCGCGTATAAATTTACCCCGTTTTTTGGTGGATGATGTAATGCTCCACGCTGTTAAGTCCGTAAATGGCCATAAGACTGATGGAGTATTTGGTTGATTTTTTCTTCTAAAACCGGCAAACGTTCTGCTAACATCAGGGGATGAATGTGTGCTATTAAAACTTCCTGCATCATGCCTTTACTGGCGATGTGTTGTAATTGCTCCCTGATAAAGGCAGCGATGCGGTGATCGTCTTTTTCTATTTCCTCAACTATTCCAAGCCGATTATCTAATACACAGATGATGTCTTCAATATCGTGGCTTGTGCGATAGTCGGAACCTCTGTTGTTAAAAGCCTCGAATTTGGTGGCTAAATAACAAGGTGCCGAAAGAATAGTAATGTGCTGATCTTTTGCTTTTGCCGTCCATAAATTTTCAAAACCTGTTTTATACCAACGGTTGGCAGGGCCTAACGGACCATCTTCGGTGGCTATAATATCTACCGGAATGTCTTTGTACTTGTAACTGCAAATGGCATGACCAAAGGGATCGGGATGAAAACGGAGTGCTCTCAATCTTTCTTGTACTTTTTCCCAGTGGCTGAGGCTGAGAATGTTTAAAGTGATATCAATATCCTGCGTAGGGCGAATTTCATCGGCTGCCGGATCATCGGTGTATAAACCCACCACTGCGCCCCCACAAATACCATTTGGTCTTTGATATCCCGCAGGGCTTCGGCCACTTCGGCTACTATGGCAATATTGATGGTTCTATTCTCCAAGTTCCAGGCGTTTTTTTAGTTCCTTCACTGCCAGCTCTCTTTCTCTGGCCCGGCCTACCCGCAAGGCATCTGCTAAAGCCAACAGTTCATGTAATTTTTCATCCTTCAAAGCTGCTTCAGGTATCGAAGGGTACAAAGGTGTTATGCCGTGCCCACGTACAGTTCCTTTGCCATAGGGCCAAACATACGCCTCTGTACTTTGTATTACATCGCTTAGGGGTTTTGCAGAGTGCGAAGTAGGCATACCGCGTACCACGGCCCCCGGTTTAACGGGGAACACATACCTTAGCCCGTATTGCAAAAACTCAAGCAGTGCCATTTTCAACACCGTTTTGCCATTGTGAGCCAATAAGCCGGAATATTTACACCGGGCTACGGCTTCGCTCACTTCCGACTGGCTCAAACCCAGGGCCTCTGCTACCGGTTTTTGATTCCATGCAGGGTTATTATCGCTTACAATTTTAAGTAAGAGACAGACATCCTGCGGTTTCAGTTGCTGATTTTGTGATTTCATATCGATTATATTGCGTATCGCGATTTGCAATATTACGAAATAAACCGGCCCCGGGAAACAGCTGTGCCGGAAAATATCGTGGATTACGATAGGCGATATTTTCTGCTCGCAAATTGGCAATCATACCCATAACTCAGCTGTTGGATGATGTAATACTCCGCCCTATTAAGTTCGTTGAATACAATAACTAAAAGATTTGATTGATCAGCGATTTCTGGAGGGATTGGTAGCTTTCCATTACTGAAGCCATATTATCTGCGTTTGAGGGGAAAATTTTCATTGCATTAATCAACTCCATTCTCATCGTTTAAAAACCCTGATCTGATAATCTCCAATAACCTTATAACTGACTCCGGGCATTTTTGTACGGATAGTTACCACTTGAACAGCACGAGTCGGGAGGAAAAACAACCTATGGGCAACCCCATAGGTTGTTTTTGAAGTTCGAAACCCTAAGGCGCCGTATATACCACCCTGCCGCCTACGATGGTGGTGAGGGGAAGAATATCGCGGATGGTGTCGGTATCATCCCGCATGAAATCTCCGCTCCAGATCACGAGGTCGGCGAATTTGCCGGGGGTGAGAGAGCCGAGGTCGTTTTCGCGGAAGATGCCGTAGGCGCTGTCGAGGGTGTAGCTGCGCAGGGCTTCTTCTCGGGTCATTACCTGCTCACCGAAGAAAATGTCGCCGGTCGGCATCAGCCGGGTTACCGAGCTGTGGAAGCTGTGCATGGGGTTGAGGCGCTCAACCGGCGCATCAGTACCGTTGATGATTACGACGTCGTTTTCGAGCAGGGTGCGCCAGATGTAGGCGCCGCGCTGTGCCCGCGCTTCGGAAATGCGCCGGGCAACCCAGGGGCCGTCGGAAGTAGCGTGTACGCCCTGCATCGCGGCAACTACGCCGAGTTCGCGGAAGCGCGGCACGTCGTCGGGGTGCAGGTTTTGCGCGTGCTCGATGCGCCAGCGCAGGTAGGGGCCGTACACGCCGTGTTCCTCAAAAAGGGCTTCGTACAGGTCGAGTGCTTCGCGGTTGCCGCGGTCGCCGATGGCGTGTACGGCCAGCTGCAGGCCATGCTCGAGGGCCAGCTCACCGGCCTCGCGGATGGTTTCCAGCGGGGTAGTGTTGAAGCCCGCCGTGCCGGGGTTGTCGGCATAAGGTTCGAGCATCCAGGCGCCGTGCGTACCCAGCGCCCCGTCGATGGCGCGCTTGATGCCGCTCACCCGGAAATACGGGTCGCCCGCAATGGCGCCGGCCAGTTCGGGCAGGGCTTCGGTCATCACATCGGTGCGGTCGCGCACCATCAGGTGCAGCCTCACCTGCAGCGGATCCTGCTCGTGCACGCGCATCATCTCGCGGATATGATGCACCGGCGTACCCGCATCGCCAAAGGTGGTGATGCCCAGGCTCAGGGCTTCGCGCTCAGCCATGCGAACGACCTGCGCCATATCCGGCTCCCAGGTATTTCGCAGCGGTGCCAGCAGGTTGGAGGCCCGCTGACGAAACGGACCTGCCGGGCTGCCGTTTAATTCCCGCACAATTTCACCACCGGCGGGGTCAGGTGTTTCCGCCGTAATGCCGAGCTGCGCCATGGCGTAGGCGTTGGCGAAGGTCATGTGCCCGCTTGCATGTGTAAGAATAACCGGATTTTGAGGTGAAACCGCGCTCAGCTTTTCATGGTGCGGCAGGTCGCCAACCATGCGTGCCGGCGCCTCATGCCAGTCATTCTGATGCCAGCCGCGCCCAACAATGAGATCGCCCGGCTCAGCCTGATCCACAGCAGCGGCAACCGCATCAACTATGCTTTGCCAGCTTGGCTTGCCGAGCAGGTCGAGCTGCAGCCGCAGGCTCCCGACGCCCCAGAAATGCGCGTGCGCATCAATAAAGCCGGGTGTGATCAGCCGGCCCTGCGCGTCTTTCACTTCGGTGCGGCGGCCGGCCATGGCCTCAATGGTTGCAGCATCGCCAACTGCTATGATGATGCCGTCCCGGAGGGCAATGGCTTCGGCCTCGGGCAGGCTTTCATCTACCGTTACAATGTGTGCGTTGGTGATGATGAGATCCGGGCTTTGGTCGCTGCTGCAGCCGGTAAAGAAAAAGAGGCCGCTCAGGGCAGCAAGCAGCAGGGTTTTTATGACGGATAAATACTTCATATCAGGTTGCTAACAATTAAATAAAGTTGGAATTACGCTAACGCAGTGACGATAAATAACAGATACTTCATTTCCAAATCAGAACAGCTGCTATATGTTGGCCAATACGCCTATTTAGGCTTCGGAAAGAAAAAACGGTCGAGCCCGAGTTCCCGCTCATCGGCTATTTCAATCTCATGAAAAGCCTTCGAAGCCGGATTGAGCACATAATTGTATTCTTCTGGCACTACCGATGAAGGCACCCGAAACACGCAGCAGCCAGGGTCCCGCAGCAGTTCGTCGCCTAACTCCCTGGTAAAAGGATCCGGAGGAAAGGCATCCCAGCCCGAACTGAGTTCCCGAAGCGTGATGGTACGAACCGGCAGATAATCGGGCACATGAAGACTCAGCAGAACAAGGTCGTTGGGCATTTGCTTCAGGTTAATGTGCACGAGAACCTCAAGCTGACACAGCGCCCGCGATTCGGACGCATAGAGCGCGGGTATGCCGCGGCTGTTCCAGCGGCCACCGGCTAATTTGGCGCCGGTACCGCTGAGGTCCTTTGCATACAGCTCAGATGTAGCGCGGTAAACAAGCATGGCGGGCAGACCTAAACAAACACGCCGTGCTCGATGCGGATGAGCTCATCGAGCACCATATCGAGGCCGAAGATGCTGTCGAGCAGGCTTAGCGGGCTTTCGCCGCCGAGGGCTGCCGAGCGATCGCGGAGCCAGCCGAAGAATTTGGCATCGCTGCCAAATACTGAGCGGCCCTTGTTGAAGAGCTGACCTATGCGCAGTAATTTCTCCGACTCGGGCACCGGAAAGCGGTGACCGCTTTTCTGATAGCGTTGCAGGCTGCGCTCGGATATGCACAGGATGTGCGCCCAATCGCTGAGGGTGAGCGGCGCGGACTCCATGAGCTGATTGAGCTCGCTGATGGTTACGCCGGTTCTTGCCATGCCCAAAAATTTGCGGGAAGTTTTGTCGCTGAGGTAGGGCACAGCGGTATCTTCGAGGAGGTTTATGTGTTTGGGATTGCTCATGGATGCTTGATTTAAGGGTTTTATTTTGCTTTACTCCGATGATACGACATCTGTCATTAATTTTCAACTTTATGTCGTAATTTAAGCACTTTCTCCCGGGCTTTATTTTTGAACTGCGCTTTTTTGAGGTTTGGTATTAATCATTTGTTTAATTTTGCGCGCAGCACAGCATGCCCCCGAAATCCTGTTTTGTTCCGGAAAAAGCGGGGTTTTTTCTCTGTAATTAATCAGCGTTCTAATTTCTCAGGAAGGGTTTGCCGGTTTTATGAACACTTTTTTTGCCGACATTGACGGTTTTTCGACCGAAATCATTGATTACCATCCGGATCGGGTGGGAGCTGAGCTTGTGCTGGCCCTGCACGGCTTTGGCGGTAATGCCCGAACCTTCCGGCGGCTTAGAGGTCTGCTGCCGGAGAAATATCGCCTTTGGGGCCTGTCGCTGCCCTGGCACGGCCGCACGGAAGCCGCGCCTGCAACAGAAAAGATGGAGCTTGAAAGCTACGTGCACGGGTTGGCCGCCCTGCTTGAGGAGCTTGGTATCGGGCGGGTGCATCTGCTGTGCCACTCCTTCGGCTCGCGTATTGGCGCCATGTTCGCAAGCCTGTACCCGGCGCGCACCCGCACCCTCGTGCTCATTGCCCCGGGCGGCTACTACCCGCCGGAGGACTACATGTTCCGCATCCTCGGCAGTTTCCCGATGCGTCAGCTCATCCGCCGCGACCTTTTCCTGGCGCCCTTTGTGAAATTCCTCATCCCCAACCTGCCCCGCGAGAAAAAAGCCGCCACCTACCGCGCCCTGCGCCACATCGGCTGGTCGTTTCCGGGCATCAGCCTCAAGGCCCGGGGCGAGCTTCACCGCCTGAAAAATTATCCGGGCAAAACCGTGCTCATCATCGGCGACCGCGACCGCCTCATGAAGGCTTCTTACGCGCCCCAAATTGCCCGCTGGTACCACGATTGCAGCACCGAAATTATGCCCGAAGCCGGTCATCTGCCCATGGCGCAGATGCCGGATCAGCTCATGAAACTGCTGCTCAAATATCTGTAGTTTTTTTAGGGTGCAGGGGGGATGTGTCCTGTGCCCGGCCCCGCTGCTGTGCCGAAAGCCGCTTTTTGCATTTTAGGCGCAAAAGCAACATTTTGAGCCTCAACCGTTACGGTTAGAAACCGTTCTGATTTTTTTGATTCGACCTCATTTCCCTCACTATGCAGCAAACGCAATCCATGCAGGCCGCTTTGAGTGCCTTTACGGCCGGCCTTATCGACTACGCCGGCCTTTTTCCGCCGGCCGCGCTTGATATGGCGCCTGCCATCGAAAATTTTCTGCGCTACCGCTCCGGCCCCTTTGCGCCGCAGCTCGGTGCCTTTGTTGTGCCGGCTGCCCGGCTGGGCGAGCTCGACGGCTACGCCGTCGGTTTCCAAAAGCAGGCGGCCAAAGCCGGTCCCGTTCCGTTTTCGGTGCTCGCCGGCGGCGGTACCGATGCGGCCCTGTACCGCAATCATTTTGAAGCCGCTCTGCACAAAGCGCAGACCTTTCTTGAACGGCACGGCGCTGCGGTGCGCATCAGCGCTTTTGAAGTGCGCCTGCCCGAAGAGCTGCCCGAGCCGGAGCCCCTGCGCGAGCTTCTAAGCGAAAGCATCACGCAGGTCCGCGAAACATTGGGCTGCGCGCCCGATTTCTTCTTTGAACCCAAACGCGATGGCAGCTGGCACAGCACCGTTCACCGCCTCGTGCCGGCGCTTGCGGCCGTGCAGCCTTCCTTCGGCGGCGCGCTCACCGGTTTCAAGCTGCGCTGCGGCGGGGTAAAGGCCGAAATGTTCCCCTCCGTTGGGGAGGTAGCCTGCGCCATTCACGCCTGCGTGCAGGCCGGTGTGCCCATGAAAGCGACCGCGGGTCTGCATCATCCTGTGCGGCACTTCAACGAGAGTGTCGGCACCCGCATGCACGGCTTTCTCAATGTGTTTGGCGCGCTCGCCCTCACCAAAGCGCACGGCTGGCGCATCTCCCAAACCGAAACCATGCTGGCCGATGAGCAGGCGGCTTCCTTCCGCTTCACCAATGAAGGCTTCGCCTACCGCGATTTCAGCCTGAGTACGGCGCAGCTGCGCCAAAGCCGCGCAACCCTTGCTACTTCTTACGGCAGCTGCAGCTTCGCAGAGCCCCTCGAAGACCTGCACGCCCTCGGCCTGCTGACTGCCCGCCCCGAACTTTAATTTCAACCTCCATTTTACCTTTCTTACATGCCAACCTACGACGCAACCACCGATCCCGCCCTGAAAGCTTTTTTCGACATCCCGGCGGAGTCCCATTTCCCAATCCAAAACCTGCCCTACGGGGTTTTCCGGCCGAGTGCGAAGCACGAGCCGCGTATTGGTGTGGCCATCGGCGATTTTGTGCTTGACCTCAAAGTGCTGCAAACGCTCGGCTTTTTCGACGGACCCGTACTCCGCAATCAGGATGTGTTTGAAGAGCGCTGGCTCAATGAATTTATGGACCTGGGCAAGGCGGCGCGCACCGAAGCCCGGCAGGTGATCAGCGATCTGCTTTCCGGTAAAGACGACCGCCTGAAAAACGACCCCGATCTGCAAAAGCGGGTGCTCATCCCCATGAAGGATGTGGTAACGGAGCTGCCGGTGCAGATTGGCGATTACACCGATTTTTACTCCTCCCGCGAGCATGCCACCAATGTGGGCACCATGTTCCGCGGCAAGGATAACGCCCTGCAGCCCAACTGGCTGCACCTGCCGGTGGGCTATCACGGGCGCAGCAGCTCGGTCGTCATCAGCGGTACGCCGCTGCACCGCCCGATGGGGCAGACCAAAGCCGATGATGCCGCAGCGCCGGTTTTCGGACCGAGCCGCCTGGTAGATTTCGAGCTGGAGATGGGCTTTTTCGTGAGCGGCGGCAACCGTCTCGGGCAGCGCCTGCCGATGGCAGAAGCCGAGGATAACATCTTCGGCCTGGCGCTGGTGAACGACTGGAGCGCCCGCGACATCCAAAAGTGGGAGTACGTGCCCCTCGGGCCCTTCCTGGCCAAAAACTTCGGCACAAGCATCTCACCGTGGATCATCACCATGGAGGCCCTCGAGCCTTTCCGCACGGCAGGCCCCGTGCAAAGCGAGCCCGAAGTGCTTGATTACCTGAAGCCTGCGCGCCCCGACCAAACCTACGACATCCGGCTGGAGGTCGGCATTCAGGGTGAAAAAATGGACGCTCCCCACACGGTTTGCGTCTCCAATTTCAAATACCTGTACTGGAGCATGGCGCAGCAGCTGGTGCATCACGCGGTAACGGGCTGCAACATGCGTACCGGCGACCTGCTGGCATCGGGCACCATCAGCGGGCCTACGGAAGACAGCTACGGCTCCATGCTCGAGCTGAGCTGGCGCGGCAGCAAGCCGCTGAAGTTCCCGAACGGCGAGGAGCGCAAATTCCTGCAGGACGGCGACACCGTAGTGATGACCGGCTGGGCGCAGGGGGATGGCTACCGAGTCGGCTTCGGGGCTTGTGAGGGCAGGCTGCTCCCGGCAGTGCAGTAGCTGAGGTGAGCTGTGTGATTTTGGGCCAGAGCTGAGACCAAAAAGCAAGGGACCGGCCGTGGGTTTTGGGGTTTTGATCTGTCACGACTGACCGTGATGCGCACGGAGTCCCCCCCCCAAAAAAAAGAGCCCGGAGTGCTAAGTTGCTTGGGTTCAGGTTTTTGAGCACATCATCCGGAAAATAAATCAGCAAAAAAAGGCCGGCCTGCGCAATGCAGACCGGCCTTTTACTTTTTGGGGATGTGCGCCCCGAAGCTGATCTCAGCTACGGAAGCTGCATCAGGCTTTGGAGCCCTGGTACTCGCGACCCTGACCGAGCTGATCGCCGCAACCCCAGATGTCGGTTGCGTAATCGGCAATGGTGCGGTCGGAGGAGAACTTGCCCACGCGCGCGGTGTTGTAGAGCGCGATTTTGAACCATTCTTCCGGATTTTGGTACAGCGCGTCGATTTTTTTCTGCGCTTCGGCATAGGCCGGGTAATCGGCCATAACGAGGAAGTAGTCGTTGCTGTCGAGCAGTGAACCGGTGATGGAGTGGAACAGGGAAGGATTTTCCGGGCTGAAGAAGCCGTTTCTGATCTGATCGATCACTTTTTTGAGCTCAGGATCGGCGTTGTAGTACTCCCAAGAGGAGTAGCCGCTGCGGCGGAGTTCTTCCACTTCTTCGACGGTGAGGCCGAAGATTACGATGTTTTCTTCGCCTACTTCTTCGAGAATTTCCACGTTGGCACCGTCGAGGGTTCCGATGGTGAGCGCGCCGTTGAGGGCGAACTTCATGTTGCCGGTACCGGAAGCTTCCATGCCGGCGGTAGAAATCTGCTCGGAGAGGTCGGCAGCCGGGATCAGCTGCTCGGCCAGGGTTACCGAGTAGTTATCGAGGAAGAAGCACTGCAGCTTGCCTGCCATATCGGGGTCGTTGTTGATTTTGTCGGCAATGCTGTTGATGAGCTTGATGAACATCTTGGCCATGGCGTAGCCCGGCGCGGCTTTACCGGCAAAGATTACGGTGCGCGGCACAAAGGGGGCATCGGGGTTGGCCTTGATGCGGTTGTACAGCGCAGCGGTGAAAATAGCGAGCATAAGCTGACGCTTGTACTCGTGTATCCGCTTGATCTGAATGTCGAAGATGGCTTTGGTATTGAGCTCATAGCCGTACTTCTCTTTCACATAAGCCGCGAGCTTTTCTTTGTTTGCCTGCTTGATGTCGCTGTATTTCTTCATGAACTTTTTGTCGTTCACCTTGTCGTCAAGCTTGCGGAGGTCGCTCAGGTGCGTGATCCATGAGTCGCCGATTTCGGAGGTGATGAGGTCGGCGAGGGGCTTGTTGCACTGCTTCAGCCAGCGGCGCGGGGTGATGCCGTTGGTTTTGTTGGTGAAGCGCTCGGGGTACATCTCATAAAAATCACGGAAGATGGTTTTCTTGATGAGATCGGTGTGCAGGGCCGCAACGCCGTTTACTTTGTGCGTGCCCACGATGCCGAGGTTGGCCATCTGTACGGAAGGCTGCTCGCCTTCGCTGATGATGCTCATGCGGCGCACCCGGTTTACATCGTCGCCGAAGTGCTCATGCACTTTGTTGATGAACCGCTTGTTGATTTCATAGATGATCTGCAGGTGGCGCGGCAGCAGGTTGCGCAGCATGGAAACCGGCCATTTTTCGAGCGCTTCGGGCAGTACGGTGTGGTTGGTGTAGGAAAGGGTCTTCACCGTTATATCCCAGGAAGTTTCCCAGTCGAAGCCTTCTTCATCCATAAGGATGCGCATGAGGTCGGGCACCGCGAGGTTTGGGTGCGTGTCGTTGCACTGAATGGCCACGTATTTAGGAAGCTCGCGCAGATCGCCGTGCTGCAGCTTGTATTCGCGCAGAATATCCTGAAGGGTGGAGGAAACCAGGAAGTACTCCTGCTTGAGGCGCAGCTCCTGACCCACAAAAATTTTGTCGTTCGGGTAGAGTACCCGGCTGATGTTCTCGTGCAGCTCAATGTCGCGAACGGCATTGATGTACTCTCCCTGGTTGAAGCTGCTCAGGTCAAGGGATTTTGGCGAGGTGGCTTTCCACAGGCGGAGGTTGTTAACTACGCCGTTGCGGAAGCCCGGCATCGGGATGTCGTTGGCAAGGGCATACACGTGCTGCGTGTTTTCCCACTTGAAGCGCAGATGGCCGTCTTCATCGGTGTAGGGCACCGAGCGGCCGTAGAAACGCACCGGGTAAATCACGCTCGGGCGGGTAACGGCCCAGGGGGTGCCGAAACGAAGCCAGTCGTCGGGGCGCTCAACCTGATAGCCGTCCTGAATTTTCTGTTTGAAGATGCCGTAGTCGTACTTGATGCCGTAGCCGAAGCCCGCCAGCCCAAGCGTTGCCATCGAATCGAGGAAGCAGGCAGCGAGCCGGCCCAGACCGCCGTTGCCGAGGGCTGCATCGGTTTCGATATCGCGGATTTCCTCATAGTCGAAGCCAAGATCTTTACAGGCATCGCGCAGTTCTTGTTCCAGGTTGAGATTAACCAGCGCATTATCGAGCAGCCGGCCGATCAGGAACTCCATGGAGATGTAGTAAATCTTTTTGGTCTTTTGCTCCCGGTACTCTTTTTGGGTGTTCAGCCAGCTGTTGTGCAGGCGGTCCATTACGGTGAGGACCACACTTTTGTAGAATTCTTTTTTGTTTGCGGTCTCAATATCAGTAGCAAGGGTATAGCGCAGATGGCTCAGGATATCTTCCTTAATCGAGCCGGCGTCCATGCCGGTTTTTATGTTTTCTTTCTTACTTACGGTTGTGCTCATAGCATTAAAATAGGTGTAAGATTAAAATGGTTGATGTATAACCTTGACAGCCTGCCAATTTACGAAAAAATCTCAAGCTTTCAGATAAACACCGTGGTTGGGGCGGAAGCCGGGCGGGGTGATATTGGCCCGGTACCGCAGCTGAAGCAGGTATTTGAGGGCATCGGTGGCCGTTAGTTCCTGTTCGAAAATCCCAAAAACAGCACTGCCGCTGCCGCTCATGGCCGCAAAAAGCGCTCCCATGTCGGTAAGCTGATCCTTCAGGTTGCCGACCTGAGGGTACCGGCTGATGACCGGCGGCTCCAGATCGTTTCGCAGTAAATAATTCCATTCATCGGGCTCATATCCGGTCAGAATTTCGGCGAGCGGAATCTCGGAAGGCCCCCCGGGTTGGCACATGCCGTAGGCTTCGGCGGTATTGCTGTGTATGCCCGGCCAAACGGTTACAATGTGGTAGTCGGGCTGGAAGTCCAGGTAGGTGAGCTCGGTGCCGGTACCGCTGCCGATGGCGGTTTCGGCCCGGATAAACACGGGCACATCGGCGCCAAGGGCCGCGCCCAGCTCACACAGTTCGCGCAGGGGAATCTCCAATCCGTAATGGCGTGCCAGCAGCCGCAGCATCACCGCGGCGTTGCTGCTGCCACCGCCCAGCCCCGCGCCTGCCGGAATGGTTTTCTGTAGATTGATGTCGAAATAGCCCGAGGTGCCGAAGCGCTGATGAAACGCGCTTATCGCCTTCACAATCAGATTGTCTTTGCCGGTGGGCACTTCCGGGTCGTTGCAGGTAATGCGCGTTTGCGCGGCAGGCCGCATCTCAATCCGGTCGCTCATATCGATGAAGGCAAAGCCGGTTTCGATATCGTGGTAGCCGTTGGGCAGGCGCTCGCGGATGAAAAGGCCGAGGTTGATTTTTGCATACGAGCGGGCCACAAGAATATCAGACATGGTTCAGGCTTTTGTTTTTTTGTAGGGTGATGTGTGCTGCGGCGGTTCAGGCTGTGCAGCGCGTTTCAGGCATTTGGGCACAGGCCGGGCCGGTGGTATCCGGTTACGGACCCCCGGATTCTCCGGCAATTTTGTACATGTAGCCAAGTGCCGCTTCCCGCTCGTTGGGGATTTCGCCGTCGAGGATGGCATTGGTGATGGCATCCTTGATTTTGCCCACCGCAGGACCCGGCTTCAGCCCGAGCTTCTCCATGATCTCGAGGCCGTCAACGGGCGGCTGAAAATTCCGGAGGTGGTCTTTTTCCTCCACGATTTTGATTAGCTCTTCCACATGGTCGAAATTGCTGAGGTACCGCTGCACTTTTTCGTCGTTTTTGCTTGTGATGTCGGCCCGGCAGAGGGTCATCAGGTCGTCGATGTCATCGCCCGCTTCAAAAATGAGGCGGCGCACGGCGCTGTCGGTCACTTCGTTGTTGGCGATGGCAATGGGCCTCAGGTGCAGGCGCACGAGCTTTTGCACGTAGCGCAGGCGCTCATCGAGCGGCAGCCCCAGCCGGCGGAAGATGCGTTTGGTCATGCCGGCGCCCACGGCATCGTGCCCGTGAAAGGTCCAGCCGTGCTCGGGCGAGAAGCGCTGCGTGGCCGGCTTGCCGATATCGTGCATAATGGCCGCCCAGCGCAGCCAAAGGTTGTCGGTATGCTCCGAAATGTTATCGAGTACCTGCAGGGTGTGCCAGAAATTATCTTTGTGCCGCACCCCGTTCACTTCCTTAACGCCGTGCAGGGTTGTCATCTCCGGGAAAAACTGCGCCAGCAGCCTGGTATGGAACAGCAGCTTAAACCCGCGTGAGGGTACCGGCGCGAGAATAATTTTATTGAGCTCGTCAACAATGCGTTCTTTGGAGATAATTTCGAGGCGGTCGGCCATGGCCGTAATGGCATCGTAGCTTTGCTGCTCGATATGGAAGCCGAGCTGCGTGGCAAAGCGCACCGCCCGCATCATGCGCAGGGGGTCGTCGCTGTAGGTCTTGTCGGGCGCCAGCGGCGTGCGGATGATGCCGTTTCCGAGGTCTTCCATGCCGCCGAAGGGATCAACGAGATCGAGCCAGCTGCCCTTGTTGAGCGACCAGCTCATGGCGTTGATGGTGAAATCGCGGCGCTTCTGATCGTCTTCGAGGCTGCCGTCTTCCACAACGGGCTTTCGGGAGCTGCGGTCGTAGCTTTCGCGCCGGGCGCCCACAAATTCAAGATCGAAGGTGCCGTACCGGATGTGCGCTGTACCAAAATTCCGGAACACGCTCACCTGCCGGGTGTTGAGCAGCCGGGCGGTTTCCAGCGCCAGATCGATGCCGGAGCCTACCGTCACAAAATCGATATCGGTTTCGGTCTGCCCTTCCCGGCGCCTGAGGTAGTAATCCCTTACAAAGCCGCCAACCACGTACACGGGCTGCCGGCAGCGCGCCCCGGCTTCAGAAATGACGGAAAAAATGTGCTCTTGTTCCTGTGTAAGCTTAATAGTCGGCAATGGACTGAAAATCAGGTTTGGTGTTGATGAATCGGTTTCGGGATGTGATGGGGCATTGAAAAACTCAATCTTCAAATATACGACAAACCCGCACAAAAACCGGGATTTAAGCCCGTTTGGGTGCCCTGAAATAAAAAAGGGATGCCGGCTGACCGGCATCCCTTTGGGATGAATCTAAAACTGCGGCGCGCCGCTTGGTTTATTCGGCGGCGGCGCTGTCGAGTTGCTCGAGCAGGGCATCAACGGAGCGCATCAGCTGCTGATCAATGCCGGCATCGATGTAGCCGGGCATGTTTTTGACGCGGATGATGGGTTCGGTCTGATTGTTTTCCATCCACTCGCCGCTCTTGTTGCGCGCGCTTATGGGCACAACGCCCCAGCGGGTGCCGTCGGGCAGGGCTGACCAGCCGGCGAAGCTGCACGTGCCGGGCACGGGCATGCCGACCGTGATACCCAGCTCCAGCTCGGTGTAGGCACTTGCATAGCAGTGGCCGTCGGAGTACATGGCTTCGTTGTGAATCGAAAGCGTGGGCTTAGTCCAGCGGGAGGTCGGCTCGCCGCCCACAACGCGGTCTTCGGTGGCGTAGCGGTTGAACTCAACGCCGGTGAAGAACATGGCAAGGTCGGCAACGAGGTCGCCGCCGCCGTTGAAGCGGGCATCCACAATCACGGCTTCGCGATCGGCAAAGCGCCCGAGCATATCATGGATCACGCTGCGGAAGGGGCCGTCGCCCATGCCGGGGATGTGCACGTAGCCGAGGCGACCGTCGCTGAGCTCGTACACTTCCTGCTCGTTCATCCGCACAAAGCGGCGGTACAGCAGCTGACGCTCTTCACCCAGCGTAATGGGCTTGGTTGTTACCTGATGGCGGTTTCCGGTTGCCGGATCCAGAATGTCGAGCAGTACAAAAGTGCCGGCTTTCCGGTTGAGGAAGGCTGCCACATCGCGGTCGGCACTCACGGTTTCGCCGTCAATCTTCTCGATAATCATGCCCGGCCTGATGTGCTGAAGCGCAGCCCGGTCGAGCGGTCCGCCGGCCATGATTTCCACAATCCGGATGCCGTCATCCTCAAAGTCAAAATCCTTGAAAATACCCAGCGATGCGGTGGCGTCGGCATTTGGGATGCTGCGGGAGAAGCGTGCGCCGGCGTGGGAAACATTGAGCTCGCCGATCATCTCTGAAATCATCTCGGCAAACTCGTAGGAGTTGCCCAGGTGCGGCACATATTTTTTGTACTCTTCATACAGCATGCTCCAGTCGTTGCCGTGGAAGGTCGGCTCGTAGAACACGTTTTTGGTGCGGATGTACACGTGCTCGAACATGTGCATGCGCTCGGCTGCGGCATCGAAGGTCATTTCTCCGGAAATCCGGATCGGCGTTTGCGTGCCGGCTGAGGGGTTGAGCCTTGAAATGGAGCCGCGGGCGAGCAGGTAGAGGTTTTCCATTTTATCGTCCCACACGAGGCTGCCGCCGGGTACATTCAGGCGGATGCTCTGCTTGGTTTCGCGGGTGCGGAGGTTGGTCTCCCAGAGGTTGGCGCTGTCTTCGAAGCGGGTGAGGTAGTAGAGGGTTTCGCCGTCTTTGGAAAGCACGGCGTCGCTGACGGAGCTTGAGTGTATGGTGAAGCGGGCCATGCGGTCGCGGATGTTATCGAGCTCGAAGGTGAGCGTGGCATCGTTGTCGTCATCACCGTCACTCTTGTCGCCGTTGAGGGCTTCCTGAACGGCTTTCATCAGTTTGTAGTCGTCTTCGCTGAGGTTGAACTTATCCCAGGCTTCGCGGGTGAGGAACAGGCCGTACACGTCGAGCTCGTTACGGCCGCTTGTGGCGTAGCTGCGCAGGCCGTCGCGGTTGGTGAAAAAGAGGATGCGCTCACCGTTGCCGACCCATTTCGGACCGTAATCCATGAAGCCGCTTTCGGTGAGGTTGTGCCGTGCGCTGCCGTCGGCGGCAAGCAGCAGCACTTCTGCGTTATGGAGGAGCTTGCGCCAGCTCACCAGAATCCACTTTCCGTCGGGGCTCCATGAAAAGCTCTGATCGCCATCCTGCATGTGAAACAAATCTTCGGGACCAAGCAGGTCGCGGGTCTGTCGGGTGCTCATGTCCATCACACGGAGCGTGCGGCGGCCGGCAACGTAGGCCAGCTGCGAGCCGTCAGGGGAGAAGGCGGGCAGGTAGGCATCTACCGAGTCACTCACGAGTACGGTTTCTTCGAGCAGGGTGCTGGCGTAGAAGAAGGGCTCCTCGCTGCGTACGCGGCGGGTTTCGAAGATGCTCCATTTGCCGTCGCGCTCGCTCGCGTACACGACCGCGCTGCCGTCGTGATTCCAGCTCACAAAACGCTCCCGCTGCGGGGTATTGGTGATGCGCTTGGTGAAGGAGCCGTCGGTTGAGGTCACAAAAACTTCGCCTCTTGCGATGAAGGCAATTTCCTTGCCGTTGGGGGAAACGGCCATTTCCTGAACGCCCCCGTTGATGGTGATGAAGCTGTCGGTGTTGCGCGTATCCTGTGTGCGGATGCGCACATCCACTTTCTGCGGCTCTTCGCCTTCACGCATGGTGTAGAGTTCACCGTCCCAGCCGAAGGCCAGGGTGCCCTGCGCGTAGCTGAGGAAGCGCACAGGGTGCAGTTCAAAGAAGGTGACCTGCTCAGCGGGTTCGTTGCTCACAAGCGACATTTTGTGCACGTTGAAGCTGCCGTTGCGCTCGCTGAGGAAATAGAACGCAGTTTCGTCTGAATTAAAGACCGGCTGCCGGTCTTCGCCTTCCACGAAGGTGAGCTGCCGGTGTGTATCTGTTGCAGCATCGTACAGCCAGATATCGCGCGCGATGGCCGATTTCTGATGTTTCCGCCACTCGTTTTCGCCGCCTTTTTTGTCGTGATAGAGCATCCGGCTGCCGTCGGCGCTCACCTGCACATACTCCGCGGGGATGGTGAAAATCTGCCCGACACGGCCGCCTTCTGCCGGCACCTGATACAGTTCAGGCTGTGAAGGCGTGGGGAATTGCCGGTGCTCCGCGCGATCCTGACGCACAGCGCCGAAGATCACGCTGCTGTCGTCGTGGCTGAAGGCGTAGGGCATCTCGTCGTTGGAATGGAAGGTGAGGCGGGTAGCCGGGCCTCCGAGGGCATCCATCACATAAACATTAAAATTGCCGTAGCGGTCGCTGGCAAAGGCGATGCGGGAGCCGTCGTTGCTCCAAACCGGCATGAAATCATGGGCCTCATGAAAGGTGAGCTGCCTGGCTTCGCCGCCTTCGGCTGGCACGCGGTACAGGTTGCCCATATAGGTAAAGGCAATGTGCTGCCCGTCGGGCGAGATGGTCTGATAGCGGATCCATTGCGGCACAATATCCTGTGCGCGCAATTCCGCAAAACCGGCTACAAACAGTAGCGTAACAAACAGGCGTATAATATTCTTCAAAATAATCTAATGCTTTTGAATTAGGAGTTCTGGGAATCTCCAATTTAATGATTATCGCCTTTAATCGAAGGCGTAAGAAATAAGCTCAAAAAAAAAGGCAGCTTTCGAAATGAAAGCTGCCTTTTTTTACTGCGGGAGCCGGAACCGTTATATCATTACATCAAATCGGGAAACCCGGCTGAAGTGATTTGGATTGCAGGAAGGATGATTGGGTTTCGGGGTTGTATCCGTAAGCGTGCAACTCCCTGATTTCTTTAAACTCCAGTAGATAGAAGGTAAACTCATAGTTGAGCCTTACGGAATCAGGAATGTCAAAGTAGAAAAAATACCGCATTGCTTCGCCTGATTCGGTTGTTGACCCCAGAGGCTGATATAAAGAGCTTTCGTAGTTGCTCAGCATCTGAATTTCAGATTCGGTAAAAAGGGGGATGAATTCGTTGGTATTGCGGCTTTCAGTGAAGAAAATCTGGCTGACTATGAAGATCATAAGACCGGTAAATACCAGTATTGAAAGCTTTACATTTTTAGTAAACATGGCTGAGTCCGATTAAAATTGCCTGTTCAGGAAGTAGTTGACAGATGGTTGCGTCAAAAATAGATTGAGAATTGTGAGTCCATTTAGAATCTCCTGTAAAGCTACGTAAACTAAGGTTGAAAGTAAACAGTTCCCTGAATAAATATTTTGTTTCATTAATCAAGTAAAAAGCATGCTGTCCGTTGGGTAGTTTTTATCCTTAAGTATCTGTTAATCAGTAGTTTGGTTGTTCGATTCCATGAGCTGTTGTGTTAAGTATCCTTTAGATAAAACGATTCTTCAGGCCATAAAAAAACCGCTGTACAGTTGCACAGCGGTTTTGCAGAAATGGTTTTGTAAATAACTTTTAGGGCTTTGTTAAGGCTTAAACCTGAACTTAAGTTCATCCTTGTCGCTGAATAAAATTACCTCTCCGCCTTTTTGAAGGCTGCCGAAAAGAATTTCGTCAACCAGCCTGTCTTTTATTTTTTCCTGAATGAGCCGACCCATGGGGCGGGCGCCGTAAGCCGGTTCGTATCCGTGCTTTGCAAGCCATTTCCGGGCAGTATCTTCTGCGGTGAGGAGTACTTTTTTTCCGGCAAGCATGCTGCTGAGTTCGTCGAGCTGACGGTCCGCAATTTTGAGAATCACGCGCTCGTCCAGGCGGTCAAAAATGACGGTACCATCGAGCCGGTTGCGGAATTCAGGGGTGAAGTGCTGCTCAATGGCTTTGAGCGGGTTTCCTTTGCTTCCGAAGCCATCACCGGCAAAGCCTATTGCGGTGCTGCTCATTTCGCGGGAGCCGAGGTTGGAGGTCATCACCAGAATTACGCTGCGGAAATCGGTCTTGCGGCCGGTGTTGTCGGTGAGGGTGGCATAATCCATGATCTGCAGCAGGATGTTGAACAGGTCAGCATGCGCTTTCTCGATTTCATCGAGCAGCAATACGGCGTTGGGGCTTTTGCGGATGGCTTCTGTAAGCAGGCCGCCCTGTTCAAAGCCGACATACCCGGCAGGGGCGCCAATCAGGCGGGAAACGGTGTGTTTTTCCATGTATTCGCTCATGTCGAAGCGCACAAGCTCGATGCCGAGCTCCGCAGAAAGCACCTTGCACAGCTCGGTTTTTCCCACCCCGGTGGGGCCGCTGAACAGAAAGGAGCCAATCGGCTTTGTTGCGTGCCCCAAACCGGCGCGGTGCCGTTTGATTGATGTTACAAGTGCATGAATGGCCTTGTCCTGACCGAAGACCTTGCTGCCCAGCCTGCTTTCCAGGTCTTTAAGGCTTTCTTTTTCTTCGGATGAGATAGACTGAACCGGAATGCGCGCAATTTTGGATATCAGCAGCTCAACATCTTTGGTGGTCACCGTTTTACGGTCCGGATTGTTGAGGGAAACCTGTGCGCCGGTTTCATCCATCACATCAACCGCTTTGTCGGGCAGGCGGCGCTCGTTCAGGTAGCGGGCCGACAGCCGCACCATAGCTTCGATTGCACTCGGCTGATATCTAATGCCGTGATGCTTCTCGAAAGGCTCTTTGAGGCCTTCCAGAATGCTGATGGCTACCTGCTCGTCGGGTTCGGTGATGTCAATTTTCTGAAAACGTCGGGATAGTGCCCGGTCTTTTTCAAAAACGTTTTTGTACTCTTCATAGGTTGTGGCGCCTATGCATTTCAGGCTGCCGTCGGCCAGCAGCGGTTTGAGCAGGTTTGCGGCATCCATGGTGCTTCCGCCCGCGGCGCCCGCCCCGACGATGGTGTGGATTTCATCAATAAATAAAATCACCCGGTCCTGCTTTTTGAGTGCGTTGAGTACCCCTTTGAGCCGGGCTTCGAAGTCGCCCCGGTAGCGGGTGCCGGCAATCAGGTTGCCGAGATCGAGTGCGTAAATGGTAAAATCCTGCAGCCGTTCGGGTACCTGACCGTCAACGATGCGCTGTGCAAGGCCGCGTGTGATGGCGGTTTTCCCTACGCCGGGGTCGCCCACGTAAATCGGGTTGTTCTTCATGCGGCGGCACAGAATTTCGATGCTGCGCTGAATTTCCAGATCGCGCCCTATAACTTTGTCGAATTTGCCGTCGGCGGCAAGCTGCGTCCAGTTTTCGGTGAACTGTTCCAGGAAAGAAGGTTTTTTGCCGGTCTTCGGGTCGGGTGCGGTTTCTTCGCCGGCTTCCAGCGGGTCATTGCCCCGCGGCATACCTGCGCTGCCTGCCGTGGCCTCATCATCGGGTTCAACGCCCGGCTTGGTGATGCCGTGCGAGATGTAGTTGAGCACATCAATCCGGTTTACACCCTGCCTGCGCAGGAAAAAGCAGGCATGGCTTTCATCCTCATCAAAAATGCAAATCAGCATATCGCCAAGAGTTACCTCGCTTTTGTCGGCGCTGCGTGCATGAACCAGTGCCTTATGCAGGGCCCGCTTAAAGCTCACCGTGTGTACAGGGTCGTACTCTTCCTCTGAACTGATTTCCAGATCCTGATAATAGCTTTTGATATCTTTGGTGAGCTGTTCAATATCAGCGCCGCAGCTATACAGAATACGGCGGCCTTCTTCTTCCTGCAGCATGGCATGCAGCAGGTGTTCGAGACAAACGAACATATGCCGCTGTGCTTTGGCAATTACGTAGGTGTTCTTAAGAGCGCTGTCGAGTTTTTTATTGATCATATAAATAAGGAGAAATGAGGGGGCGGTCAGGCTTCTTCCATCACCGCCCGAAGCGGGTAACCGGCACTGCTGCTTGCTTCTTCAACAAGCATGACCTTAGTTTCAGCAATTTGTTTGGTGTACATACCACAGGCGCCTTTCCCGCGGTGATGCACATCATTGGTAATCCGGATAGCCTCTTCAATTGATTTTCGGAAGATGTTCACCAGCACGTGAACGACGAAGTCGAAGGTTGAATAATCATCATTGAGCAGATATACCACATATTTAGGAGGTTCTTCTACTTTTTCCCGTACTTTTTCGGAAAAGGAGAAATTGCCTTCATCCTGCGGCTCGTAGGAAAGCGGGCCGTTGCCGGATAAAGGTAATAAAATGTTGGTTTTAGCCGGAGATTGACCTTCAGGTTCAGAAGTTCCCGGCAGCTGAGTGCGGGTAGCTGGCAGAATGGTTTTCACGAACGGTAAAGCGATTCTGATTAAATTTAGGTTAAGACCAGGCTTTGGCAGCTTAGGCTATCAGACAGTTTAGTAATTTAGGGAACAATAAGGCGCTTCTCAATTGCTGATACGCGAATTCCACACCCAATACACTGCAAAAACACAGAAGAAGGCTGCTGCGTTGCAGGCATGGTTTTAGGCTGAATTCTTTTATATTTGGCCAATTATACTTATTGTGAAAATTACGCTATTGTCGGGTAAGACATATATCGGCAATTCATATTTCTTTTAGCAACATTATACTTTGATAGCATGAAGGGAAACCCGAACGATTCGGATAAAATCTTTAAACTGGACTTCGAGCCTGAGTCGACCGTGATGCGCACGGCGCTGAAGCTCTTTCGTGCACCTTTAGAGAAGATGCTTGATTTTAAAGGGCTTAATGATATTCACTCGCGTGCTAAAGAGTTGCCGGGGGATGCGCATTTCAGCACCAAGCTGCTTGAGGCGATGAATATTACCCTGGAATTTGATGAGGAAGCACTTGAGCGAATCCCCAAATCCGGAAAACTGGTGATTGTGGCTAACCATCCGTTCGGAGGTATTGAAGGTGTTATCTTAGGTTCTCTCCTGCAGCAGGTACGCCCTGACTCGAAGATTTTGGCCAATTTTATGCTCGAGCGCATCCCTGAACTACGGAATCTGTTCCTGTTCGTAAATCCTTTTGAAACCAGGGAAGCGGTTCGGGAAAACCTTTCTTCCATGAAAGCAGCTATTGAACTGCTGCGCAATGGCCACTGTCTGGGGGTTTTTCCCGCCGGTGAGGTTTCCCACAAAAACTGGGGCGAAAAAGCTATTCGGGACCCCGACTGGAAAGACAGCATTACAAAGATTATTCAGAAAACAGAAGCACCTGTGCTCCCGATTTTCTTTTGCGGAGCCAACGGGCCCCTGTTTCAGACCGCCGGACTTATCCACCCGAGGCTTCGTACCCTGCTGCTGCCGCGTCAGTTTTCCAATAAAGAAAACATGACTATAAAGGTCCGTTTCGGGAAAGTGATTTCGGCATCCAAGATGAAGAGCTTCAGCAGTACGCCCGAGCTCACCCGCTACCTCAAGCAGCGAACCTACCTGCTTCAGAGTATCGTGGATGAAAAGCCCGAAGAATCACAAAGCCGGAGAGCTGCTTCCGAAACCGCAAAGCAGAAATACGAGAAGATTATCGACCCCGTACCTGTTGAAAAGCTTCAGCAGGATATCGCAGCTTTTGAGCCGGAACAGCTGCTGCTGAGTAGTAACGAGTACGAAGTGTATTATGCTGCCTTCAAACAAATTCCCAACATCATCCGCGAAATTGGCCGGCTTCGGGAAATTTCATTCAGAGATACGGATGAAGGCACCGGAAAATCCATCGATCTGGACAGCTATGACGAGCACTACCTGCATCTGTTTGTCTGGCAGCGGGAGAAGAAGGAACTCGTCGGTGCCTACAGGCTCGGGCAGACGGATAAGATTCTCAGTGAGCAGGGCGCCTCAGGCTTGTACACGTCAACCCTGTTTCGGATGAAGCCGGGGCTGCTCAAAAAACTGAACCCCGCACTCGAAATGGGCCGCTCTTTTGTGTGCCCGGCGTATCAGCGCTCGTTTTCCCCGCTGCTGCTGCTCTGGAAGGGTATCGGTCATTTTGTGGCGCAGTTTCCTAAATATAAGATTCTGTTTGGCCCGGTAAGCATCAGCAACGATTATGAAACAAGCTCACGGAACCTGATGGTTAAATTTCTGACAGTCAGCAATTTTCTGCCCGATCTCGCCAAAGATGTGAAACCGCGCATCCCGTTCAAAACCTCCAAAAAAGAGGGCTGGCAGCCGGCTCAGAATACCGGCGCTATTATTGATATTGATGACGTCTCAGAAATGGTTTCCAATATTGAACCCGACTGTAAAGGGGTGCCCATTCTGCTGAAGCAGTATCTGAAGCTCGGCGGCAAACTGCTTGGGTTTAACATCGATCCTGATTTTGCCGACGCCCTCGACGGCCTCATTCTGGTCGATCTAACCAAGACCGATGAGAAAATCCTGACCCGCTATATGAATAAGGAAGGCCTCGAAAATTTCAAGGCATGGCACCGGGATAATACCCCAAAAGCTGTAAACTAATTCTGCAGAACCCGATAAAAAAAGGCATTTGGAGGAACTGTCCCGGGAGGGAACAGTTTTCCAAATGCCTTTAATATTTTATAAAGAAAAAAACTTTCTTTAGGGCTTACATCCGCAGGCCTTCGAGTCTTGGAGACTGCAGGGAACCGCTAAGCGGGATCCGGAAAGTGCCTTCGGTTTGCTGTATGCGAAGCTCAAAGAAAGAAGTAAACATGCGGATGAAGTTCTCGCTTTCCGGCGTTACGGGGCGCACGAGCAGGTTCGAGCTGTCCCACATCCAGAGTCCTGAGTTGTTGTCGCGCAGCAGCTGACCGGTGAGGTTTACTTCAGCAAACGGATTTTGCAGACTGAACTCTTCAATAAAGGCGGTGTCGTCGGTTATCCGGTAGGCCGCATGCACACCCGGCACGGTGAAGCGGTCGCTCGAAATACCGAGGAAGCCAAGCGGCTGCCCGTATATTTCTTTGAAAGTTTCAGGAGGGAAAATACTAAGTTCATCAATAGTGAAGCTTATTTCAGAAAAGGCAGTTTCAAGCATCGTTTGCGGATTCAAACCGTCAACGAGCGGACCCTCAAAAGTGGCGTCGAAACTGCGGAAATGTACTGCGAGCCCGTCGTTGCCAATCGGAATTTGCGGCCTCACCGGGGTAATGCGCATGCGCGCGCTCAGTACCGGCCTCACAAAGGTATCTGCCGTTTCGGCATCGCTGCCGAGCGAGCTGATGGCCGAAACATCGCTGAGGCGGCCGTCGAGGGTGATGCGGTCGGCTCCCAGGCTGATCTCGAAGCGGTTCACTTCGAAGGCATCCGCCTGCTGGTCGTAGTTCATGTTCAGTACAAGCCTGTCAAGCCGGTTAATCGGCAGCTCCGCCGGAATAAAGGGAAGCGGCTCCGTACCGGGCCTGATGTCGTTCATGTTAATCCGGATAGTCTGGTTCTGAGAGGGTACATTGCGGAAATCGGTACGGACAAATGCGTACATCTCAAACAAATCACCGCTAACGGTTGCATTTAGCGCGCCTGCGGTGTAGCGCATTTCCTGTTCAGCATTCACAACAGCAATGTCACGGAGTTCGAGGCGGCCGTTGCGCACAATCGGCCGCTCGCCGGTACCCCGGCTGCGGATCAGCCTCCAGAGGTCGCCGTGCGATACAAATAACTCCAAAGAACGGGCACGGAATTCATCACCTGTTTCAAGGTTGCGGACCTGCAGCCGCTCCAGTCCTATTCGGGGCGAGAGGGTACTAATGTTACTGTCACTAAAACGCACAAGCACCTCAACGCCGTCCTGTACGAGCCGGGTTTCGCCGTAAGCCTCGTTAAGGGCGCGTGAAGCCATTTCAGTAAGTACAAGATTTGCAACAGCAAAAAGAGCGATCAGGGCAAGAAAGGCAATCGGAATCCAGCGTTTCATAAGGTTTGCAAACTTTTGGGTTACAGGCAGATAGAAACCGGCATTTGGTTGGTTCAGGCAGTTGCCAGCCGGCTAAGGATTTCTTCAAACGGAAGGGCTTCTTCCGTGCTTTGGTGCATATCTCGGAAGGTAAATTTCTGGTCAGCAAGCTCCTGTTCGCCCACGATTACGGCAAAGCGCGTTTGCTGACGGTTGGCGTCTTTGAGCTGTGCTTTGATGGACTTTCCGGAGAAATCCATGGTGCAGCTCTGGCCTGTTTTCCGGATGGCCGGCATGGCGTGCATGGCCCAGCGCTGCGCTTCGGTGCCCCGGCAAACCAGGTACACATCAAGGGCGGCATCGCCGCCGATTTGGATGCCCAGCGCTTCGCAGGCGAGCATCAGCCGCTCCATGCCGCAGGCAAAACCCACGGCCGGTGTAGGCGCACCGCCGATTTCTTCCACGAGCAGGTCGTAGCGGCCGCCGCCGCCCAGCGCATCCTGCGAGCCCACATCGGGGCTCACCAGCTCGAAGGCCGTTTTGGTGTAATAATCCAGCCCGCGCACCAGCCGCGGGTTTTCGGTGAAGGAGATGCCCTCGTTGGTGAGCAGGTTCTTCACTTGGGCAAAATGCTCCCGGCAGTGTCCGTTCAGGTAATCGGTGATGAGCGGCGCATCCGCGAGATAAGGCTGATCTTCGGCTTCTTTGGAATCCAGAATCCGCATCGGGTTCTGCTCAAAGCGGGTTTGGGAAACCTCACTTAGTTTTGAAAGATGTGGCCGGAAATACGCCTGAAGCGCTGTTTTGTAGGCCGCCCTGCTTTCAGGGTCGCCCACGGAGTTGAGCATCAGGGTGATGTTCGCAAGGCCGATTTTTTCATACACCCGCATCATAAACCGGATCACCTCCACATCAGCGAGCGGCGAATCGGTGCCCATCAGCTCGGCCCCGAACTGATGAAACTGCCGCTGCCGCCCCTTTTGCGGCCGCTCTGCCCGGAACATCGGGCCTATGTAAAACAATTTTTGCGCCCCGCCCCGCTGATCGAGCCGGTGCTGCACATACGCCCGCGCAACCGGCGCCGTACCCTCCGGCCGCAGCACGTAGTTCGTCTCGCCCCGGCTGAAGCCAAACATTTCTTTCGATACAATATCCGTAAGCTGACCCACGCCCCGCGCAATAAGCTCGGTCGGCTCCATAACGGGCGTACGGATTTCGCTGAAATGAAATTCACGGGCCGTTTCACGAATTACCGATTCTAACCAGTTCCATTTTTCGGATTCGCCGGGGAGTATATCCACCATCCCGTGCAGCGTTTGAAATTTACTCGAAGACATTCAGGTCTTTCTGAAAAGTGAAGTGATATTTTTAATCAGGCAGGCTTATGCGGCAAATATAGTAAGTTTAACACTCTTTTTCTGATTTGATTAGCCCTACTGTCACACTTTAGGCAACTAAACTTTTGAATCAGCGTCAAACGAAACCCGTTTCTGGCTTGTTTTTCAGATTATTCCGCGTAGCCCGCAATAATGTGCCGCCGTTTGCTTTAGGGTGATGCGCGCCTCAACCTTACTTAACTCCCAGCTGATTCCCACATGTTTAAACCACGCTTTGCAACCCTGTTCGTTCTTTGCCTCTCGGTATTAATTTCATTTCTTATTACTCCGGCTGCCGGGGCCGCGGTCGCGCCAAATCAGGCTCCTGCCGGCGCTGAACCCCTGCCGCGGGTCGTAATCTTCGGCGACAGCATCGCCGCCGGCTTCGGACTCGACCCCGAGGAGGCCTTTCCCGCACACATTCAGCGCAAAGCCGACGAAGCGGGCTACGCGGTCGAGGTCGTAAATGCGGGGCTCAGCGGCGAAACTTCCGCCGCCGGACTCCGCCGCATCGACTGGATGCTGCGCCGCCCCATCGATGTGTTCGTGCTTGAGCTGGGCGGCAACGACGGCCTGCGCGGCATCGATCCGGAGGTGACCAAAACCAACCTCGACGGCATTTTAACCAAGGTGAAGCAGGCCAACCCCGAAGCCCGGCTTGTGCTCACCGGCATGGAGGCGCCCCCGAATCTGGGTGCCGAATACACCGACCGCTTCCGCGCCGTTTTCCGGGAGCTTGCCGCCGCGCACGACCTCGTGTTCATGCCCTTCATCCTCGAAGATGTGGCCGGCAACCCCGAACTCAACCTCCCTGACGGCATCCATCCCACTGCAGAAGGCCACCGCATCATTGCCGCAAACCTCTGGGAATACCTCGCCCCGGTCCTCCGGGAAGTGAGCGCGGCAGGGGCACGCTAATTTTTTTTCGGGGGATGTGCTCACGGGTGCT